>JAKAXK010000014.1 GCA_021827145.1 Pseudomonadota bacterium
TCCGATCTCTGAAGCTTGTGGTCTTCGGTCAGGATGCCGCGGTCGACGCACTCGCCGCGTCCATCAAGATGGCGCGCTCGGGGTTGCGCGAAGGCGAAAAGCCGATCGGTTCCTATCTGTTCTCGGGCCCCACCGGTGTGGGTAAGACCGAAGTCACGCGGCAGCTGGCCTACATCCTCGGCTTGCAGCTCGTGCGTTTTGATATGTCGGAGTACATGGAGCGGCATACGGTCTCGCGCCTCATAGGCGCCCCCCCAGGCTATGTGGGCTTCGACCAGGGCGGCCTTCTGACCGACGCCATCAATAAACATCCGCATTGCGTGCTTTTACTCGATGAGATTGAAAAGGCCCACCCTGGAGTCTTCAATCTGCTCTTGCAGGTGATGGACCACGGGACGCTCACCGACAATAACGGACGCAAGGCGGACTTCCGGCATGTGATCATCGTCATGACCACCAATGCGGGAGCCGACCAGATGGGTCGCTCGGGCATGGGCTTCATGCCGGCAGAGCATGCTGGCGAAGAGTTCGTGGCGATCAAGCAGACGTTTACACCGGAATTCCGTAATCGTCTGGATGCCATCATAAGCTTCAGGCCGTTATCAACGGACACGATTGCCCATGTGGTTGACAAATTCATAGTCGAACTCGAGGGGCAGCTCGAAGACAAGGGGGTTTCGATCGAAGTGGAGACTTCGGCCCGGTCCTGGCTTGCGCTCAAGGGTTATGATGCGACGATGGGGGCGCGCCCGATGGCACGCCTCATTCAGGAGCGCATCAAGAAGCCGCTCGCCAACGAACTCTTATTCGGGCGCCTTGCCAACGGCGGCACCGTGAGTGTACGGGCCGAGAACGACAGTCTTGTGTTTGACTATGCCGAAAAGCCGGTGGGCGTACAGGAGTAGCCTCATCGCATGGCGGCCGCAGGCTCTGGAGAGTTCGGCGCAGAGTCTGCTGCCCTCGTGCCCGCTCTACGCACGCGTCCCCACGCGTGACGAGTCGGGGCATTTGCTGAGCGACTTTATGATGTTGTTCCCGGGATTGAAGCAGCGGTCACGGCCCGAGCGTCGCGCGGTCCTGACCCAGGTCGATGCCGTGCTGAAGGCCTTTCCGGAGGTCGTATTCGCGGATATGAACCTGAACCTCAATCTCTTATGGGTGAGCGTACGGGCTCGGCCCGGCGTCATCCTCGACATCGCGTGCTGCCTGAAATTTCACGTGCCGGAGGCGCTGCTGGTGGGTCCGAAGACCGCGTGACGGAAGGCCCGACGCCGCGTTCAGCGGGCGCGAAAGACGATGCGACCCTTGGTGAGGTCGTAGGGCGTGAGCTGTACCGTCACTTTGTCGCCCGTGAGGATGCGAATGTAGTTCTTGCGCATCTTGCCGGATATATGAGCCGTGACCACATGCCCATTGTCGAGTTTTACGCGAAACAAGGTGTTCGGCAGGGTATCGACAATCGTACCCTCCATTTCAATATGTTCTTCCTTAGACACTCTCACGCTCCCGAAGAAGGCGCTTATGATGCCCGAAGCCCGGGGGCGCGTAAAGACATTTTGGGCCTAGGCCCACGCCGGACCACCGGGCTTCGTGGCCAAGGGTGGGTGCCGAGGAGACGTGACCAAAGGTGCTCCGAGGCCGGCCACACCGGACCTCCGCTATGTCTCCCAAAGCGGCGACCAGCGACCGTTGCGGTAGGCCTCGAGGGGTTTGAACCGCGTCTTGTAGGCCATTTTGTCGCTGTCTTTGACCCAGTAGCCGAGATACACGAAGGGCAGACCGCGCCGACGGGCTTCATCGATCTGCCAGAGGATAGCGTAGGTGCCAAGCCCGCGCGCCAAGAGCGAGGGATCGTAGAAGCTGTAGACCGCGGACAATCCATCCGAGAGCGTGTCGACGACCGCCACCGCGGCAAGCACGCCGTCGAGACGAAACTCATAGAACGTGGTGTCGCAGTGGCGCCCGACCAGGAAGCGCAGATAAGTGGGCGCGTCGGGGTTGGCCATGGTGCCTCCCGGGTGCCGGGCGTTCTGGTAGCGGAGGAACAACACAAAGTGCTCGGCATCGAAACCGGCCGGTACGGTGTGCACGCGCAGGTCCTGGTTGCGGTCCCGCGTGCGTCTCTGGGCGCGACTGGCGACGAAGGCCTCGGTCGCGATGCGCACGGGCACGCAGGCCTGACAGTTCTGGCAATGTGGCCGATAGATGAGATCGCCGCTGCGGCGAAAGCCACGACGATTCAAGTCGCCGAACAGTTCCGGGGTCACCGGGAAGCGAGGGTCGATAAAGAGTGTGCTGGCCGTCTGCTTGGGCAAATAGCTGCACGCATGGGCTGTCGACAAAAAGAGGTGCGGTGCCGTCTTGGCGACGCTCATGGCAAGATCTCCGCGGCGATAGTCCAGCGCCCGACGGGGATCGCCTGATCCACCGCGATGTCCAGGCGCTGGAGAAAGGCCTGGCGGGAGATGGTGCGCGCCCCGAGCGAAGCCATATGCTCCGAGGTAACCTGGCAGTCGATCAAGGAAAAACCCTTCTCACGCAGCCGGAAGACGAGCTGCGCGAAAGCGATTTTCGAGGCATAGCTCACGGTACTGAACATGGATTCCCCAAAAAAGGCAGCGCCTACCGTTACGCCATAGAGTCCGCCGACGAGCACCCCATCCCGCCAGGCCTCCACGCTGTGCGCATGGCCACGACGGAATAGGTCTTCATAGGCGGCTATGATGTCGGGCGTAATCCAGGTCCCGTTCGCGTGGGCGCGCGGGGCCGCGCACGCGCGGATCACGGCGGGGAACGCAGTGTCGAAGGTGATATCGAATGTGCCCTTGCGCAAGGCCTTGGCGAGACTGCGGTTGATACGCAGCTCATCAGGAAAGAGGACCATGCGCGGATCAGGCGACCACCACAAGATGGGCGGCTCGTTGTACCAGGGGAAGATGCCCGCTTGGTAGGCACGGAGCAGTCGCGCGGCCGACAGATCGCCTCCGACTGCGAGGGGTGCATCCGGTGGCGCCTCATCCGCCGGCGGGAACACCAGGGAATCGCGTGTGAGCCGGGTGATCACGCCGGTCTCCAGTGTCCGCTACGCGGTGGCGCTTGCGAAGATGTGGCGCGCTTCAGTCCCGCGGCCCCGTACAGGTGCCGGGGCGGGCAGGGGACGACCGCGGGGAAGTGCGCGCGATCCACATCCAAGGGAATCCGTGTCATGAAGGCTTGCGAAAAGGTGTGTGTGCGTTCAAGTCGTTTAAGATGATCTCAAGCCCCGCGTTTTCCCGGGCAAGGTAGTCATCGACTGCGCTGTGGAATCGCGGGTGATCCAGCCAATGCATGGAGTAGGTCGGGGTCGGCAGAAAACCCCGACTCAATTTGTGTTCCCCCTGGGCGCCGGCCTCGAAGCGTTCGAGCCCATGAGTGAGACAATAATCGATCGCCTGATAATAACAGGTCTCGAAGTGCAGACCCGGGAGGGCCGCCAAGGCCCCCCAATACCGGCCATACAGCGTTGTGGCATCGCGGAAAAAAAGCGCGCCCGCCACGATCCGGTTACCCTGGGTACCCAGGAGAAGAATGACGCCAGGGACTGTGGCGCCGATATGCGAGAAGAAGGCGCGTGTGAGGTAGGGTATTGCCCCATATTTCGCGATCGTGGCGAGATAGAGATCATAAAAGACATCCCACAGCCCCTCGTTCAGATCGACCCCTTCGTAGAAGGTGTAGCGGACACCGACGTCAGCCACCTGACGGCGTTCGCGCCGGATGTTCTTGCGCTTCGCGGCCGACAAGGCTGCCAGGTAATCGCTAAAGTTCGACCAGCCTGCGTTGTGCCAATGGAACTGAAATGCGCTACGCCGCGCGAAGCCCTCCTGCGCGAGGCCTGTACTGTCGTCGTCGGTGGTAAAAAGCCAGTGAACGGATGACGCGCCGGTGCGCGCGGCATGTGTGCGCAGCGCTTTCGTGGCGGCTTGCATCAGGACCGCGCGGCGCGGCGTCTCGCCGCAGAGAAACCTTGGTCCTGTGACCGGCGTGAAAGGGATAGCCGCGATCAGTTTGGGATAATAGTCGAGACCGGCGTTCTGGTAGGCGCGCGCCCAGGCCCAATCAAAGACATATTCGCCATAGGAGTGCGCTTTTCGATAGAGTGGCACGAGCGCCGCAAGCCTCCCGTCCTCATGGACAACCAAGGGCTCGGGGCGCCAACCCGTACCCTCGCCGACCGAGCCACTCTCTTCGAGGGCCAGGAGAAATTCGTGACGCACAAAGGGTTGGGGGCCTGATAACGCGTTCCACATGTCCTGCGGCACCTCGGCCACGCTGCCAAAAATGGAGCAGCTGATGGCCGCGGAGTCTATCATGGCCGCGCGCCGATCCCCGCCGCCAGATCTCCGTTGCTCGGCGCGGATGCTACGGAGGGCGGCTTTAAGAGCGCATTGAGCCGGTCGATATCGCCAACCGTCAGATGGCTCACCGCGGCCTTCAGTTCGAGCCGGCCCAGAAGGTAACCATAGGTCGCACGCGCGAAATCCCGCTCGGACCGGTAATAGGCCTGTTCGGCGCGCAATACATCGAGGTTGTTGCGAATTCCCACCCGCGCACCGAGGCGCTCGGAGGTAAGGGCCTGGCGCGCCGCGCGTTCGGCGGCCTCGAGCGCGTGGATTTCGTCATAACCGTTACGCACGTTCAAGAAGGCCTGACGAACATCGAAGCGAACGCGGCGCTGGACGCGCATGGCGGCTACGCGCGCATGAAAGGCCGTCGCCTCGGCGTGCGCGTCCTTCGCCGATAGTTCGCCACCCTGGTAGATGGGCAGCCTCAGGTCGAGCCCAATGGTCTTGTTGCGCAACACGGTCCCGAAACCAAACTCGCCACTATTGGCGCGGGCGTAGCTGTAGCTGGCCTGGGCGGTGATAGTGGGGTAACGGGCCGCGGACGCCGCACGGGCATAGGCGGCGGCCGCCGCGGCCTGCCCGCGCGCGGCCTGCAAGACAAGATTGTGGTTCATGGCGCGCGCCTCATCAGTTGCGAGCACGCCCGTGCCTGGACGCGGGAGCGTGCGGTGGAGATCGAGCGACCAGAGGTTCTGCACGGGCGCGCCTGTCATGCGTTCAATGCGCGCGCGGGCCAGGCGCACGGCATTTTCAGCGGCCAGGGTACTTGCGCGGACGGCCTCGTAACGCGCGCGGGCCTCATTGGCGTTGGTGATGGGCGCACGCCCCAGATGGAAGCTGTGCATCGCTGAGGCATATTCCGCGCGCAGTGCACGTGCCTCGGCACGCCTCAGGTGCAGATCGTCACGCGCGAGGAGATAGCCGAAGTATTGCGCGGATACCGTGAGGACAAGCTCGCTTTTTGCGAGCTTGTAACGGCTGCGGGCGGCGCGCACGGTGTCGCCCGCAGCGCGGTAGGCATAGAGGGCCTGGATGTTGAGCAGGGTCTCGCTCACGGACACCCCGTAGCCATGGGCATTGAACGTGAAGTGGCCGCTTGGGAAGACAAAGGTCGACGAGCCCCCGAGGATCCGGCTTGTGAGGTCGTTGTAGCTCACATTGGCGTCCGCCGAGACATGCGGTAGAAAGGCGGCACGCGCCTCGGGGCCTATGGTGCGCGCCTCGCGGTAGGACGCCCCCGACTGTCGATAGCCCATGTCGTGGGCGCGGGCCGCGAGAAAGATGGACTTCAGGTCAGCGGCCGGCACCCGCGGGGCGCTCCAGGCAAGCAGTACGGGAATGAGCGCGAGGGACAGACGTTTTTTCATGATCGGGTAAAGCCTCCCATAGCGGATGGTCCGGCGCCATGCGCGCCTAGAATAGCATTCTGGGGGCAGGCCTGGGGGCCTGCGTTGGGTCACGGCCTTCAGGGCCCCTGCGGTCGTTCCACATGTACCCGCATGCCGGAAATCATGCGGGCTTGAGTACGGATCACGATCTGGCTGTGCGCCCGCAAGCCCGCACGTACGACCACGCCTTGTGGCAGCGTTCGGCCCATCGTTATACGCCGCTCCTGTACCCGATCTTTGTGCACGACGAATACGACGGCACCGGGGCGACGCAAGGAGACGGCGCTGCGCGGGATGACGAGTCTCGTACCCGTCGCGGTCACGACATCGACCCGTATGGGGCTACCGACGGCAAAGCCGCGGCGTGGCGGCAAAGCGATCCACGCATAGAGGTCATCTCCCTTTTTCGGGTGTGTCAGTCGGACGATGGTCGCCTTGAGCGGCGTACGCGGCGCCAGCGGGCTGTGTACGAACACCCGTCGGCCTGCTTGCAAGACCGCGCGCAAGCGGGCGGGAAACGGGGCGCGGGCCATGCGGATCGCGGCACCGCGGAGCGCCAACAGCCGTTGTCCGGCGCGTACGCGTTCGCCTACGCTGACAAAGACCCGCGTCACGGTGGCGGCCGCGGGCGCGCGGATCACGAGCGGCTCTGGGTGTCGTTGGCGGGTCCCGGTCGGACGTAGCGTGGCCATCACTTGCCCGCGCGCGGTCACCGATCCCGTCCGCACGCCGATATCCCTCACAACCGCCGCGCGCGATGCGGTCACGACCGGATTCGCACCGGGCTCGATGTCGCCAACGGCGCTGGTCATCTTGGCCACCGGGGTTGCCACCGGATAGCCGACATCGACACCCACCGGCGCCCCGGTGGTAAGTGTGTCGTGACGCGAGCAGGCCGCGAGGAGTGCGGCCAGGGCGGCAAGCGCGGCGCGGCGTCGAAAACGGAACACGGAGGACCCTCCTTGAGCGTGCGGCCATGGTAGCGATGGCCCTGGGGCGCTGCAAGATGCGCTGGCACTCTGTGGCATAATACCGTCAGAAATCGGTGGTGGAGGAGGTTGCGTTGCGTCTGCATGAATATCAGGCTAAGGCCTTGTTCGCGGCCCATGGGATTGCCACGCCCCCGGGGGTGGTCGTGACGGCGGTGACGGAGGTTGCGGCGGCGCTCACTACGCTTGCCACATCGCGGTGTGTGGTGAAGGCGCAGATCCACGCGGGCGCCCGCGGGCACGCCGGCGGGGTGCGGGTCGTGGCCGCAAGCGAGGTCGCGGCACAGGCGCAAGCCCTTTTGGGGACGCGGCTTGTGACGAGCCAAACCACGGCCGCGGGCCTGCCCATCGATGCGCTGTTGCTCGAGGCGCCCGTGACCGCCGCCTCCGAACTCTATTTGGCGTGTGCGTTGGATCGGCGCGCGGGCGCGCGCGTGGTGCTCGCAGGACGTCAAGGCGGCATGGGGGTCGAGGAAGGCACCAAGCCGATCTCGCGGGTCATCGATACCTTACGCGGCTTCGCGCCTTATGAGGGCCGGGAACTGGCCCGGGAGATCGGGCTTGCGGGTCGCGCGGTCGCGGCCTTCGGGGAGGTCGTAAGCGCGCTCGTCGCCCTGGCCGTGGAGCACGATGCGCTCCTGGTGGAGATCAACCCCCTCATGTTGCGCGAGGACGGCCGTTTTGTGGCCGGCGATGGCAAGATCGAGATCGACGACAACGCCTTGTTCCGGCAGACGGCCCTCGAGACCCTGCGGGATCCGCGCCAAGGCGATGCCAAGGATGAAGAGGCGCGCGAGCGCGGCCTCCAGTACATCAGCCTCGATGGCGATATCGGTTGTCTGGTCAACGGGGCGGGGCTGGCCATGGCCACCATGGACCTCATTGCCCAGGCCGGCGGGCGGCCGGCGAACTTTCTGGACGTAGGCGGGGGCACGACGGCACAAAAGGTCGCCGAGGCCTTGCACTTGCTGGCCAGCGACTCACGCGTCAAGGTGGTACTCGTCAACATCTTCGGCGGCATCGTGCGTTGCGATCTGATTGCCGAGGGCTTGTTGTTGGCCGCCTCCGGCCTTGGGCGGGCGCTGCCGATCGTGGTGCGACTCGTGGGCACGCGCGAGGAGGAGGGCCGCCGGGCGCTTGCCGAGGGCGGTCTTCTGGGAGACGTCACGCAGGACCTGGAGGAGGCGGCGCAGCTTGCGGTGCGCCGGGCACAAGAGGCATGAGTGTACTCATTCACAAACAGACCCGAGTCCTCTGTCAGGGCTTCACCGGCAAGCAGGGGACGTTTCACTGTCAGCAGGCCCTTGAGTACGGGACCGACATCGTTGGGGGCGTGACGCCGGGCAAGGGGGGCACGCGACACCTCGATCGGCCGGTGTTCGATACCGTGGCCGAGGCCATGGTGGCGGTACAGCCAGATGCCTCCGTGATCTACGTCCCGGCACCCGTGGCGGCCGACGCCATTCTCGAATCGGCCGCCGCCGGCATCGGGCTTGTGGTGTGCATCACCGAAGGCATCCCGGCGGCGGATATGTTGCGGGTGAAGGCGCTGCTGCCGGCAAGCACGCGCCTCATAGGGCCCAATTGCCCGGGGATCATCACCTCCGGGGAGTGCAAGATCGGGATCATGCCGGGCGCCATCCATAAACCGGGGGTCGTGGGCATTGTCTCGCGTTCCGGCACCTTGACGTATGAGGCGGTAGCGCAGACCACGGCCGAAGGATTGGGGCAAACCACCTGTATCGGTATTGGGGGTGATCCCGTGCACGGGCTTGGCTTCATCGACTGCTTGGCGCTTTTCGAGGCCGACCCGGCCACTCAGGGCATCTTGCTGGTGGGCGAGATCGGCGGCGTGGCCGAGGAAGACGCGGCCGATTACATCCGTGCCCATGTGAGCAAGCCCGTGGTCGCCTATATCGCTGGCACGACCGCGCCGCCCGGTCGACGCATGGGACATGCCGGCGCGGTGATTGCCGGGGCGCTGGGCACCGCCGAGGCCAAGAAGGCGGCCTTGCGCGCCGCCGGGGTCACGGTGGTCGATTCGCCGGCGCGCATGGGCCGCGCGCTGGCCCAGAGATTGGCGCGATAATGGCAACCTTGGCACTCTGCCAGATGCGCTGCGAGGTCGGCAACATTACCGGTAATGCGCGCCGTATGGCGGCGTTCGCGCACGCGGCGCGCGATGAACACAAGGCCCACCTGATCGCGTTTCCGGAGCTTGCCCTGACGGGATACCCGCCCGAAGACCTGCTGCTGCGGGCCGATTTCGTGGCCCGCGCGCAGGCCGCCGCCCTCGAACTCGCGGCGCTCTGTCCGGAGATCGATATGCTGGTGGGGCTTCCTTGGGCCGAGGGCGGGAGACTTTATAACGCCGTGGCGTGGATTCACGACGGCATGATCACGGGCCTCTACCGCAAGCAGGTACTGCCGAATTATGGGGTGTTCGACGAGCGCCGCTACTTCGCAACCGGCACCGGGTCGCTCGTGCGCACCGTGAACGGCACCGCGATCGGTGTCACCATCTGCGAGGACTTATGGGAGTCGGGGCCGGTCGGCGACGCGGCGGCGGCGGGCGCGCAGCTCGTCATGAATATCAATGCCTCACCCTACCACCGCGACAAGGATAGACTGCGCCTCCAGGTGGCCGCCGACCGCGCCATCGAGGGCCGCGTGGCGCTCGCCTATGTGAATATGGTCGGCGGACAGGATGAACTCGTCTTCGACGGGATGTCCTTCGTCGTCGATGCCGCAGGTGAGACCCAGGCCTGCGCCGCAGGTTTCAGCGAGGAGCTCTTGATCGCCCATGTCGATCCCGCCGGTCACCCCCAGCGTGGGACGTGCGCGCCGTGGCCGTCAGGCGAGGAGGCGCTGTACGAGGCCTTGAAGCTGGGCCTCTCCGATTATGTCAGGCGCAACGGCTTCGAGACCCTGGTGTTGGGGCTCTCGGGCGGCATCGATTCGGCGCTGACGCTGGCCTTGTGCCGCGACGCCTTGCCGCATATCGCGCTGCGGCCTGTCATGATGCCGTCACGCTACACGCACGCGATGAGTATCGAGGACGCGCGCGCCCAGGCAGACGCGCTCGATCTCGAGCTTGCGGTGATCCCCATCGATCCCTTATACGACGCATTCGCGTCGACCCTGGAATCGCTCTGGCAGGGCCCCGGACGGTCCTTGGCCGCCGAAAACCTCCAGGCCCGGATCCGCGGCACCCTGCTTATGACAGTCGCCAATGCGCATCGGGGCTTGGTGGTCGTGACCAGCAACAAGAGTGAGCTTGCGGTCGGATACACGACACTCTATGGGGACATGGCGGGCGGTTACGCGCCGCTGAAGGACGTCTTCAAGACCGATGTCTATGCCTTGGCGCGTTACCGCAATCGGCAAGGCGCGGTCATCCCCGAGCGCGTCATCGAGCGCGCCCCGAGCGCGGAACTGCGCCTGGATCAAAAGGACAGCGACAGTCTCCCGGCCTATGATGTACTGGATGCGGTTCTCAAGCGTTACGTCGAGCAGGATTGGGACGTCAACGGGCTCGTCGCCGCGGGATTCGATAAACGTCTGGTCGACGAGGTCTTGCGATTGGTACGCGGCGCCGAACACAAGCGCAAACAGGCGCCCTTGGGCACGCGCGTAACGCCGCGCGCCTTCGGGCGCGACTGGCGTTATCCCGTGACGGCCTCCTACGAGCCGCCGAGGACGTGAGCGCGCTGCAAGCGTTTGAGGTAGGGGCTTGAGGGGAAATTGCGCGCGAGGATGAGCGCCGTGTCGTGGCTCAGATTCACCATGCCCATACGTTCGTAGGCCATGGCCATGAGCCCCAGGGCGTCGGCGACCGCCGGGGTCCGCGGATAGTGCTCGATCACGCGTTTGCAGCGGTTGGCCGTGGCGACATAGGCGCCATGAATATAATAATAGCGGGCAACCGCGATATTGTTGCGGGCAAGCATGTCCGTGAGATAGTTCGCCCGCTCCGCCGCATCGGCGGCGTACTGGCTGTGCGGGTACTTCTTTACGACTACCTCAAAGGCCCTCAAGGCCGCGCGCAGCGCGGTGGTATCGCGGCCCTGGAGCTGATTCACACCAAAGGCGCGCTCAATAAGGCTTCTATGCTTATTGAAATTGACGAGCCCCTGGAGATAGTAGGCATAGGCCACGCGCGGGTCGGTCGGGTGGAGGCGTATAAAGCGCTTAGTGGCCGCAATGGCGGCGTCGGACTCGCCGGATTTGTAATAGGCGTAGGCCACGACGATCTCGGCCTGGGCGGCGTAGCGTCCGTAGGGGTAGCTTGCCTCGAGCTCCTCGAGCAGACGCACCGCATGATGATAATTTGCCGCTTTGAGGGAACTGACCGCGCTGGCGTAGAATCGCCGGGCCGGCCAGTGATGGGTCTTATGATGATAGTCGCGGCCGCAGGCCGTGAGGCCCGCAAGGGCGAAAACCAGAACAACGCGGGACAGGGGACGCATGCCTACCTCTCTAATATGCCGATGCAAGCTTAACCGGATTTGGCGTGAGCGGAAAGGGTTTGGAAGACGAGCGTAAGTTTTGGCTGGAGATGTCAGACGCCGAACAGGGGCTCAGGCTCGATCGGGCGCTGGCGCGTCGGCTGCCGCAATTCTCGCGCACCACGCTTCAGGGCTGGCTGCGCGACGGACATATCACCATAGATACCAAGCCCGCGACCGCGACGACCTTGGTGCGTGGCGGCGAGCGGGTGCAGTTCGATTTGCCGCAGCCCAAGCCCGCCGATGTCATAGCCGAGGACATCCCGCTTCATGTGATTTTCGAAGACGAGACCCTGATCGTGATCGACAAACCCGCTGGGCTCGTCGTGCATCCGGGGGCCGGGTGCGCACAGGGCACCCTGCAAAACGCGCTTTTGCACCATGCCCCAGAATTGGCGCCGCTTGCGCGTTCGGGGATCGTGCATCGCCTGGACAAAGACACCTCGGGGGCCCTGGTCGTGGCCCGCACCGAGGCCGCGCGTCTGTCGCTGATCGGTCAGCTGAAGAGCCGCGAGATGGGTCGTGAGTACGAGGCGCTCGTGATCGGCTGTCCGCCCGCGACCGGCACGGTCGAGGCCCCCATAGGGCGTGACATTCGTCATAGGACCCGCATGAGCGTGCGTAGCGGCGGGCGCGCGGCGCGCTCCGATTTTACGGTTGTGGAGCGTCTGGGTCCTTACAGTCTGGTCAAGGTCAAGCTCCACTCCGGTCGCACCCACCAAATCCGCGTGCATATGGCGCACCTGGGCTTTCCGCTCGTGGGTGATCAGACCTATGGCGGCGGTCGCACGCGGCATATCCTGGCGCGCCAGGCCCTGCATGCGCGCAGACTTTCCCTGCGCCACCCCAACACCGGTGAGCCCCGGACGTTCGAGGCGTCGCGGCCGGCTGATTTCGCGCAGGTACTGACCGCCCTGCGGGAGGAGTTTGGGACATGATACGCATCCTGCCCGCGGCCTGGCCCGTGCTTGGTGTGCGGGCCTTCACCACCCTGCGTACGGGCGGATGCAGTGTCGGCCCGTATGCCTCCTTGAATCTTGCCTCGCATGTAGGCGACGCACCCCAGGACGTGGCCGCCAATCGCATGGCGCTCCAGCGAGAACTGGACATCAAGGGGGCGCCGGTTTGGTTGAATCAGGTTCACGGTCGCACCGTCATCGATGCCGGGGCGTCTTTCGCAGCCCCACCCGAGGCCGATGGGAGTTTTACGACGCGCCCGGGTGTCGTGTGCGCGGTCCTGACCGCCGACTGTCTGCCGGTCGTGCTCGCCGACCGTAAGGGGCAATGCGTCGCCGTGGTTCATGCCGGTTGGCGGGGATTGGCCGCCGGCGTGATCGAGGCGGGGCTTGCGGCCCTGCCTGTGCCGCCGCCCCGACTTGTGGCGTGGCTGGGACCGGCCATAGGCGCCGCCGACTACGAGGTCGGAGATGAGGTCCGCCGCGCCTTTGGGCGCGCCGCGCGCGATGCCTTCACACCCAACGCACAGGGACGTTATTTCGCCGATCTCTATGCGCTCGCGCGGCTTAGGCTCCAGGCCGCCGGGATCGGGGCGGTCTATGGGGGAGGCCAGAGCTGTTTTTCGCATCCTGACCTCTTCTCTTACCGCAGGACCCCAGTCTGCGGGCGGATGGCGACTTTGGCCTGGATCGCGTAATACTCGCAGGCCATAGGGGTAAACGTTGTAAGGAGACGACACCATGACGAAGAGTCTGCAAGGCAAGCGGGTAGCCATGCTCTTGACCGACGGAGTCGAGCAGATTGAGTACGAGATGCCGCGCCAATACCTCGAAGAGCGGGGTGCCGCAGTGGATCTCATCGCGCCCAAGAGGCGTGGCGAGACGGTGCAGGGCTTCCATCATTTGACCCCGGGCTCACAGTGGACGGTCGATAAGTCCATCGAGGAGGCGCACCCCGAGGACTATGACGCGCTGGTGCTGCCAGGCGGGGTCGCCAATCCCGATCAGCTGCGTCTGAGCGCCCGGGCCATCAAGTTCGTGAGCGATTTCGCGCAGACCGGTCAGCCGCTGGCCGCCATCTGTCATGGCCCATGGCTTTTGATCAATGCCGGTCTGGTCGCGGGGCGGCATTTCACAAGCTGGCCGAGCCTCGAGACCGACTTGAAGAACGCCGGAGGCCGCTGGACGGACGAAGCCGTCGTCGTCGACGGCCGCTTCATCACCAGCCGTAAGCCAGAGGACATACCCGCGTTCAACGCACAGATCGAGAAGGCGCTCTCAAGGCCGCGCGCGGACCACGTCTAGCTCAGGGAAAACCGCAAGGAAAGATCAAGGGCGCGCACGGACTTGGTCAGCTCCCCCACCGACAGAAAATCGACGCCGGTCTCGGCATAAACGCCCGCATTGGACAGCGTGATGCCGCCGGAGGCCTCGAGCAGGGCGCGCCCAGACGTTTGTGCGACGGCCTTCCGTAGATCAGCCAGCGCGAAGTTGTCGAGGAGCACGCGTGGGGCGCCTGCAGTGAGCGCCTCCTCGAGCTGCTCCAAGGTCTCGACCTCGATCTCGACCATGCGGCCGGCGGCCAGTTCGATGGCCTGCGCCAAGGTCGCGGCGATAGACCCGACGGCGGCGATATGGTTCTCCTTGATCAGGACGCCGTCGTAGAGGCCCATACGATGGTTGGCGCAGCCGCCGCAGCGGACGGCGTATTTTTGCGCAAGCCGCAGGCCCGGCAGGGTCTTTCTGGTATCGAGGATCTGCGTCTTGGTATGCGCAACCGCGTCGGCGTAACGTCGCGCAAGGGTGGCAGTCCCCGACAAGGTCTGCAGGAAATTGAGGGCGGTGCGCTCGCCTGTCAGCAAGGCCCGTGCCGGGCCCTCGATCTCGCAGAGCGTGTCACCGGCGGTTACGCGGTCCCCGTCCTGTGCCCGCCAGATGACGCGCACCGCGGGGTCGAGTTGCGAAAAGACCGCGTCGAACCATGCACAACCGCACAGCACACCATCTTCGCGCGTGCGCAGAACGGCGCGCGCGGGGCGCGTAGGCGCGAGTAGGGCGGTGAGATCGCCCGAGCCCACGTCCTCCTCGAGGGCGATCCGTACTTGGTTTGCGATTAGTGTGTGAGGCGCGAGGAATGGCACAGGCGTACTCCAGCAAAGACGTGGCGCTTGTCGGCGGCGTGGAAATTCCGGAACGAGGCACGGCGGGTGGCGCTTGCGCTGTAGATGCTTGCACCGCGCAAAGTGGTATGGGCTCCATCGAACCAGGGCATGGAGTAGCCGCGGTACGGAAACGCACGAAATCCGGAATAGGGATAAAAGCGGTTTTCACACCACTCCCAGGCCGAGCCCACATCCAGCAGAAGCCCGGCACGCATGGCGAGCTCCCATTCCACTTCGTGCGGCAATCGCGCATGCGCGTAGCGGGCAAAGGCGCGTGCCTCGTAGGCGCACAGGCCCGCGACCGGTGCGTCCGGTGTCAATTCTATAGGGCCGCAATGATTGACGCCATACCAATGCCCGTCACGGTTACGGCGCCAATGCCACGGCGCCTCGGCCCGGATCTGATCGCGCCAGCGCCGGCCTTCATGCGTCCAGTAGCGGTCATCTCGATAGCCATCATCCTCCATAAACCGCAAGTAGGCGGCATTCGAGACCGGACGCTCGGCGATCGCAAACGCAGGCATGCGCCAATCGTGGCTCGGGCGCTCGTTGTCGAAGCTATCGGGTCCGTCATCACCGATGCGACCATGGCCACCGGTCCAGGTGCGATAGGGAACCGACAGGGCCGCGGACGTCAGGGTCTGCGTGGGGCAAAACGTGCCCTCGTCCCTCGCGAGCGCGCGCGCCACGAGCGCCCGGTGCATGGTTTCCAGGTGTTGACCGTGGTGCTGGATCAGAAAGCGCAGCATGAAGTCGCGCGCAAGCAGTGGATGGTCGGGGTGCGCGGACTCGGCGGCCGTCAGAAGCTCCAGGAAGCGCGGCTGCCACCCCGTCCAGTCCCAGTCCAGCGCGTCCAGATCCGGCATGTGCGCGGTGCGCTCAGGCTTAGGCAATCCGTCCGGGCGGAAGAGCCGTGCACGAACCTTGTTGTGCGCAAGGCCCGCAAGCCGCTCCCCAACCCACTGCTGTTCGATGTACAGCATATGACCGAGATGCCAGAGCAGAGGGCTTACATCCGGGTGGTGCATGCGACGGCGATCCGCTGGTGGGACCGATTGCACCAGGGTCCGGGCCGCGCCCCGGATGTCTTGCAGTATGATGTAGAGCGAGGCGTCCATAAGCTTATAACGATATGAGGTGGGCGGGTTTATCGCCACCCACGGTGAGGATATGATGCTCGGGAACGGTTTGCCAATACGGCCCCTCCGTCAAGGGTTCCGACGCGATCAACGCGGCGCCAGGATACTCTTCGTCGTCGGTCGTGAAGTAGAGACTGGGCGACGGGCCACCCACGGCGTGGCGCAGGGCATGGATGCGCTCGCCATCGGTCACCACGATGTTGAGGAGGCCGCGCTCGACACCGAACTCGTCGGACAGTTTTCGCGCGGTCTCGCGCAGGGCCTCCGGGACATCGAAATCGGCGGCGGTGAGGACTTGGCGCAAGAGCGCGAACAGGTATTCCGAATCCGTCGTGCCTTCGATGGAGCACTCGATGTCATACGACAAGGCACGGCGCAGGCGCGCGCGAAGTGTGGGGAAATCGGCCAGATAGCCATTGTGGAGGAACAGCAGGCCGTCACCGGTGTAGGGTTGGGTGTTGGCCGGGTGGTTGGCGAGCCCGGCTGTGGCGCTGCGGACGTTCGCGACCCATAAGGGGGCGCGCATGTGCCGTGCGAGCGTCGGCAGGTTGTGGTCGGCCCAGATCGGCATACTGTAGGTCAGGCGCGCCAGCGCCCCGTCGTCCGCGCGCCAGCCGATGCCATAGCCATCGGCATTGACGTGCCCCTCGCGCATCTCGCGCGGCGCGTAGGATTGTTCGGTCAGTCCATGTCGGGGCGCCAGGAGAAACCGCGCCAGCGATATAGAGGGTCCAAGGTAGGCTGCCAGGCGACACATGGCTTGCATTCTACTGCAAGTGGGTATTCGGTTGTATCACGAGGAGGCGCCATGGAACGGAATACACAGGCAGTCGAGGGGCTAGATGTTCGGTCGGGAACGCACGGCGCGACTGGAATTGCGCTCGTGCGCCTGCCGGGATCGTTGCGGTCGTCAGGGCTCGACCGCGACGTGCGCCGGGGACTGGTGGGGCCACACAAGCATTTGCCCCCGAAATACTTTTACGATGCCCGCGGGTCGTGGCTCTTCGAGCAGATCTGTAGCACCCCGGAGTACTACCCGACACGCACCGAATCGGCACTGCTTGCGTGTCACGCGCGCGGGATCCTGGATCTGGTGGCGCCCGGGACCCTTGTGGAGATCGGCAGCGGGTCCTCGGAGAAGACCGATCACTTCTTTACGGCGTGCGAAGACCTGGGTCTCTCCGTCCGCTACCAGCCATTCGATGTGTGCGACGAGGCCTTACGCGCGGCGGCCATGCGTCTGCGGGCGCGCTATGCATGGCTCGACATGGAGCTTTTGGTGGGCGACTACGCGGTCGATCTGCCGGTGCTTCCCTATTCGGAAGGACCGCGCCTTTTCCTGTTTCTGGGGGGCACGATAGGGAATCTGAACCACGACGAGGCCTTGACGTTCCTCGCAACCCTGCGCGACACCATGCGCCCGGAAGATTATCTCTTGCTAGGCTTCGATCGCATCAAGGACAAACGCGTCCTCGACGCGGCCTACAACGATGCGGAGGGTTACACCGCGCAATTCAATTTGAACCTGCTCGAGGTCTTGAATAGCCGCCTGGATGCCGATTTTGACGCGCGTCACTTCGCGCACGTGGCCTTTTTCAACGAGGACGAGGGACAGATCGAAATGCATTTGCGGGCGCGGCGCACCCACGAAGCGACCATGGCACGCATCGGGCTTGTCACACGATTCGTGGAAGGCGAGACTATACTCACCGAAATCAGCCGGAAGTTCACGCCAGAGGGCATGAGGGCGCTCCTGGAGGCGGCCGGTTTCCGGTGGTGCCGCCACGAAGAGGCGGAGAATGGCTATTTCTCGCTCGCGCTCGTAAGCCCCACCTGAACCGCCCGCCGGTCCGGCGGGGACAAGAAGACGCCGGGCATCATGCGGGGAGAGCGGTGTGATCAAGGACTTGGTGGGCGTGTTCGCGATTTTGAACCCCTTGGGCGCGATACCGCTCTTTCTGTCTCTCACCGCCGGTCGATCACGCAAAGAGATGCGGCATATCGCCGCCAAGACCGCCTCGGCGGTGGCCGCCATTCTTCTGGTGGCCGTGTGGTCCGGACAGCGCCTGCTCGAGATTTTCGGTATCGGCGTGCCCGCGTTTCGCATCGCAGGGGGCCTTTTGGTCCTTTTGATCGCCATCGCCATGTTCCACGCCAAATCGACACCCGCCCGCCATACGCGCGAGGAGGATGCGGAGGCTGAATCCAAAGAGGATATCGCGGTCGTTCCCCTGGCGATCCCTTTGCTCGCTGGACCCGGGGCCATCAGTCTCGTGATCGTCGACGCCCAGAAGGCGCATGGTCTGGGCGCGGAGTTGGGCTTGAGCGTAGGCATCCTGGTGGTGGGCATCCTGGTGTGGCTGGTTCTGCGCCTGGCGGAGCCCATAGGCGTACGTCTGGGGACGGCGGGCCTCAATATCGCCACACGTGTCATGGGGCTGATCCTTGCGGCCATGGCCGTGCAGTTCATGGCCGTGGGGCTCACGGCCCTCTTGCCGGGCCTCGGCCGCCCCTCTTAGGGTCGCGCTGCACGCCTCATGGCCGACGCCGCCCGGGTGCGTACCGGCGGTGACTTGAAACGCCCTCAAAGACCCCCCATTTCATAGGGCGAACAGAGAGAGGTCGCGATCATGAGGATGGACAAGCTTACCAATCGGTTTCAACAGGCACTGGCCGACGCGCAGTCCCTCGCGGTCGGGCGGGACCACCAATTCATCGAGCCCGCTCATCTTCTCGCAGCCCTGCTCGATCAGGAAGACGGTGTCCGTCCCCTGCTGGCGAAGGCCGGGCTTGCCGTCGACGCCTTGCGTACGCGCCTCGATGGCCTTCTCGACCGTCTGCCGAGCGTCGAGGGCTCGGCCGGCGAGGTGCATATCGGCAACGATCTATCGCGGCTTTTGAACGTCACGGATAAGTACGCCCAGAAGCGCGGCGATCAATACATCGCAAGCGAACTCTTTTTGCTCGCGGCGCTCGAGGACAAGGGCGACACGGGCCAACTTTTGCGCGAGGCAGGGGCGTCCCGGCCCGCCCTCGAGCAGGCCATAGAGGAGTGGCGCGGTGGGGGTAAGGTCGACGACCAGAATGCCGAACAGCAGCGCGGTGCACTCGACCGCTACACCGTGGATCTCACCGAACTGGCCGCTCAGGGCAAGCTCGATCCCGTCATCGGGCGCGATGACGAGATCCGTCGGGCCGTGCAGGTTCTGCAAAGGCGCACCAAGAATAACCCGGTATTGATCGGCGAGCCCGGCGTCGGTAAGACCGCGATCGTCGAGGGGCTCGCCCAGCGCATAGTGAACGGCGAGGTGCCGGAGGGTCTGCGCGGCCGCCGCCTGTTGGCGTTGGACTTGGGCGCGCTCATCGCTGGGGCCAAGTTCCGCGGTGAGTTCGAGGAACGACTGAAGGCCGTCTTGAAGGACCTCGGAAAACAGGAAGGGCGCGTCATCCTCTTCATCGACGAGATCCATACCATGGTCGGGGCGGGCAAGGCCGAAGGGGCGATGGACGCGGGGAATATGCTGAAGCCCGCGCTCGCCCGCGGTGAGCTTCACGCCATCGGTGCCACCACCCTGGATGAATACCGCCAGTACATAGAGAAAGACGCTGCGCTCGAGCGACGCTTCCAAAAGGTCCTCGTGGACGAACCTTCGGTCGAGGATACCATCGCCATCCTGAGGGGCCTGAAGGAAAAATACGAGGTGCACCATGGGGTCGATATCTCGGACCCGGCGCTCGTGGCGGCCGCCACGCTCGCGCATCGCTACATCACCGACCGGCAATTGCCGGACAAAGCGATCGATCTGGTCGATGAGGCCGCAGCCCGCATTCGCATGGAGATCGACTCCCGTCCCGAATCCATGGACCGGCTGGATCGGCGTTTGATCCAGCTCAAGATCGAAAGGGTGGCGCTCCAGAAGGAGGCCGACGAGGCCTCCCGTAAGCGCCTGGCGGTACTCGAAGAAGAGATCGGCCGGCTCGAGCGCGAGTACGCGGATCTCGAGGAGGTCTGGCGTTCCGAAAAAGCGGCCTTGCAAGGAGAGCAGCACATCAAGGAGGCATTGGATCGGGCCCGTGTGGAGATGGAGAGCGCGCGACGTGCCAGCGATTTCGCGCGCATGTCGGAACTCCAGTATGGCCGCATTCCGGAACTCGAGCAGCAGCTGGCGGCGCGCGGCACGCCGATGCGTCCCAAGCTTCTCCGTAAGGAGGTGGGCGAAGAGGAGATCGCTGAAGTGGTGTCGCGCTCAACCGGCATCCCGGTCTCGCGGATGATGGAAGGGGAACGGGAGAAGCTTCTGCGCATGGAGCATGAGCTCCATAGGCGCGTAGTCGGTCAACGCGAGGCGGTCGCCGCGGTGGCTAACGCCATACGCCGCTCACGCGCCGGGCTTTCCGATCCGAACCGGCCGAACGGCTCCTTCTTGTTCTTGGGGCCCACGGGTGTAGGCAAGACCGAGTTGTGTCGCACGCTTGCATCCTTCCTGTTCGATGCCGACGAGGCCATGGTGCGCATCGACATGTCAGAGTTCATGGAAAAACACTCGGTGGCGCGCCTCATTGGAGCCCCCCCGGGTTATGTGGGCTATGAACAGGGCGGTTATCTCACCGAGGCGGTGCGCCGACGCCCTTATTCGGTCATACTCCTGGACGAAGTGGAGAAAGCGCATCCCGACGTCTTCAATGTGCTCTTGCAGGTGCTGGATGACGGACGTCTGACCGACGGCCAGGGGCGCACCGTGGATTTCCGCAATGCCATCATCGTAATGACATCCAATCTGGGCTCGCAGGTCATCCAGGAACTGGCCGGAGAAGACAATTACGGGCGCATGAAGGAGGCGGTGATGGAGATCGTGAGCCAACACTTCAGGCCCGAATTCATCAATCGCGTGGATGACATCGTGGTGTTCCATCCGCTCGGGCGCGAGGATCTGCGGCACATCACTACTATCCAGCTCGGCAACCTCGTCGATCGGCTGCGTTCGCGCGACCTCGGTCTCATGCTCTCTGACGCGGCCATCGACCGACTCGCGGAGGCCGGATTCGACCCGGTCTACGGCGCGCGGCCCCTGAAGCGGGCGGTGCAGCAGTATCTCGAGAACCCGCTCGCACAGGAGATACTGAAGGGGCGCTTCTCGCCCGGGGACATGATCACGGTCGACACGCGCGACGGGGATTTCGTATTTGAGGCCCGCCACGCCGAGCTGGATCGACAGGCGCGCAGCGCCTAGGGACGATCCTCGCGGTCGCGGTCCAGGAGGGGCACCGGTCGGGGCTTACGGTCCGGCCCCATGGCCACATAGGTCAGGGTCGCCTCCGTGACCCGTACCCTCTGCGCGTGTGTATCATGACCGAACCGTTCGGCATAGACCGTGACGTCGACCGTGATCGAGGTGGTCCCGACCCGCACGACGCGCGCGTAGAGGCTGACGACGTCGCCGACGAACACGGGCTTGTGGAACTGCACGGCGTTGACCGCCACCGTGATCACGCGCCCGCGGGCACGGCGATGGGCGGCCACGCTTCCGGCGATGTCGATCTGGGATAATATCCAGCCCCCAAAAATGTCGCCGGCGACATTGGTGTCGGCGGGCATCGGGACGACGCGCAGGGTGGGGGATTGGTCGTGGTCGGAGGCGGGCGCATCTGGCGTCATGGGTCGATTCTCAGTAAGCTTTCATCATTGGCGTGCATAAAGGACCGCCACAATCTAACCGATACTTGGTGACTATGCATATACCGGCCAACCAGGAGGACTTCCTGGACCTGTTGGACCAGGCGATCTTCGAGACACGCGACATGCTGAGCGCGATTGAGAGCGAGGGTGAGGACTGCGAGTTGGGCGAGTACGTCGGCGTGTTCGAGGCCCTGGAACAGATACTCGTTGGACTGCATGGCGAGATCTGCGCGGGTCGTCATGTCTTCGACGGTGCACCACTTCCCTATACGGACCTGCTTACGCGTTTTCGCACACGCATCCCGTTCGCTGACATCCTAGAGACGCTCAATCAAGTGCAAAAAGGCGGGTTAGCGTGAGCGGAAACACCTACGGCAGGCTTTTTTGCGTCACGAGCTTCGGTGAGAGCCATGGACCGGCGATCGGCTGCGTGATCGACGGTTGTCCGCCGGGCCTGCCGCTTTCGGAGGCCGTGATTCAGCCAGACCTGGATCGGCGACGCCCCGGAACCTCCCGCCATACGACACAGCGGCGGGAAGAGGACCGGGTCCGTATCCTGTCGGGGGTCTTCGAGGGGCTGACCACGGGAACGCCGATCGCGCTCCTCATAGAAAATACCGACGCTCGGTCCCAGGATTACGGCAAGATCGCGAACCTCTTCCGACCGGGACATGCGGACTATGCCTACCAGCAGAAATACGGGACACGCGATCACCGTGGCGGGGGCCGCTCTTCGGCCCGCGAGACCGCCGCGCGGGTTGCGGCCGGCGCCGTGGCGCGGACCTATCTGCAGGCCCGCTACGGCATCGTGGTGCGCGGCTATCTTTCGCAGCTGGGCCCCTACAGGGCGGCGGTGGTCGACTGGGATGCCGTGAGCGAAAACGCGTTCTTTTGTCCGGACCGATCCCTGGTGCCCGAACTCGAGGCCTACATGGACGCCTTGCGCCGCACGGGTGACTCGATCGGCGCGGAGGTGACGGTCGTGGCGCAGAACGTCCCGCCCGGGATCGGGGAGCCGATCTTTGATCGCCTCGACGCCGACATCGCGCACGCCATGATGAGCATCAATGCGGTGAAAGGCGTGGAGATCGGGGACGGCTTCGCGGTGGTGAGCGCGCGCGGCTCTGAGAGCCGCGACGAGATGACCCCCAATGGTTTTCTGTCGAATCATGCCGGCGGCATTCTGGGCGGTATTTCCTCGGGTCAGGATATTGTCGTGCGGCTGGCCCTGAAGCCGACCGCCAGCATCCGCATCCCCGGGCGCACGGTGAATAAGGAGGGCGCCGCGGCCGAGATCGTGACCACCGGACGGCACGACCCCTGTGTCGGGATCCGCGCAACCCCCATCGCCGAGGCGATGCTCTGCCTGACACTAATGGACCAGGTCTTGCGCCATCGTGGGCAAAACGCCGATGTGGCCAGCGTAACGCCCCGTATACCGGCGAGCTGCGACTAGCGGGCCCGTCCGTCGCGGCCCTGCGACAGGCGACCGAAACCCGGATAAGATGCGGGCCGTGCTGTCATCCCTCTCATGTATGCTGCGCCCCGAGGCGCGCCGATCCGGTCGCGATCGGCGGGGCGCTTGGGCACGCCCCCTCGGGAGCGCCGAGGGGTGCCCCCATGGCTGAGCGCGGCCGCTCGAAGTGTGGATCCTCGGGCAACCGTATCTTGATATGGATTGCGCAGAAGGACTGGCCGCGCTCGGCATTCTACTGGTTCTATTTCAGCGCGCTGGGCGCGCTCTTACCGTATTGGCCGCTCTATCTGCGTTCACGCGGGTTCGGGCCGCGCGCGCTGGGCGACCTGATGGCGCTGTTTGCGCTATCGCGGATCGTCGCGCCCTATGCCGGGGGGTGGCTCAGCGACCGTTTCGGGCAAAGGCTGACGGTGGTGCGCGGCGCGGCCTTGTTGGCCTTCGTCTGCTTTCTGTTTGTCGTTTACGCACAGAGCTTCGTGGCAATCGCCGCGGTCATGGTGAGTTTCAGCTTCTTCTGGTACGCGACCCTGCCGCCGGTGGAGGCCAGTACACTGGCCTTCCACGGCGATCGCTATGGACGCATCCGGCTGTGGGGATCGATAGGCTTCATCGTCGTAGTCTTGGGGCTTGGCCCCATTCTCGACCGCTTCGGGGCGCAGGTCACTGTGCCGGCCATCGCCCTCCTGTTATTGGGCCTTTGGTTCGCGACCCTGGGGCTCGCACCTCTGGCGCCAACGCCAACGGGGCTTGCGCCCGCGCCGATCCGACGTGGCCTCGCCCCCTTCCTGGTCGCCTGTTTCCTGATGCAGGTGAGTTACGGGCCCTATTACACGTTTTATTCCGTATACCTTGCCCATTACGGATACGACAAGACCACCATTGGGGCCCTCTGGGCCCTCGGGGTCGTGTGTGAGGTGGTCGTGTTCTGGCAGGCCGGGCGTTTCTTCGCGCGTTTTGGCGAATGGCGGCTCTTCGCGTTCACCTTCGGGCTTGCGATCGTACGATGGATCGTGATTGCGGACTTTCCGCATTCGTGGCCGGCCCTGGCGCTCGCGCAGGCCTTCCATGCCTTCACATTCGGACTCTACCATGCGCTGGCGGTGCGCCTCGTAAGCCACTATGCGGGCCCAGGCGCCAAGGCCCGTGCCCAGGCCTTTTATGGAAGCGCCGCCGGCGCCGGGGCGGCCGTGGGCGCAGCCATAAGCGGGTATCTGTGGGTCTCGGTCGGACCCCAGGGCATGTTTCTGTCGGCCGCCGCGGTAGCGGCGGCGGGTTTCCTGGTCATCCTGCCGCGCGTTAAGGGCCGCGCACAGGAGGCCTGTTAGCGATGCGCCCGACGGCGTAGCGCCGGGAAGGGTAAGATCTGCCCCCGCGGCGCCCGGGGTCGCACCGGCCGCGGATGGGGTTTTTGTTCGAATACGGCCTGGAGCGCCGCCAGAAAGCCTTCCGAGAAACGGTAGGTATCGATATCCGTGTGCTCGGCGTGCGCCACCACCGCATGGATCGGCGTCACGGCCTTCAAGGAGGCCTCCGCCACGACCGGATCTTTGATATGCCGACAGTGGTTCTCGGTGTAGATCGCGCGCACAAGCGTGACTGTGAGCTCGTGATGGAGGCCACAGCCCTCGAAGATGTCCTGGAGGCCGCTCGCTTGCGGCCACACCGGGAGATGGATGTGGCCTAGGCGCTCTTCCAGGCTTTGCAGCAGTTGCAGGAAGGTCATGGTGGTATCTCAACTTCGGGACGAACGGGTCGCGCCTCCCGCCGTCGATTGCAAAGGGGGGGTATTGTCGGCCAGGGATGCCGCCCTGTCGAGACACGCGCGGATCGAAGGTCCATCCTTGGGCCGGACGGCGGCACAATATTGGCATCGGCGGCCCCTTTGCGTACCATGGGCGCACTTTGAAAGGGGCGATTTCTATGGGGAAGACGCTTTACGAGAAATTGTGGGACAGTCATGTGGTGCGGGAGTTGCCCGACGGGACCTGCCTCGTCTATATCGACCGTCAGCTCGTGCATGAAGTGACGAGTCCGCAGGCCTTCGCAGGCGTGCGGGCGCGCGGGCGCGACCTGTGGCGACCGGATGCGAATCTGGCGGTCGCTGACCATAATGTTCCGACGAAAGATCGCGCACTTGGCATCTCCGACCCGACATCGCGCGTGCAAATTGAGACCTTGGATCGCAACTGCCGCGATTTCGGGGTAGCGCTTTTTTCCATGGACGACGTGCGCCAGGGTATCGTTCATGTGGTGGGGCCCGAGCAGGGCGCCACGTTGCCCGGCATGACCATTGTGTGCGGCGACTCGCACACATCCACACATGGGGCCTTCGGGGCCTTGGCCTATGGCATCGGAACCTCCGAGGTCGAGCAGGTCATGGCGACGCAATGTCTGCTACAGAAACGCTCGCGGACCATGCGCGTGCGCCTGGAGGGCACGATACCCGCGGGCGTCGGGGCCAAAGACATGGCGCTGGCGGTGATCGGCCAGATCGGCACCGCCGGTGGGACCGGCCATGCCATCGAATTCGCCGGTGATGCCGTGCGCGCGCTGTCCATGGAAGGGCGCATGACACTTTGCAATATGGCGATCGAGGCCGGCGCGCGCGCCGGCCTCATCGGCGTGGACGAGACCACCATCTCCTATCTGGCGGGGCGCCCGTTTGCGCCCAGCGGCGCCCTCTGGGACCAGGCCGTGCAGGCTTGGCGGGAGTACGTCACGGACCCCGACGCCACATTCGACCGCGAGCAGGTCATCGACGTGAGTGCTCTTGCCCCGCAGGTGACCTTCGGGACCTCGCCGGAGATGGTGGTCCCCATCGACGGGTGCGTCCCCGACCCGGCGCGCGAGAGCGATCCGGCGCGCCGCGAGGCTATGATGGCGGCCTTGACCTATATGGACTTGCGTCCAGGAACCGCCATAGTCGATGTCCCGATCGATGTGGTGTTCATCGGGTCGTGCACGAATGCGCGCCTCGAAGATCTGCGCGCGGCGGCAAGGATCGTCGCTGGACGCAAGGTCGCCTCTGGTGTGCGGCGCGCGCTGGTGGTTCCGGGCTCTGGCCTTGTGAAGCGCGCGGCCGAGTCCGAAGGGCTTGATCGCCTCTTTAAAGAAGCAGGCTTCGAGTGGCGCGATCCTGGCTGCTCCATGTGTCTTGCCATGAACGCCGACAGACTTGAGAGTGGCGAGCGCTGTGCCTCGACCTCGAATCGAAACTTCGAGGGTCGCCAAGGCGCAGGGGGTCGTACCCATCTCGTCAGTCCGCAAATGGCCGCGGCGGCCGCCATCGCGGGGCACTTCGTCGACATACGTCGTCCATCCTAAGGGGGATCTTTTGCAGCGTTTTGAAAAAGAGACGGGGCTTGTCGTTCCCCTCGACCGCTTGAACGTCGACACCGACGCCATTATCCCGAAGCAGTTCCTGAAGGCGGTGGGGCGCACGGGCTTCGGCGCCAATCTGTTCGACAATTGGCGCTATCTGGATCAGGGCGAGCCGGGTCAAGAGACCGCGCGCACGCCCAATCCGGATTTTGTCTTGAACAAGCCTCGTTATCAGGGTGCCTCGATCTTGCTCGCGCGCGCCAACTTTGGCTGTGGATCGTCCCGCGAGCACGCCCCTTGGGCGCTTGTCGAATATGGCATCCGCGCTATCGTGGCGCCAAGCTTCGCGGACATTTTTTACCAAAACAGTCTGAAAAACGGCCTGTTGCCAGTCGTCCTGCCCGAGGATACCGTCGACCGTCTGTTTCAGGCCGTGGAGGCGGAAGTGGGTTATGCTCTAACGATCGATTTGCATACGGGCCAGGTCTCGGCGCAGGGCGAGGAGATTGGGACTTTTTCGATTGACCCGTTTCGTAAAGAGTGTCTCTTGAATGGGCTCGATGACATCGGCTGGACGCTCAGACATGAAGCGGAGATCCAGGCATACGAGGCGCGCAGGCGGCGCGAGGCGCCATGGCTGTTCGGGTCGGAGGGGTCTCGGATATGAAGAAGGTATTGGTCTTGCCGGGCGACGGTATCGGGCCCGAGGTGGTGGCGGAGGCCGTGCGCGTCGTCGAGTGCCTGCGGGACGAGGGCGGGCTGGGCGTCGAGATGGAGTTTGGGTTGATCGGCGGCGCGGCCTATGATGTCCACGGACAACCCTTGCCCGACGATACACTGAAACTAGCGAAGGAAGCTGACGCGGTGCTGTTGGGGGCGGTCGGTGGCCACCAATGGGAGGCCTTGCCGATCGCCTTGAGACCCGAGAAGGCCCTTCTGGGTCTGCGCGCGACCATGGGGGTGTTTGCCAATCTGCGGCCGGCTATCTTGTATCCGCAGTTGGCCGAGGCCTCGACGCTGCGGCCCGAGGTCGTAGCCGGGCTCGATATCATGATCGTGCGCGAACTCGTGGGCGGGATCTATTTTGGGGAGCCGCGCGGCGTGCGGACCTTGGAGCAGGGCGAACGTCAGGGTTTTAATACGCTCGTCTATGCCGAATCCGAGATCGAACGCATTGCCGTGCGCGCGTTCGAGATCGCGCGCACCCGCGCGCATCGCCTCTGCTCCGTAGACAAGGCCAATGTCCTCGAGGCCACCGAATTGTGGCGCGAAGTGGTGACGCGGGTGGCGACGCATTATCCGGATGTGGCCATAAGCCATATGTACGTCGACAACGCCGCCATGCAACTCGTCCGCGCCCCCAAGCAATTCGACGTCGTAGTGACGACGAATATGTTCGGAGACATCCTCTCGGATGCAGCGGCCATGCTGACCGGGTCGATCGGCATGCTGCCCTCGGCCTCGTTGAATGAGTCGGATCGTGGCCTCTACGAACCCATTCACGGTTCGGCGCCTGATATCGCCGGTAAAGGGATCGCCAACCCCTTGGCCACCATTCTGTCGGTGGCCATGATGCTCCGTTACAGTTTCCATGAGCCCCTGTTGGCGGCACGCGTCGAAGCGGCCGTATCGAGGGTGCTCGACGACGGCCTGCGCACGTCGGATATCCAAAAGCCAGGTCTCCCCGTCGCCGGCACGGGCGCTATGGGCGAGGCCGTGGTCGCGGCCCTGCGCGCCACACTGTCTTGATGATCATTGAGTAGGATATTTCACCCGGAGTCCTAGGAAGGTATGACGCAAACGTACGATATCGCGGTAGTGGGGGCGACCGGCGCCGTCGGCGAGGTCATGCTGGCGATGCTGGCCGAGCGCAAATTCCCGGTCCGTAGGCTGTACGCCTTGGCCTCCGAGCGCTCGGCCGGGACCACGGTCCGGTCGGGGGATCGGGAAATTACGGTGCTCGATCTCGCGACCTTTGATTTCAGTCAGGCCCAGATCGGGCTCTTCTCGGCCGGCGGCGACATCTCCGCGGCCTATGCCCCCAAGGCGGCGGCCGCCGGCTGCATCGTGATCGACAATACCGCGCACTTCCGTTATGAAGACGACATCCCGCTGGTGGTTCCGGAAGTGAATCCGCAGGACATCGCGCGCTACAAGGCCCGCGGCATCATCGCCAACCCGAATTGCTCGACGATTCAAATGGTCGTCGCCCTAAAACCGATCCATGATGCCGTGGGGATCGAGCGCATCAATGTGTGTACCTACCAGTCGGTGTCGGGCACCGGCAAGGACGCCATCGAGGAGCTGCAGGCCCAGTCGCGGGCCGTGTTGGCGGGTACGGCGATCAGCAGCAAGGTCTACCCCAAGCCCATCGCCTTCAACGTCTTGCCACACATTGATGTCTTTCTTGAGAATGGCTATACCAAGGAAGAGATGAAAATGGTATGGGAGACGAACAAGATCATGGGAGATCCGTCGATTCGCGTGAATCCGACGACCGCGCGCGTGCCGGTACTCTATGGCCACTCCGAGGCGCTCCACATCGAGACACGCGAGAAACTTTCCGCGGCGGCGGCGCGCCGCCTGCTCGAGAAGGCGCCGGGTATCGTGGTCCTGGACGACCGCCAACCGGGAGGCTATCCGACGGCGGTCACCGAGTCAGCGGGGCGCGACCCGGTCTTCGTGGGGCGCATTCGTGAGGACATATCGCACCCGCGCGGCCTCGATATGTGGGTCGTCTCGGACAACCTGCGCAAAGGGGCGGCCTTGAACAGCATCCAGATCGCCGAGCATTTGGTAGCGTCGTATTTATAGTCTATAGTCGGAAACATGACTTCGAGGGTTTTCTCAAGAAACCCATGTAACTGATGTGATCTCGGGGACAGGAAACGCCCCCAGGAGCGGTGGTAATGGCGAAGAAGCGTAGATACCGGTCGAAAATGGCGCCCGTCTTTTGGGCAACGGCACTTCTCTATACACCCCTTGCACAGGCGCTCGGCCTAGGCTCGCTCACGGTCACATCGAACCTCGGGCAGCCGTTAAAGGCGGAAATCCCGCTCGTATCCTTCCATCGCAGCGATCGCCACGCGGTGCACGCCACCATGGCCTCGAGCGCCGACTTCGCGGCCGCTGGCTTACGCAAATCGCGTGCGCTACGGGCCATTCGGGCGCACGTCCAGCGGGCGCCCGGAGGGGGCTACGAACTCGTCCTGCAAAGCCGTCAGCCCATTAATGAACCGTTTCTGCATTTCCTCCTGCGCGTCCGCTGGCCGGGTGGCTCGCTATTGCATATGTACACCGCGTTCCTGAATCCGGCGAGCGGCGTTTCCGTGTTGAGTCCAGGTGGCGCGCCGCCGCCAATGCGGCCGATCACCGAGAACCTCGCGCCACCGGTGCGGATGCATCGCGTACGGCCGGCGACGACGGTGGTGCGTCCCGGGGAGTCTTTGTGGGTAGTGGCGAGCCATACGGCACCACGGGGGGTGGCCATGCCACAGACCTTGGAGGCCTTCTTGCACGCCAACCCAGGGGCATTTTTTCATAAGAATGTCAATGAGTTACGTGCTGGCGCGGTACTCAAGATCCCGACACGCCGGGCGATCGATGCCATTGCCCCGCAGCATGCGGTGGCGTGGCTTGCCTCACAGGACACCGCCTGGAATCGTTACAAGACGCGGCTTGCGAACACCCCGACCATCGCCAAGGATCGCAGCGCGGGGCTTACGGGCGCGCTTGGATCCGAGCATGTCTTGCCGGCAAACCACGAACCCTTGCGCATCGAGGCCGCCAAGCTCGCCGGACCTGTGACACCGGGCGCGGGCCGCGGCAAGGCGGGCGTGGCCGGTTCCTTTGGGGAGCGCGTACAGCGCCTGCAAAAGGAGTTGCAGAAAACCCAGCACCTCATGACTTTGGAAAGTCAGGAACTTGCACTTCTGCAAAAACAGGCGAAGGAGCGGGCCAAGCCGCTGCCGGTCGTGGCGGGCGCCATCCCCAAGAAGCCGGTCAAGCCGCCCACTCACGCCACTGTTAAACCGCCCGTCAAGGCGCAACCCGTACGCCGCATGGTAGCCCCGGTGCGGCCCCTGCCGCCCCCGGCGCCCGCGCCTTCGTTCCTGTCGACGCTCATGTCGTCCGAACGGACCCCCATTCTCGGCGCCTTGCTGGTCATAGTCCTCGGCGGCGGCCTGCTCGTGATCCGCAGACGGCGGCAGACGATGGCGGAGTTCGAGGAAAGTATTTTGTCGGGCGGCGGTCTCAATTCTGAGGGGCACATGCCCGATACGGCCGGCCTACCCAAGTCGCCGGATGTTTCCTTCCTGAGCGAATTCAGCCAGGCCGGCGCCGGTGGCGCCATGCATACGGACGAGGTCGATCCTTTGGCCGAGGCCGATGTGTATCTGGCCTATGGGCGCGACGAGCAGGCTGAGGAGATCCTGAGAGAGGCCTCGACCAAAGAGCCGGGGCGCATCGAGTTGAAACTGAAGCTCCTTGAGATCTATCTGCAACGCAACGACAAGAAGACGTTCGAGATCGTGGCGGAAGAGGTTTATGCGGCCTGCGAGGGACACGGTCCCGCATGGCAGAAGGTCGAGGAGATGGGCCGTAAATTGGATCCGGAGAACCCGCTGTTCAAGGGCGAGGCCTCGCCATCCTTGAAGGATGAAAGCCTGACCGACGAGGAAGAGATTACCCCGCTCAGCGGCCTCGGTGACCGGATAGACTTCGCGGCAGTGGCACGCGAACTCGAAGAGGTCTCGACACCCCGGCGTCAGGCCCCGAGCCTCGACGAAATGGACGGCATCTTGGAATGGCCTGGTAACAGCGCGAAGACCGAGCGCACTGCGCCGGAAAATGAAGGCGAGGGCGGGGAACCCGAACCCGAAGAGGAAGGGGTGCTGGACTTCTCCTTGGATCTCGGGCATCCCTCCGAGCTCATAGAAGCGGATGGGGAACAGCGGCCGCGGGCATCGGCGGCAGAAGACGCGCAGGCGGGGGCCCTGGACTTCCAATGGGATCACTCTTTGGATGCCACCGCGGCCCCGACGGCCGAGAATTCGACGGCTGACGATGAAACGGCTGACGATGAATTCGCCATTCGACTCGATGAAGACGTTCAGGACCTCACGGCCGGCGATCTGGATCTAACGCGGGCGGGCATGAATGGTGCGAGCGGTGCACGCAAGGGCGATCTGCCCTTCATACTGACGGGCGACGAGGCGGGGGAAGACAGCGAGGTGGTGCTCGAGGCCGATAACGGCGCCGAGACGGAAAAAGGCCTAGGCGACGACATCGACGCCGTGGATACCAAGCTCGACCTCGCCCGCGCGTACATCGAGATGGGTGATCATGACGGCGCGCGTGGGATCCTTGAAGAGGTGCAGACCGAGGGCAGCTCGATGCAACGCACCCAAGCCGACAGTCTCATGGGGAGTATCTCCTAAGCTTGGGGCCACTCCGACCTCAAGCGTGTGCCCCACGATGAGCGGACCGAATGCGCTTCGTCGATCGTGGCACACTCGTCGTGCCCGCGCGCTGACGCGCGTCACGTCGAAGGCTCCCGCAGCCATAAAGCAAACCCCCACGAAAAGCGCAAAGCCACGCACATAGCGGCTGGCAGCCACCTCCGCCCAAGGAAAGGGGTCCGCCACCCGCGTCACGCCCCGGGTCTTCCCGCGCGCAGGGGTTACACGGACGGAGTTAGCGACGCCGCTCGAGCCTCAAAAAACGAAACGCGTAGGCGTGACGGTCATCAGCGAGGTGGGGCTCATCGGCCACAAGCTCCCAGTCTTGCGGGTCATAGGCAGGAAACAAGGCATCACCTTCGATATCTGCGTCGATTTGTGTCAAAAAGAGCCGATCCGCCTGCCCGAGGGTCTGCTGATAGAGGTTTGCGCCGCCGATAATGAAGACCTCCGTCGAGCGTGCGCGCGCCAAGGCCTCTTCCAGTGAGCGCGCCACCTCAACGTCGTGGGCGGCGGCCACGAAAGCGGGATCCCGCGACACGACGATGCTATGGCGACCAGGCAAGCTGCCAGGGAGCGATTCGTAGGTCTTGCGACCCATGATGACGGTCTTTCCGAGCGTGAGCGCCCGAAAGCGGCGCAAGTCATCCGGCAGGCGCCAGGGGAGCGCGTTATCGCGCCCGATAGTGCCATTGCGGGCGACAGCCGCGAGCAAGGAGAGTGTCATACGGCTACCGGCGCCTTGATGGCGGGGTGGGGGTCATAGTCACGAATATCGATGTCTTCGAATCGGAAGCTAAATACATCGGTGACAGCAGGATTTAGGGCGAGGCGCGGCAAGGGGCGCGGTGTCCGTGATAACTGTTCGCGCGCCTGATCGAGGTGATTGCGGTACAGGTGGGCATCCCCCAGGGTATGAACGAAATCCCCCGGTGCGAGCCCCACGGATTGCGCCACCATATGGGTCAGCAGGGCGTACGAGGCGATATTGAACGGGACCCCCAAAAAGACATCGGCGCTACGCTGGTAGAGCTGGCAGGAGAGACGGCCGGAAGCCACATAGAACTGAAAAAGGACATGGCAGGGGGCGAGGCGCATGTGGGGCAGCGCCGCGACGTTCCAGGCCGATACCACAAGACGCCGGGAATCCGGGTCCGTGCGGAGAGTATCGATAATCGCGCGGAGCTGATCGATACTCTTCCCGTCGGGCGCGGCCCACGAACGCCATTGCGCGCCATAGATGGGGCCCAGGTTGCCGTCGGGATCCGCCCACTCGTCCCAAATATGGACGCCGTGGTCGTGGAGATAGGTGACATTGGTGTCGCCCTTGAGGAACCAAAGGAGCTCGTGGATGATGGAGCGTAGATGCAGGCGCTTGGTCGTGACGAGCGGAAAGCCTTCGGCGAGCGCAAAGCGCATCTGATAGCCGAAGACGCTCAGGGTCCCGGTGCCGGTCCGGTCGCTTTTGGCGACCCCGTGATCGAGGATGTGGCGCAAAAGGTCGTGATACACGTGCATTGCGCCAGTGTAGCATGAGAGAGGGTAATGGCTGGCATGATCACCGTTCGAGAGAGCCCCCAGCATGGTCGTGGGGTGTTTGCGGATACATTCATTGCAATGGGTACACCTCTACTTACCTTTCGGGGGCCGCTGCTGGCGCGCGCGCAACTGGATCCGGGCGATTATCATCTCCAGATTGGAGAGGATCTTTATCTCGGACCCTCGGGAGAGGCCGACGATTTCGTGAACCATTCCTGCGAACCCAATACAGGCTTCGCGGATGGCCTAGTGCTGAAAGCCTTGCGGGATATCGCCGCCCACGAGGAGATCACATGGGATTATTCCTGCGCGATCGACGAGGCCGATTTTGCGGGATTCCCGTGCGCCTGCCGCAGCCGCTCATGTCGCGGCGTGGTGCGCTCTTTTCGGTATCTCGAGCAGCCCGTGCGGGAGCGGCTGCGCCCCTTTGCGCTACCGTACTTGCGCGATCGCTATCGCTGAGACCAAGCCGTTTCACGCGCGGGGACCTAAATCGCCTTCGAGAGGAGTGGTCCGACGCAAGGCCCAGATGACGAGACGCGAGCGCGAAGACGTTTGACTTAGCGGGCTCGACATTGGATATACTGTTGCGCTGGAGCGTACGCTCCTCCAACCCCCAATAGAAATCGGAGAACAGATAATGAAGAAATTGATTTTGGCCTCGGCGGTCCTTTTTGCGTTGGCTGGTTGCCACAAGGCACCGAAGCCGAGCACGTCGCAGCCCACCGCACCGGCCGCGTCCTCGTCGGGCACGGCGAGCGGCACGGGCACCACGGCCAGCCCGAGCAGTAGCTCGACTGCGCCCACCGGCACCGCGTCGTCTTCGGGTGGCATGTCGTCCATGAACGGCATGTCGTCCTCGACCACGAAGAAGAGCGCCTCGGGCCAATAAGCCCGCCGCCGCGTGCCGGGCGGGATACCACTGCCCGGCGCGGGGCACCTGCCCTCGTCGACAGGGTGTTTCCCTTTAGGTCGACGCGCGCAGCGAAGCGGCCTCGAGGGTGTTGGAAAGCAGGGTTGCGACCGTCATGGGGCCCACACCTCCGGGAACCGGCGTAATCCAGGCGGCCCGTTTCTGGGCCTCTTTGAAGTCGACGTCGCCCGCCAAATGACCGTCCGGTAAGCGGTTCATGCCGATATCGATGACGATCGCACCATCCTTGATCCAGTCTCCCGGTATGAGGCCCGGCTTGCCCGCCGCCGCGACCAGGATATCCGCCCGCTCCACGTACCCTTGCAGATCTTTCGTGAATCGGTGGCAAGTCGTCACGGTGCAGCCGGCAAGCAAGAGCTCAAGACCCATGGGGCGTCCGACGTGGTTGGAGGCACCCACGATGACCGCATGGCGCCCCCGCAGCTCGATGTCCGTGTGGCGCAGCAGCGTCATGACCCCCGCCGGCGTGCAAGGCCGCAAGGCGGGGCGCCGCACGGCGAGTCTCCCCATGTTGTACGGATGAAATCCGTCAACATCCTTGCTGGGCAGGATCTGGTCGATAAAAAGCTCGGGTCGCAGAGGGGGCGGCAGCGGCAGCTGCAACAAAATGCCGTCGACGCTCGCATCCTCATTGAGTTGCCTGATAAGGCTCAGGAGTTCGGCCTCACTTGGCGCGGTCTCCATGACATGCGGGATCGACGTGATG
>JAKAXK010000119.1 GCA_021827145.1 Pseudomonadota bacterium
CCCTCTGTGGAACGATGCGCGCTATGTGCGCGAGCATGAGGCCTACAATGCCGCGTGTGCCCGCCTCTACCGGTTCCTGACGGGCTCCGAGCCCTGAATTACACCCACTAATTCCGCTGAGGAGCCACATTTTGTACGCTGATTGCTGGCGATTCGTGGAAACCTTCGGGCCACTCCGGTTTTTCGCGAATTTCCACGACAGGCCACTTTATGTAGGGCAGTCACAAACGAAACGGAGGCAACGCACATGGCGAACAACATCACAAGGGCAACCGCGCAGGTCGCCCCCTTTCTTGAGGCCATCAGCCAGGCCCGTGAGGCGGGACTGACATGGGGCGACATCGCGCTCCGGTTAGGCATACAGAACCCGGACCGGGTCCGGTGGGCGGCGGGGCACTGTCGGTACAAGGCAGCGCAGATCCCATTGCCGGAAGCGCCGCCGGCGCCTCCTCAGCCCCAGCCACCAGCCCCGGTTCGGCAGAACCAGCCTCACCCGCGGCCCCTTCCGGGCCGGCAAAAAAAGACGGACGCCCAGGCGCTCGCGGATCTTGCCGCAGCCGGCGTGACCGTCGTCGATTAACACCAACTAACCAGAGAGGTACTTACCATGTCTATCTATTACAACGGTGGGAATAAGGGCGGCACGGGCAAGTCGATGGTCGCCGCGGTGTTGGCCGACCATCGCCTGGCCTGCGGCCGGCAGATCGCGATCGTCGAGGGCGACATTGGGCAGCCCGACATCGCGTTGCGGTTTAAGGGTATGCCGGGCGTCCACCTGCGCGCCACAAACCTGAACAGGTCCGGCGCCTCAGAGGAGGCGGTCATTAAATTCGCCGAGGCCCTGGCCGATCTTCCCGCCGACGCCGATATCGTAGTGAACCTCCCGTCGGCGGCCGCCGACACCATGGATGCGCTAGCATCGATGTTGGTGGATGCGGGCCGAGACCTTGGGCACGAGAGCTACGTCTATTTCGCCTTGGGGCACCAGCAAACGGCGACCGACTCGGCCCTGCAATCGCTTCGCGAGGGGCTTATGGCCGCGGTGCCGCCCGACCATCGATGCCTGATCTACCCGCTCTTCCTGCAGCCGGACATCACGCGCTTCCATTTTGTGCGGTCGGGCGCACGGGATGCTTATATCGAAACGGGCGGACTGGAGGGTGCCATGCCCGCCCTGCGCCCCGAATCGCTGGTGGACAAGGTCTTGTCCTTGCCGGGCACTTTCACTGCCCTCGCTCAGCCGGATTCCGCTCTGAGCTTCGGGGAACGGCTCTTCTTTGGGCGGCAATGGCTGCCCGCCGCGCATGCGGCGGTTGCGGTACTCACAGAGGGTGCTAGCCATGAGTGATGACGACTTCGACAACAACATGCCATCCGTGCCAACGGATACCGGCGAGACCGAGACTGGGGCAGTCAGCGCGACGGATGCGGTCCATCTCGTCGCCGACGAACCCCAGGCGCAGCCCGCCGTTATCTCTCCCAAACAGGAGGCCCTTCGGGGCCTCCCGCCTGAATGGCGGGAGCAGCTGATCGAACAAGCGTCCGCCATGGGGATCAGTGCGCCCGACGACATAGCCTGGCTCCTCGTGAAATCGTTTATCAATGCGTGGGCAGGGGCTGCGGCATCGACAAACGCTGCAGAGCGCATCGAGGTCGCGACGCGAGGTATTGCGGATCAGATCTACCAGACCACGGTGCGCGCCGGTGCGGACCTAAAGGGTGTTATCGACACCGACATCAGAAAAGGTGCCGTTGACGTTGGCCGCGCAACCGTGAAGGCGATCATGGTCTCCATCACCCAAGGCGCAGAAAAATTACAAGAAGTCGCGGCGGACCTCGACAAGATCGCTCAGGAGAAGGGCGCTCAATTCGCGGCGTCCTGGCGCGCTCAGGCCGCCCGGGCCGGGGAAGAGCAGGCCCGCGCGGCCCTGCAAAAGGCAATCGCCATAAGATGGGGTGTCGTGGCGACGACCATCGCAGTATCTATGGTCGTCGGCGTCATCCTCGCCACGGAATTTATCGACTTGACCGGACACCTCCTGCCGTGGGCCGACCATCTCGCGACTGTCAATGGTCGGCCAGACTGCGGATTCGCCAAAGCCCTGGGCGGCCGGGTGTGCGGAGTCAATTAAGGAATTGCCATTCGGGGCTCTTAACAAGAGCCCCCCATTTTCAAGGACCACGCCATGATTAACTCGACCCTCCCAGCGCTCGCCCAATCCCAGGCTCTCCTGACGCTGTCGCCGTCCGACCAGAGCGTCGGAATCCTCAATCAGTAGCTGGCAGACGACCCCCAGGGAGGCCTGGGCGGCTCGGGCGATCTGGCGCTGGCTCAAGGCCAGGCCCCGGAGACGGAGGATTTCGCGGATCTTCGACATGGTCATTCTCGGTGTGGGTATGCGGGCTCCAAAAAGCCCTTAGCATGCGGACTGAACTCCGAAATTGACCAGCCAGGATGGGGGACGGCGCGATCGTGAACACCGATTACGACGGAAGGCCTTGAGGCATTCACGATCCCCCGTAATGGGTGTTCACGATCGTTCGTAACCCCCGTTCATGATCGTCCGCAATGGGTGTTCACGATGGCCCGAAAAACGCACACAGATGCGCCGCGCGGCTCCTGGCGACCGGGCGCCATCCGTTGGAGTTTCGTATAATAGTGTTAAGTGGGGTAAATTCGGCAAAAGGCGCATCTTATGCCATATTAAGCGCCAGACGACGTGTATACAAAAAGACGTAAGCCAGAGGCTTAAACATGGGGGATAACATTGACACAGGGTCCTTGGATGACATATCGGGCAACATCCGCAAGATAGTCATTGACATCGAGTCGGACGCCACAATTGGTTACGCTTCCATTCAAAACGCGGTTCCCGTAGTCCGATCGCTCCGCCTCACCAACCACCACTCCGACGCCATCGAGGACCTACAGGTCCTAGTGACCTGCAATCCGGCTTTTGCGCAGGGGATCAAACTCCGATTCGACCGATTAGGACCTGGTGAGACACGTGGTCTATCACCCGTCGATTTGCATCCCGATCACACCTTTTTGTCCCATCTCCAGGAGTCTGTCAACGCCAGTATTAAGGTCTCCGTGCTGGCCGGGATTCACGAGTTGGCCTGTGTCATACAGCCCATCCAGATACTCGCTTACGATCAATGGGCCGGAACACGCGCATTGCCTGAATTATTGGCGGCCTTTTGTATGCCAAATAACCCGATCATCGATAAGCTGATCGGCCGGGCTTCGCAGCTCCTGCGCACAGGGGACAGCGCCCTCTCCCTGAATGGCTACCAGTCCCAGAGTCAGGCGATGGTTTGGAAACAGATCTCGGCGATCTACAGCACGATTGCCGCCGAAAATCTCCAGTACGCAGAACCCCCCGCCTCGTTCACTCTGGATGGGCAAAAGATTCGCACGCCAGAACGTATCTGGGAAGGGCGCGTCGCCACCTGTCTCGATTTAGCGATGCTGTTTGCCTCCTGTCTCGAACAGGCCGGCCTGCGCCCGGTCGTGCTCCTCCAAGAAGGCCACGCTTGGGTGGGCGTCTGGCTGCACGCGACCGCGTTCCCAGACCCCCTGACCGACGACGTCCAGGCCATTCGTAAACGCATCGACAGTGGTGAGTTCCTTGCTTTTGAGACCACAGGCGTGGCTCAACACCCTCACCATCGACCCTCACTGCGCATCGCGACCGAACAAGGTCATGCCTACCTCCAAGAGGACACCACCTTCCGGTATGCCATCGACATCCATCGTGCCCGGGAGCTCCAGATCAAACCGCTCCCCTCGCGCGAACCGGGCTTCAAACGGGCGGGGCCAGAGACCTGTGAACAACCGACCGCAATTGAGCCCACCCCCGATCTCCCGCCCTTGGACGTCGAATCGTTAGCGCCCCTTGAACCACGCGCGGAAGACACCCCAGAGGGCCGTCTTGCGCATTGGAAATCGCGCCTCCTCGACCTCACGCTGCGCAACCGGCTCCTCAACTTCAAGACCACGAAGACCACCCTGTCACTCGTCGCGCCAGACCTCACCCAGTTTGAAGCCGCCCTGTCGGAGGGCGGCGAGTTCCGCATGCGACCCGTCCCCGAACTCATGGAAGGGCCCGACCCGCGCGTAGCCCGCGTCCACACCAGCCGCGGGGGTCACACGCCGATAGATGACATGGCCCGGGAGTCCCTGCGCAACAAAGAGATCCTCGCGCATCTGTCTGCCGAGGCCCTCGACGGCTGCCTCCTGGCTATCCATAACGCCGCACGCATAGGCTTAGAAGAGAGTGGCGCTAATACGCTCTATCTGGCCCTCGGGCTGTTGCAATGGACCGACACAGGAAAGGCCGGCGCGATCTACAAAGCCCCCATTCTGCTCGTACCTGTAACCCTCCAGCGTCAATCCGTGCGGAACGGCTTTCGCCTGAGCCGCCATGATGACGACGTAATCATAAATCCGACTCTATTACAGTTATTAAGAACGCAATTTTCCCTCAAACTCCCTGACCTGGATTTCGCACCGATAGAGGGTAAGGATCTTGATATCAGCAAGATCCTACAGATCTTTCGGTTGAAGGTGCGTGAAATCCCACAGTGGGAGGTACTAGAACAGGCCCATCTGGGCATCTTCTCCTTTACAAAATATTTGATGTGGAAGGACCTACAAGACCGCACGGCACACCTGAAAAATAACCGCGTTGTCCGCCATCTCATAGATCATCCTGGTGAGGCCTTTGCCACAGAGGCGCACGACGATGCCTTAGACAGACTGGACGAACGCTATGGTCCCCAAGACATCCTGGCCCCACTGCTTTCGGACTCCTCCCAATTCCAGGCCATTTGTGCCGTCGATCGCGGCCAAGACTTGGTCTTAGAGGGACCGCCCGGCACCGGTAAGAGCCAAACAATTGCGAACCTCATCGCGCACACCTTGGCCAAAGGCAAGACTGTGCTCTTTGTGTCGGAAAAAATGGCCGCCCTGGCGGTCGTCCATCGGCGACTCTCAGCCATCGGTCTCGGCCCTTTCTGCCTGGAACTGCATTCCGCGAAGGCCAAGAAGACCGAGGTCCTGCAACAGTTGGAGCACGCCCTTAGCATCGGCAGTCAGCGTACCGCGGCGGATTGGACGCGCGAAGCGGAACGCCTCGCGCACCTGCGACAAGATCTCAATAGCCTGAGCGACTCGCTCCACAAAGAACACGCCAACGGTCTGACCGTCTTTACGGCAATAGGTACGTGCATCGAGCATAGCGGCGAAATACCCTCGGCTATGCCCTGGTCGGACGCGTCAACACATGACAGAGTGGCACTCGACGGGTTGCGCGAGACCGTGCGCCAAATGGCGGCACACGCGGGGTTATTGGGGAATCTGCCCGAGCACGCGCTCAGCACCCTCGGCCAGACTGAGTGGTCACCCTCTTGGCAGGATACCTTGCTTACGGAGGCCACGGCACTGGATCGGGCGATACACCATCTACGCGAACAGTTCATTCCCATCGTGCAACTTCTGCCGCTCGCAGTGTCTGGATATGACCTCGAGACCTATGCGGCCTTAGATCAGCTGGCCGATACCCTGCTCGCGGCCCCCACGATTCCGATGAGCGTGGTCCATCAAGCCTACGACCCGCGCACCCCCATCACACTGCATACCCTCGCGCAACATGGCTTAGCGCGGAGCACGCACTGGCAACTCATCGACCCCCGCTGGACGCCCGAATTGGCACAGGTCAATGCCGTTGCCCTGCAAACGAAATGGCAACAGGCGTCCGCTCTCTGGGGACCTCGGTCCTGGTTTGCCAAACGGACCATCACCACCCGCTTGAGGGCCTTCCGAACCGACCACCAACGTCCTCCAGCTGAGGAACTGCCCGACTTATTCCCGACCCTCGCCCGCGTGAATACAGAAGATCACGCTCTACACGCCCTCCAGGCCGACGCAAAAAGCTTACTGCAAGAGGCCTATTCGGACCTTCAAACGGACTGGACCGCATTGACGCAGTATGCGGCCTGGGCGCAGGCCTTGACCGACGCACTGACCCGCATCGCCGGCCCCGACGCGGTTCTGAAACATGCCCTGCAAACGGCCGTCACGGCCCTTCTCACAAAGGACCGCGCCACGCTGTTGCCCGCGGGCCCGGTCGGTCAGGCGCTCCTAGGCTACCGCCAAGCGTGGCACAATGTCCGGCAAAGACTCGACAGCATAGAACATTTGGCACGACCGACCCGCCCGCTCGCAGGCCCGCAAGGCACGCCTGGGGCGCTCGAACGCATACAAGACACGCTGGCCGGTTGGAGTCGTACTGTACCCCTCATCCAACCGTGGTGTTTGTGGCAAAACATGCGCGATAAGGCCCTGACCATCGGCTTACAAGGACTCATAGAGAGTCTGGAAAGCGGGGTTGTGCACCCGAATGCCCTTGCGTCCCACTTTGAGTACAGCTATCAGCAGTGGTGGGTC
>JAKAXK010000120.1 GCA_021827145.1 Pseudomonadota bacterium
CAGGTACAGAACATTGAATAATGATCCTCGTCTGGTGATCTTGTCGGCCCCCAGCGGGGCCGGCAAGAGCAGTCTCGCCAAGGCCTTGGCCGCCGATTCTCGTTTCGGCATCTCCATTTCGCACACGACGCGCGCGCCGCGGCCGGGCGAACAGAATGGCGTGCATTACCATTTCGTGGATCAGGCGGCGTTCGAGCGTCTGGTCGCTGAGGGCGCCTTCCTTGAGCACGCGCAGGTCTTTGGCAACCGCTATGGGACGGCGCGCGAGGCGGTCGAATCGTTGCTGCGCGCGGGGCGCCATGTGATCCTCGACATCGACTGGCAGGGGGCGCGGCGCATCAAGGCCTTGTGGCCCGAGGCCCTGTCGATTTTCATCCTGCCCCCATCTCTGGCGGCCCTTGAGACACGGTTGCGGGGTCGTGGCCAGGACGACGAGGCCGTGATCGCCGGGCGCATGGCCAAGGCCCGCGCCGAGATCGCCCATGCCGGCGAATTCGATCACATTATCGTGAATGACGAGCTCGACGAGGCGCTTGCGGACCTGAAGGCCCTGATCGCCGAAGGCCGGGTGCGGCGGCCTGTGCGGTGCGATCCCGGTGTCTTCGCTCCTACCCGTCCATAGGGCGATTTGCTAAACTCGTCATCTTGACTTAAGAGGAGTCGTCATGGCCCGCATCACCGTTGAAGATTGTCTGGAGCATGTCGAGAACCGCTTTCAGCTGGTGCTGGTGGCGGCCCGCCGGGCGCGGCAGCTGGCCGCCGGCGCGGAGCCGTGCGTGCCGCGCGAGAACGACAAGCCGACCGTTTTGGCTCTGCGCGAGATCGCTGGCGGCTACGTGACCAACGCCATTTTGGACGACAATCCGGAAGCGGGTCTGGAGGTCGAGGATGACGCGGTCTTATCTCTCGGAACAGGTGGCGACGTCGGCGCAAGCCCCGCCCCCTGAGGGAGCGGGTCCCGGCACGGTTTCGTTTCACATAAGCGACCTGCTCGCCTTACTCGAGGGCTACCTCGGGCGTGAGGAAGTCGCCATGGTGTACCGCGCCTATTTGTTCGGCGCGGAGGCCCACGAAGGTCAGAAGCGCCGGAGCGGCGAGCCCTACATTTATCACCCTCTGGAGGTCGCGCGGCTACTGGCCGGTTTGCGGCTCGACGCGACCTGTCTTGCGGCCGCCATCCTGCACGACGTCATAGAGGACACGGGCCGGCACAAGGACGAGATTATCGCCCAGTTCGGTCCGGAGGCGGCCGAACTCGTCGACGGCGTGAGCAAGATCAGCCAGATCGAGTTCGAGAACAAGGAAGAGGAACAGGCCGAGAATTTCCGCAAGATGTTGCTGGCGATGGCCCGCGACATCCGCGTCGTGCTCATAAAGCTCGCCGATCGCCTCCATAACATGCGCACGATCCGGGTTTTGCCGATGGCGCGGCAGAAAGCGATCGCGCGCGAGACGCTCGACATCTACGCGCCCATTGCCAATCGGTTGGGCCTCCATGCGTGGTCCGTGGAACTGGAGGATCTGTCGTTCGCGATCCTCTATCCCTTGCGCTATCGCATCCTGCAGGAGGCGGTGCGCAAGCGCCATGGCAATCGCAAGGCGCTGGTCGACAAGGCGCGCGTGGCGATCATGGAGCAGCTGCGGCGCGAGGGATTGGCGGGCGACGTGTCCGGCCGGGAAAAGAATCTCTACGGCATCTATAGCAAGATGCGCCAGAAGGGCCTGTCCTTCGAGCAGGTCTACGATCTGCTCGCGTTTCGCATCGTGGTCGATAAAGTGGACACCTGCTATCGGGCGCTGGGCGTGATCCATAACCTCTACAAGCCCATCCCCGGCCGGTTCAAGGACTATATCGCCATCCCCAAGACCAACGGCTACCAGTCCCTTCATACCGTCGTGTTCGGGCCATTCGGTGTCTTGATCGAGGTGCAGATTCGCACCGAAGACATGCATCGGGTCGCCGAGAACGGGGTCGCGGCCCACTGGTTGTACAAGACCGGCGATGTGGGCATGCAAAAGCGTGCCCTGCTATGGCTGCAGGGCCTGATGGAGACGCAGCAGCAGGCCGGCAACCCGCAGGAATTCCTGGAACATCTGAAGATCGACCTGTTTCCCGACGAGGTCTATGTCTTCACGCCCAACGGTGATATCAAGAAGCTGCCGCGCGGCGCGACCGTCATCGATTTTGCCTACGAGGTCCATACCGATATCGGCAAGCGCTGCGCCGGTGCGCGCGTCAATCATCAACTGGTCCCCATGCGCACGATGCTGCGCAACGGCGATCACGTGGAGGTTATCACCTCGGCCTATAGCGCACCGCACCCCTCATGGTTGAACTCGGTGGTGACCGGTAAGGCCCGGGCCCATATCCGCAACTATCTCAAGAACCTGCGCCATGACGAGGCGATTCGGCTGGGCGAACGGTTTCTTGCAAAGGCCTTGCAGTCGCTCGGCTTCACGGGAGAAGTGGACGAGGAGACGAGGAACGCCCTACTCACCACCCTGCGTGTGAAGACCTGGGAGGACGTGCTCGCTGATATCGGGCTTGGTACGCGCATCGCGGCGGTGGTGGCGCGCCAGCTCCTCCCGGACGTGCCGGCCCCTTCGCTGGTCCCGTCGCGGGCCCCGGGCAGCATCGCGATCCGCGGCACCGAGGGGGCGGTGGTGAATTACGCCAAGTGCTGTCGGCCGATCCCGGGCGATCCGGTGCTCGGTTTTCTGACGGCAGGACGCGGGATCACGGTGCACACCGAGGACTGTCCGAATGTCGCCGAATATCGGAAGCACCCGGAGAAATGGATAGACATCCAGTGGGAGAGCGGCATAGACGGCTCGTGGCCCGTGGCCATACGCGTCGAGGTCAAGAATCGGCGCGGGGTTTTGGCGACGGTCGCTGCGGCCATGTCCGAGCTCGATGCCAACATCGACACGGTGTCGATCGACGAGCGCGATGGCCAGGACACCACCATGGACTTCGTGATCGAGGTCCATAACCGCGCCCATCTGGCACGCATCATACGCCGCATCCGTTCCCAGGAGGCGGTGGTCCGGATCAACCGCAAACGAGGATAATCATGTCTTTTCGTATCATCGAGACCGCTGCGGCGCCGCGCGCCATCGGTACCTATTCGCAAGCCCTGAGATCGGGATCGCTCGTGTTTCTATCGGGACAAATACCGCTCGATCCGGCGACCATGGTGTTGGTGTCGGAGGATCCGCGCGCCCAGATCGTGCAGGTGTTCGAGAATCTCGCGGCGGTGGTGGCGGCGGCCGGCGCCGAGCTTCGTCATGTCGTCAAGCTCTCGGTGTTTCTCACCGACCTCGCGCACTTTCCGCTTGTGAACGAGGTCATGGCGGAGCGCTTCAAGCCGCCTTATCCGGCGCGCTCGGCGATCGGCGTCGCCGCCTTGCCACGCGGCGCGAAAGTCGAGATGGATGCCATCCTCGACCTCGGTTAGCGACCTCACCCAGACGTCCTGGGAGCGTCCGGTCACCGCACTCCCAGGCATAGGCCCCGCGCTTGCCGAGCGGCTGGCGCGTCTGGAGATTCAGACGGTGGGCGATGCCCTGTTCCACCTGCCCTCGCGTTACGAGGACCGGACGCGCATCGAGTCGATCCGCGGGTTGCGCATCGGCCAAAGCGCCATCGTCGAAGGTGAGATCTTGGCCGCGGCCACCGTGGGGCGCGCGCGGGCCTCTTTGCTGGTCGAGCTCGCGGACGATAGTGGCCTGCTGCGTCTGCGTTTTTTTCACTTCAATGCCGCGTTGCGACGCAAGCTTTCCGCAGGCGGGCGCGTGAGCGTCTATGGCGAACTGCGGCTCGGTCCCTTGGGCCCGGAGATGGTGCACCCGGAGGTCCGCGGCGCGGGTGAGCCATCCTTGCGGGAGGCCACGCTGACGCCGGTCTACCCCAGCACCGAGGGTTTGAGCATGAACGCCCTGCGACGCACGGTTCGCGCGGCGCTCACCCTGGCCTTGCCGGATCTCGCGGAGTATCTGCCCGCGGCGTCGCGACCGTCGGGACTGACACTGGCCGCGGCCCTGCGGCTTTTGCATGCGCCACCTCCGGGCTGCGATTTGGCGCCCGCGCGCGCGGTGTTGGCCTTCGAGGAGCTCGTTACCCATCATGCGCACCTGCTCACGTTACGTCATGCGCAAGGGCGCTCCCTTGGCCGACCATGCCGGGTGCCGGGACGCCTGCTCACGCAGTTCCTCGAGGCCTTGCCGTTCATGCCCACGAAGGCGCAAACGACCGTCATCGCGGAGATCCGCCGGGATCTCGAGGGCACGCGGCCCATGCGTCGCGTGCTCCAAGGCGACGTGGGTTCCGGCAAGACCCTGGTGGCGGCTGCCGCCGCGCTCCTCGTCATCGAGGCGGGCTACCAGGTCGCGATCATGGCCCCGACCGAGCTCCTCGCGCGCCAGCATAGGGAGACCTTTGGCCACTGGCTGCAGCCGCTTGGCATCGAACCGCTCGGCCTCATGCGCCTGGGGGCGGGCGCCGCGGCCCTGCGCGCGAAGGCGCGCGATGGGGAGACGCGGCTTGTGGTCGGGACCCAGGCCATGTTTCAGGAGGCGGTGGGTTTCGAGCGGCTCGGCCTTGTGGTCATCGACGAGCAGCATCGCTTCGGCGTACAAGAGCGCCAGGCCCTGACCGCCAAGGGGCGGGCCGGCGCGCACCGCGCGCATCTGCTCGCCATGAGCGCCACCCCCATTCCGCGCACGCTCGCGCAGAGCGCCTACGCCGATCTCGATCTTTCGATCCTGGATGAGCGGCCGCCGGGGCGCGCCCCGGTGACCACTGTAGCGCTGGCCGAGAATCGCCGCGAGGAGGTGGTGGAGCGCGTGCGCGTCGCCTGCCTTACGGGCGCCAAGGCCTATTGGGTCTGTCCGCTCATCGAGGAGGGCGAGCAGGACCTGAAGGCCGCCGCCGCCCTTCATGCGGAATTGGCCCAGGCGCTGGCCGGCATCCGCGTGGGCTTGATCCACGGGCGCATGAAGGCCACCGACAAGGACCAGGCCATGGAGGCCTTCGCGCGCGGCCCGGTCCAGGTCCTGGTGGCGACCACCGTGATCGAGGTGGGTGTAGACGTCCCGGCCGCCAGTTTGCTGGTCATCGAGAACGCCGAGCGTCTGGGGCTCGCCCAACTCCACCAGCTACGCGGCCGCATAGGTCGCGGTGGCCTACCGGGGCACTGCGTGCTCCTCTATAAGCCGCCCTTGGGCGACATGGCGCGCGAGCGCATCGCCTGTCTGCGCGAAACCGACGATGGCTTTCTGATCGCCCGCCGCGATCTCGCCTTGCGCGGTGCGGGTGAGGTCTTCGGCGTCCGCCAGACCGGTCTTCCGGGTTTCCGTGTGGCCGATCTCATCCGTGACGAGGCCATGTTGCCCGCGGTGGCGCGTGCCGCGGCGGCGTTGGTCCAGGGAGATCCCGCGCCCTTGCTCGGTCTGCGCAAGCGCTGGCTGCGCGAACGCCACGAACTCGGCTCCGCGTAACGGCGCTGAGCGACCAAAATCTTTTTATTTTGGGGCGAAGCCTTAAAGTGTCTCGACGCAAAAGACGGCCAGCGTGACGGCGTGTACGACCGATAGAGCCCTGTTGCCGCAGTCCGGCGCGCCGGCCGCCTTTCAAAAGGGGTATCCGGATTCGAGTGTGTTTAGGGCGGCCACGTTGGGCGCACAACCAGAGCCATAAAACCGGGTTGTGTTGTTGCGACCCGCCACGTGTCTTGCTAGACATTAAGCCGGACTTTGCTGTGGAGGTCCCTCGTGGGCACGCAAGCGATTGATCATGGCACGGACGAGGCGGTAAGACGACTCCTTGGCCGAATCACAGGCCGTTACGACGTGGCCGGCGCGATTCTCTATGGCAGTCGTGGGCGAGGCACGCACCGCCCCGACAGCGATGCCGATGTGGCTGTGTTGCTGCGGGGTGAACATCGGCGACGGCTGCCGACGGCGCTGGCGATGGCCGACATCGCCTACGACGTGCTGTTGGAGACCGGCGTCAACATCGCTCCTCTGCCGGTTTGGATGGACGAGCGGGAGAGCTCGGAGACCTATCCGAATCCGGCCCTACTGCGGAACATCGCTCAGGAAGGGGTTCGGCTGTGAGCGCTGATGACCTGATGATCAAGGCGCCGCAGGCGGTCGAGTCAGCCCGAGCACTGTTGGAGCGTGGCGACGCCGATGGCGCATATAACCGCGCCTACTACGCCATGTTCGATGCCGCTCGAGCAGCCCTGCTTGCCGCCGGGCACGATGTCGGCAAAACGCACCGCAGCGTGCTCAACGCCTTTAGCGACTGGCTCGTGAAGGACGGTCCGATGCCCAAAGAAGCGGGGCGACTGCTCAAGCACTTCAGATCGGA
>JAKAXK010000015.1 GCA_021827145.1 Pseudomonadota bacterium
GTACGCGCGTCAGGATGTCCTGATAGCCTTCGCCATAATACTCCTTCGAGTTCACCGCCACGATCTTCACCTGATCGGCAAGCTTGGCGTAGCGCGGATAGGACCGGACCAGACTGACAAGGGCGTCCGCCAACTCTTTGATGGAGCAATCGTTGCGGGGATTGCCGATGTTGAAAATACGGCCGTCGGCGCACCCGTCCCGGTTTTCTATGATGCGCAACAAGGCATCGACGCCGTCGTCGATATAGGTAAAGCTGCGCCGCTGGTTACCGCCATCGACGAGCTGGATGTCCTTGCCCCGCAGGATGTTGCCGAGGAACTGAGTCAGGACGCGCGAACTGCCTTCCTTGGGTTCAAGAATATTGTCGAGCTTGGGCCCGATCCAGTTGAAGGGCCGGAAGAGCGTAAAGGGCAGGCCTTCCTTTCCGTAGGCATAAATGACACGATCCATGAGCTGTTTGGAGCATGAGTAGATCCAGCGCTGCTTGTGGATGGGCCCCAGGACCAAGTGGCTGGTCTCCTCATTGAAGGGTGTGTCCGCGCTCATACCGTAGACCTCCGAGGTCGACGGAAACAGCACGCGCCGCTTATGGCGCACGCATTTGCGCACGATATCGAGGTTGGCCTCGAAGTCGAGCTCAAAGACACGCAAAGGATCGGTCACATAGGTCGCGGGGGTGGCTATGGCCACTAAAGGCAGTACGACATCGCATTTCTTGATGTGGTACTCGATCCACTCGCGATTGACCGTGATGTCACCTTCTACGAAATGGAAACGCGGATTCCCAAGACAGGTCTCGAGCTTGTCGTTATTCATGTCCATGCCGTAGACCTCCCAATCCTTCTGCTCGAGGATGGTCTGGGTCAGGCTATTACCAATAAATCCATTGACTCCCAAGATAAGGACTTTCAGGGCCATTACGTTTCTCCAAAATAATGACGGGGGGCGGTTGCCATCAACCGACGCGCTCGCCTGTTATGAATTGCCGGCTTTCGGGCGCGGCTGCACTTGCCCACTCAAATCTTTCGATGCGAAATCCACCATTTCGGGTCGCCACGATCAGCGGCTCGACCGATACCACATGACCTGGGGCCGGTCGCGTGCCAGCGGCCAAGTCGACGGGCCGGCCCCACCAGATCACAAACCGCAGGCCCCGTACCTCACTGAAAGCGCCCGGGTAGGGCTCGGTGAGCGCGCGCACGAAGTTGAATATCGATACCCCGTCGCGATCCCAGTCGATGCGCCCATCCTCCGGCCCCCGGCCGCCAAAGGTCGTGGCCTGACTCTCATCCTGGGGTCGACGTGGCGCGCGCCCCGCCACGATCGCGTCATGGCTACGCGCAAGGACCTTGACGGCACCATCGGTCACCTTTAAAAAGACGTCCTGCGCGGTATCGTCGGGGCCTATGGTGCAAGCCTCCTGATCGACGATATCCCCGGCGTCGGCGCGCCCGACCATGTGATGGAGGGTAGCACCGGTCTCGCGCTCGCCGTGGATGATGGCCCAATTGACGGGCACCCTCCCCCGGTAACGCGGCAACAGCGACCCATGCATGTTAAAGGCGCCGGCCGACGGGATCGCGAGGATCTCGCGCGGAATCATGTTCCGATAATAAAACGAGTAGATCACATCCGGACGCCATTCGTGAATCCGCGCGACGAGCGTCGGATCCCTCAGGGACGAAGGGGCGAGTACCGGTACACCGGCTTGCCGCGCCAGGTCTGCGACTGAACGAAACCAGATCCTTTCGTGCGGATTATCCTTGTGCGTAAAAACCGCCGCTACCGCAACACCGCGCGCAAGCAACCACTCAAGGCAACGGTAGCCCACCTCGTGGTAAGCAAAAACTACGACACGCGCGCTACTTGTCATCGATCGCCTGAATCACCTCGCGGATCACGAAGCGCGGTCGCTTACGCACTTCCAGATAAATTCGGCCTATGTATTCCCCGATGATGCCAAGGCCAAAGATCCCCAGCCCTACAAGAAAATACATGATGCCAAACAGCGTGAAGACGCCCTGAACCTCAGGGCCCACGAAGATCCGCTGCAATAGCAGATAGACCACGAGGAGGGCGCTCAAAAGCGATACCGCGAAGCCGAGCATGGTAAAGATCTGGAGCGGCACCAGCGAAAAACCGGTCATGAGGTCGAAATTCAACCGCAACAGGTTGTAGATGTGGTACTTCGAGTGTCCGGCGGCGCGCGGCGCATGCGCCACTTCGATCTCGGTGGGTTTGGCGGCGAAGCTGTAGGCGAGCGCCGGTATGAACGTGGAGACCTCGCCGCTCGTGGCGATATTGTCGACGATATGCCGGCGATAGGCGCGCAGCATGCATCCCTGGTCGCGCATCTCGATACGCGTGATACGTGCCCGCACCATATTGATAAAGCGCGAGGCGTTGCGGCGAAACCAGGTGTCCTGGCGATCGCGCCGATAGCCGCCGACGACATCGTAGCCTTGCTCGATCTTCTCGACGAGCCGCGGGATGTCCTCGGGTGGGTTCTGCAGGTCGGCGTCGAGGGTCACGATGATGTCACCGCGCACGTACTCGAAGGCTGCCATGATGGCCATGTGTTGGCCGAAGTTGCCGTTGAAATCGATCACGCGCACCTGGTCCGGGCGCTCTCGATACAGCTCCCGAAGGATCTCGCCGGAACGGTCGGCACTGCCGTCGTTCGTAAACACGATCTCGTACGGCCGATCCATGCCATCGAGGACCGCAATGAGACGATCGAAGAGGGGGCGCAGATTCTCCTCCTCGTTGTAAACGGGCACCACGGTACTCAGATAGGGGCGCATCCGTCAGGCCTTCTCGAACACATCGGCCATGGCCGCGATGACGCGGTCCTGGTCGGCGTCCGACATCAGGGGAAAGAGCGGCAGGCTCACGATACGCTCCGAAATGGTCTCGGCGCGCGGGAAATCGCCGGGCTGATAGCCGTAGTGGTCCCGGTAGTAGGGGTAGAGATGCGCCGCGCGGTAATGGATGGCCGTGCCGATGTTACGGGCCTTCATCTCGGCCATAAAGCGCTCGCGGTCCATGCCCGCCGCTTCAGGGTTCAAGAGGGGCGCGAAGAGATGCCAGGCTGGACGATGAGGATAGGAGGGCGATCCCGGCAACTCCCATTGTGGCCAGGCGGTGAGCCGTTCGAGATAGCGCCGCGCAAGCTCGGTACGCCTCTGGATGAAACCCTCCAGGGCCGGAAGCTGGTGGAGACCCAGTGCCGCCTGCATGTCCATCATATTGTACTTGAACCCCGGCGCCACGATCTCGTAATGCGCCGATCCCTGCTTACCGAATCGATTCCAGGCCTCTCTATCCATGCCATGGAAGCGCGAGAGCGCGATATCGGCGGCCAGGTGTTCGTCCGTGGTTATGACCGCACCACCCTCGCCCGTTGTAATGTTCTTGTTGGGGTGGAAGCTAAAGACTTGCGTATCGCCGAAGGCGCCGATGCGCCGACCCTTGTATTCCGTGCCTATGGCGTGGGCCGCATCCTCGATGACCCGCAGATTATGTTTGCGCGCAAGCGCGTAGAGCGGATCGAGATCCACGGGCACGCCCGCGAAATGCACGGGCACGATGGCGCGCGTGCGAGGCGTGAGCGCCGCTTCGATCCGCGCGACATCCATGTTATAAGTGCCAGGCTCGACGTCGACCAAGACGGGCCGCCCCCCCGCGATCACGATGGTATTCAGGGTGGCCGCGAAGGTCATGGGCGAAGTAATGACCTCGTCGCCCGGCAATAGGCGCAGCGCTGCAAGCGCAAGGTGAAGACCGGCGGTCGCCGACGACAAGGCGAGCGCGAATTCGCCCCCGGTGTAGGCCTTGAGGGCCTCCTCGAACTGTTTGACCCGTGGCCCCGTGGTGATCCACCCGGAGCGCAGACAGGCTACCACCTCGGCGATCGCCTCCTCGCTCAGCGTGGGACGCGAAAAGGGAAGAAACTCCTCCTCGGATTGACTCATGTCAGCTCCTTGTTATGAGGTAGGTGCCGAGAATGATGACGGCGATCCCGGCAAGCCGCACGGGAGTCAGCGCTTCCTGGAAGAGATAATAGCCCGCCACCGCGTTCATGATATAGCCGAGACTCAGCATGGGGTAGGCAAAACTGACCTGGACGCGCGACAGAACCAGGAGCCAAACCACGAAACTTATAACATACATCGTAAGCCCAGCGAACACGAAGGGGTTGAAGGCGACGCGCAAGCCAATGGGAACGATGTTCGCCCAATCGAACGCGAAGTAACCGATGCGCCGCATCCCCTCCTTCAAGACAAGCTGAGCTGCGGCATTCAGGAATACGCCAAGCAGTATGAGCGGCAAGTAACGCATGGTCAGGACGCCTTATTGCCTACAATGACATTGAAGCGGTTGCCGGCCACCATATGCATTCGGATCCCGCGCTTACGCAGGTTCTGGTAGGTCGAACGGCTGGTGACCATATATACGGTGCGATGACTGTCCCACTGCCGCCAAAATGCTGGACCTCGCATGACCCAGGGTGTCTTCTCAAGCGTCGTGCCGTAGCCGAGTTCGCCTTTGTAGTTCACGATCTCGACGCGGCGGCGTAGGTAAAACGGTACATCCTGGTAATACCAACCATAGCAGGCGACAATCGCCTGGGGTGTCAGCAAGGGCCGCAGTTTCAAGGCCAGGGTCTTCACGCTGCGCGTGTCGAGATAGGGAGCCGAGGCATTGACGCCCAATAGAAAGAGACTGAAGCCGGCGGCGAGCGTACACACCCCGACCGCAAGACCGCGCCTCAAGCCGGCCCAGCTCGCCGCCACCGATGTGAGCGCCAGGATGGCGCCAAGCATCGCCATGGCGATGGCCATGGCATGCGGATCGAGACTCGGGCGGGTGGCGGGGACCACGAAGGCGGTGGCCGCGCCTAAGGCGACCCCCACGGGCGCGATCACCCGAAACGCCCAGCGGTCGCCCCGGCCCAGGGGCTGATCCCAGCGGGCGTCCAGATAGCGGCCGATCAGGATGGCCAGCGGCGGGAACACGGGCAGGATGTAGGGGACGAGTTTGGAATCAGACGCAGAGAAGAAGACGAAGATCGAACCGACCCAGATGGCGAGCAGCAGCGTCTCGGCATGCGCCGCCCGGTCGCGCCATGCGGGGGCCAAGTTAAAGCGCAGACTTTGGACGATGAATGCGCTCCAGGGCAGGATGCCCGCCAGCAGGATGGGCAGAAAATACCAGAACGGCTGATAACGGTGCGCGACGTCCGTTAGATAGCGCTCGAAGTGCTGGCGAATGAAGTAATAGTGCAGGAAAGTCGGATGCTTCAGCTGCACAAGGATGTGCCAGGGGGCAGCGACCAAAAAGAAAAGGCAAAAGCCGGTCAGTACATACATGCGCCGCAGGATCGGCCAGTCCCACAGCGCCATGATCCAAAGCCCAATGGCCATCATCGGAAAGACAACGCCGATGAGACCCTTGGTAAGCGTGGCAAGTGCCGCCAAAAAGAATGCCGCCCACATGCCCAATCGTCGGCGCCAGCCAGGAGGCTCGCGATGAGCAAACAGGAAAGCGAAGAGTGTCAGCGACAACAGGACTGAGACCGTCATGTCGAGCGTCACGACATGACCCATCCCGAAATAGAGCAGGGAAGTCCCGAGGACCAAAGCGGACAGAAGGCCCGCGCGCCGCCCATAGAGGGATCGGCCGGCGGCATAAACCGCCACGCAGCCCAGAACCGCGAAAAACGCCGTCCAAAACCGCATGGACCACTCACTTAAACCCAGCACCCGGATCGACAGGGTCTGTAACCAGTAAAATAACGGCGGTTTCTCGAAATACAGAACGCCGTCGAGGCGCGGGGTGATGTAATGGCCGCTCGCCACCATCTGCCGCGGGATCTCGGAATAGCGCGCCTCGTCGGGCACGCCCAGCTCCCGGCTCCCGAGCATGATGCCGAACAGGAGCGCCGCCACGAATGTGACGAGAAAGATGTCGGACGACCAGGAGCGACGAGGCGACGTGGTATGGGGAGTCAAAGACATGGCACAACGGGATCTTGAGTTGCGCGGCAGGGTAGCACATATGCGCGGCATAAGGCAGACTGATATGGTCCCGGAGCCGGTTTTTTCCTGGAGATCGAGTCGGTTGCGCCCTTTATCGCCATCCGCTACCCTAGCTGAGTTAATAAAACCGACAGATGGAGCCTTGATTGATGAAAAATTCGCGGATCACAATACTGGTTGGCGCGGTCGCCTTTGCGGTGACCACGACGGCCTTCGCCTCCCCCGCCTCCGTGGCCCTCTCGCAAGCCGTCCAAAAAGGCGCGCACATATTCAATACCGACAGCTTCGGCAGCCATGAGCGCAATGCCCGCGGTCAGCATACGACCTGCTCCACCTGCCATATCGACGGAGGCCGGGTCATGGGGCGCCTGCCGAACGGTAAGAGGATCCCGAGTCTCGTGAATGCGGCCGCCATTTTCCCGCGCTACAACCCCAAGATGCACAAGGTCATCACCTTGGAGACCCAGATCCGAGGGTGTGTAATGAACGGCCTCCTTGGACATCCGCCCGCTTATGGGAGCCAGACCATGGCGGACCTCGTCAGCTACCTCGGGTCGCTGGCTCATGGGCAGCGGGTCATGATCGGCGGCAAGCCCCGCTAACGCGGCTTGGGCGGCGGCACCTCGCGAATCGCAAAGGTCATCTCCTCGAGATCGGCCATGATGTAGGTCGCCGCCGCGCCCACACCGCCCACGGTGCCCGGGTTGACCATGGTGGTCCTGCCACCCTTCACGTTAAGGACCGATTTGATCTCGGCCACGTGATCGTGCCCGCAACATACGATATCCCAATCGCCCGTGCAGGCCAGGGCATAGGCGTAGTGCGGGTAGTGCACGAGAAAGATACGTCGACCCGCGAGCCCTATATCAGCGTCCTGGCCGTAATAACGCACGAAGGTCTCCGGTTCGTGGCCCAGGCGCGACATATGGAAGGTATCACCCGTGTTGTTGCCGTGGATGGCGTGGACCGGCAAACCGTGTCGACGCAGGGTGCGCAGGGTGCTTGGGGCCACGATGTCGCCGCAATGGAGCACGCCTTGGGCCCCAAGGACCTTGGCCTCGGCGACGGCGGCATTCAGGAGTTCACGGTTGTCGTGGCTATCGGAAACGATGCAGATCTTCATGCGCGCAGTCTAGCAATGTTCCGCGACGTCCGACACCTCAAGCACCGACACGGCTAGGTCCGGCGCACCCCGGTCGCTCGTGGCGGGGGCACGAAAGAAAGACAAGCCCCGCAACCCGGCCGGGCTACGGGGCAGGCAGGGGCAGCCCCTTAGAAGTGGAGCAGAGGGACCAGCAAAAGCGCCACGATGTTGATGATCTTGATCATGGGATTGACCGCTGGCCCCGCCGTGTCCTTGTACGGGTCGCCCACCGTGTCCCCGGTCACGGCGGCCTTGTGGGCCTCCGAGCCCTTGCCTCCGAAGTGGTTGTCCTCTATGTACTTTTTGGCGTTATCCCAGGCGCCACCCCCAGTCGTCATCGAGATCGCCACGAACAGCCCCGTGACGATACTGCCCATCAAGAGCCCCCCTAAGGCCTGCGCCCCCAACAGGATGCCGACCGCTACCGGCACCAGCACCGGCAGCAATGAGGGGATGAGCATTTCCTGGATCGCCGCCTTCGTAAGCATGTCGACCGCGCGCGAGTAATCCGGCCGACCACTGCCATCCATAATGCCAGGGATCTCCTTGAACTGGCGGCGTACCTCGACCACGACTGCGCCCGCGGCCCGACCGACGGCCTCCATGGCCATGGCGCCAAATAGGTAGGGGACAAGCCCACCCAAAAACAGGCCAATGATCACCATGTGATTGGAGAGGTCGAAACTCACGATCCGGCCCGTGCGCGCCGTCAGTTCATGCGTAAAGTCGGAAAAGAGCACGAGCGCGGCAAGCCCCGCAGATCCTATGGCATAGCCTTTGGTCACGGCCTTGGTGGTATTCCCCACGGCATCGAGGGGGTCGGTCACCGCCCGCACCGCGGGTGGCAGGTTGGCCATTTCGGCAATGCCGCCGGCATTGTCCGTTATGGGGCCGTAAGCATCGAGGGCAATAATCATGCCGGCCAGCGAGAGCATGGCGGTCGCGGCAACCGCTATACCGTAGAGCCCCGCAAAGTGATAAGCGAGACCTATGCCGCCGCAGATCACGAGCACGGGCGCGGCCGTGGCCTTCATCGACACCGCAAGCCCGGCTATGACGTTCGTGCCATGCCCGGTTGTGGAGGCCTGCGCGATCGAACGGACCGGCTTGTACTCAGTGGCCGTGTAATATTCCGTAATGACGACCAAGAGGCCCGTGACGAGCAGTCCGGTCAGCGCCGAATAGTAGATATCGTGGACCGACAAGGGCAGGCCGCCCGCAAAATAGGCAGGGACCCCGTGCATGAGCCAGACCGTGACCGGATAGAACGTGATCGCCGCGATCACGCCTGTGACGATCAAGCCGCGGTAGAGGGCATTCATGATCTTGCCGCCATCGCGCGCCCGCACGAACCATGTGCCGATAATCGAGGCGACAATGGACGCGGCGCCCAGGGCGAGCGGGTAAATGAGCGCCCCGTGGAAACCGGGGAAATCCAGGTGGCCGAGCAGCAAGGTGGCGACCACCGTGACCGCATAGGTCTCAAAGAGGTCGGCGGCCATGCCGGCACAATCCCCGACATTGTCTCCCACATTATCGGCGATGACAGCGGGGTTGCGCGGGTCATCTTCCGGGATGCCGGCCTCCACCTTGCCCACGAGGTCCGCGCCGACGTCCGCGCCTTTGGTGAAGATTCCACCACCGAGACGGGCAAAAATGGAAATCAAGGAGCCCCCGAAGGCGAGCCCCACGAGCGGCGAGACGTCAATATGGCCTGCGACGGGCGTGAGCGCGAACAGCACCGCAAAGTAGCCCGCTACCCCCAGGAGGCCCAGACCCACGACCAGAAGGCCCGTGATGGAACCGCCCCGAAAAGCGACCCGCAAGGCTGCATTGATGCCGCCCGAGGCCGCGGCGGCGGTGCGAACATTCGAGCGGACCGAGACATTCATCCCGATATAGCCCGCAAGCCCCGACAAGATCGCGCCGATAGCGAAGCCAATGGCCGTCAGGGAATGGAGAAAGAAGAAAATCAGAACGAACAGCGCGACGCCGACCAGGGCGACGGTGCGGTATTGACGATTCAAATAGGCCTTGGCCCCCTCCTGAACCGCGAGCGCAATTTCCATCATGCGCGCCGTACCGGTGGGTTGCTTCATAACCCACAGAGTGGAAATACCGCCATATAACAGTGCCAACAGGGCACAAAAAAACACGACCGCAAGATCGACAAACATGCTATGGCTCCCCTAGGATAACAATCAAAAAATCCTGGGGCGGACGCCTTTGGTGTTATGACTTCTTTAGCGCCAACCCCCCTTCGAACCGGGTCCCCGGCTCGAAACCAAAAACACGGTCCAATCCCACCTCGCGGATCAAGCCGTCGACCGCAGCCTGCCCATGCTCGCGAAAGACCTCCGAGAGTATGACCTTGGCTGCGTTGCCGTTATAAAAGCCCCCGAAGTCAGCTTGCACCTGCAAGAGCTCGCGGGCCTTGTCAATTGTCATCCGTTTGCGCAGGAAACCCTGGCTTTCAGGCCGAGGAGGGATGGCACGGCGACGCAAGCCGCCCCTGTTCCCGCATCTCCTTGTGTCAATGCCATCGTGGTTCATGAATACCCATCCCCGTCCGCCCGCTGAATCCGCGTGCAGAAGGGAGTCGTCGGGCCTTTGCCCCGCATCGGCCGCAGGTGATCCCGGCCTTCCCATGTCCAGGACCGAGGAAGCATCCCGGAGTGGGTCTGGGCGACCCGTTACAAACGCCTGCACGATAACTCCGTGCCCCCTGGTCAATCGCGCTTGCGTACCCCCTTGCAAGCGCCAGCTCATCGCAGGCCGTAGGGCCTGTTAGGTCGGGGTCGTTGACGATCAAATCTTGAATTCGCCACGCAGCTTTTTCTTGACCGGTGCGTTTTTCAGACGCACATAGTGAGGGAGACCGTTCTTATAAGGGGGGTAGTCTTCTCCCTGGATCAAGGGCTCAAGATAGGTCCGGCATTTCCTGGTGATGCCGAAACCATCCTCCGTGATAAAGTCGTCCGGCATCTTCTTCTCGACATTCGCCACATCCGCGAGATTCGCGACGCCAAGCTCCCATTTATAGGGGCGGCTGGACTTGCGAACGACGATCGGCATAACGGCGTTATGCCCCTTCAGAGCCAACTCCACCGCCCTCTTTCCAAGGGCATAGGCCTGCTCGACGTCGGTCTTGGAGGCGATATGGCGCGCGGCGCGTTGCAGATAGTCCGCGACCGCCCAATGGTATTTGTAGCCGAGCTTGTCCTTGATCAGCTGGGCGACGACCGGGGCCACACCACCCAGTTGGGCATGACCGAAGGCGTCCTTGAGACCGCTCTCTGCGAGGAATTTTCCGTTCTTACCCTTCACGCCCTCGGATACCACGATGGCGCAGTAGCCATGGGCCTTGACAGCCTGGTCGACGCGCGCCAGGAATGCGGGCTCGTCGAAGACGCGCTCGGGAAACAGGATGACGTGAGGCGCATCGCCCACCTTCTCGGCCGCCAGCCCGCCGGCCGCCGCGATCCAGCCCGCATGACGCCCCATGACCTCCATCACAAAGATCTTGGTCGAGGTCTTGGCCATACTCGCAACATCGAAACCCGCCTCGCGGATAGAGACGGCGACATATTTCGCGACCGATCCAAAACCCGGGGAACAATCCGTGAACGGCAGGTCGTTATCCACGGTCTTCGGTACCCCGACGCAAATCACGGGGTAGCCCAGGCGCTCGCCGATCTGCGAGACCTTGTAAGCGGTGTCCTGGGAGTCGCCACCGCCGTTATAGAAGAAGTAGCCGATGTCATGGGCGCGGAAGACCTCGATGAGCCGCTCGTACTGGGCCTTGTTCTCTTCGAGCCCTTTCAGCTTATAGCGGCATGAGCCGAATGCCCCCGCTGGGGTATGGCGTAGGGCCCGTATGGCCTCCACTGACTCCTTGCTCGTATCAATCAGGTCCTCGGTAAGGGCGCCGATGATGCCGTTACGTCCGGCATAGACCTTGCCGATTTTTGTCTTATACCGACGGGCGGTCTCTATAACCCCGCACGCCGACGCGTTAATGACGGCCGTCACGCCGCCTGATTGGGCATAGAACGCGTTTTTGGGCTTTGCCATAACTCTCGTCTGCTCCTCAAGCTGAATGGAAAAAGGGAAGGATGTCATTCATGGCTTCAAACATCGGGGCGGGCAGGGGAGTCGCGACGGCTTTCGTGGTCGGCTTGCAGCTGTAAGAGGTGAATTACACACTCGCCGATGTCATCGTAAACATCGCGGCCCGTGCCGTAGTGCTCGTTGGGGCCATAGAAGAACTGGCATCGATAGCGGCCTTCGCCAATCCTGAAGACGACGAAACTGGCTCCGCGTTCGGTCCAGAAGAGGGTGGGGCAGACGGTCAAGGCCGTCGAGTCCGGGTCGAGTCGCAGCTCGCTATCGGCAAGCTCCAGGGGCACGGCTTTGCCATAGCGCTCCGCCAGCGCCGACCGGGCAATCCACAGCTCCGTGTCGTTAAAGTCTGGTATGTCTGGCATCGAGAAGGACCTCTCCGCAGGCGAGGCCCCAGAACCAGCCCCGCAAAGTGCCGTTAGGGTAACGCAAAAAGGTCCGGAATACAGGATGTGTCGCAGACTTTTTTTGGCCTCACTCGTCCGTCTAAAAACATTGACGGCAAGGGAGGCAGAATGTAGCTTACGATATGGGACAGACCCTGCTCAGGGACAACATATAAAGAACCACAACCTGGTCAATTCGAGACTAAAAGCGAGACTACCATGCGAATCGTGCTATTGGGAGCACCCGGCTCCGGGAAAGGGACACAGTCGAAACTGTTGATCGAAAAGTACAAGATTCCCCAAATCTCCACAGGCGACCTTCTTCGCGCGGCCGTTGCCGCAGGGACCGAGTTGGGCAAACGGGCCAAGGCGGCGATGGACAACGGACAGCTCGTGAGCGATGAGATCGTGCTCGGGATGATCCAAGACAGGCTGATCCAAGCCGATGCAAAAAACGGCTTCATTCTGGACGGCTTTCCGCGCAACAATCCCCAAGCGCAGGCCCTCGATTCCCTCCTCGCACGCCTCGGCCAGCCCCTGCAACTTGCGCTTCTCGTTGACGTCAACCACGAGATCCTCCTGAAACGCCTGACCGGACGGCGGACCTGCGGCGACTGCGGCCAGATGTACAACGTCCACTTCCAGGCACCCAAGGTACCGGGGCGCTGCGACAAGTGCGGCGGCTCGCTGCAAGAGAGAGCGGACGACAACGAAGAGACGATACGCAAGCGTCTCGACGTCTACGAACAGCAGACCGCCCCGTTGATCGCCTATTACAAGAGTCAAAACAAGCTGCGCAGGGTCGTGGGCGAAGGCGATGTGCAGGAAATCTTTAGGAACGTCGTGAACATCATCGAGGGCCACATCCACCCCTTGGCCACCTTACGTCCGGTAACGACACCACCCCCGGCGGCCAAGCCGAAGCTGGTGGCCGTCAAGCCGCAGCCGACCAACGCTGGCGCAACCGGAAAACCGGCCCCACAAGGCGCCGCAGTGACGGAGAAGAAGGTTGCGCCGAAGAAAAAGGCCGTGGCCGCAACCGCCATGCCCAAGAAGGCCCGCGTGAAGAAAGCTGCGCCGAAACAGGCTTCGGCGACCAAGAAGGCGCCAACAAAGAAGGCCGCGGTAAAGAAGGCTGCGCCGAAGAAAAAGGCCGTGACGGCAAAGAAAGCGGCACCAAAGAAAAAGGCCGTGACGGCAAAGAAAGCGGCACCAAAGAAAAAGGGGGCGCTAAAGAAGGCTGCGCCAAAGAAAAAGGCCGTGGCCATAAAGAAGGTGGCGCCGAAGAAAAAGGGGGCGGTAAAGAAGGTGGCGCCAAAGAAAAAGGCGGCCATAAAGAAAGCGGCACCGAAGAAGTCCGCGCCGAAGAAGAAGGTTGGCAAAGGCCGTCGCTAGGGGGGCGGGCGGGCGGGCCCTCCGGGGCTCGTCGGCCATGCGCGCCATCGGTCTCATCCCGCGTTCCCTACCCTCTTCCCGTCAAACCGCCAGCGCGGTAATCTGACGACATGTCATTCGCTCGCAGCCGCGCCCCCTTCCCCGCCACCCGCATGCGTCGTGCGCGCAGACAGGGTTTCTCGCGGGATCTCGTACGTGAACACTCGCTCTCGGCATCCCACTTGATCATGCCGGCCTTTGTCATAGAGGGTCGGGATCGGAGCGAGGAGATCGCGGCACTACCGGGTATCCAGCGCCTGTCCGTCGACCGCCTCGTGGAAGCGGCGCGCGCGTGGTCAGCCGATGGCGTGGCGGCCCTGGCGCTGTTCCCGGTCGTACCCCAGGGCAAGAAATCGGTACTGGCCGAAGAAGCGTTCAACCCGGAGGGCCTGGCACAGACCGCCGTGCGCGCCCTCAAGGCCGCGCTCCCCGCGTTCGGGGTCATCACCGATGTCGCTCTCGACCCCTTCACCATCCACGGCCAAGATGGCCTGATCGACGACTCCGGCTATGTCATGAATGACGAGACCACGGAGGTTCTGGTTCGCCAAGCCTTGAGCCACGCCCGCGCGGGCGCGGATATCGTAGCCCCCTCGGACATGATGGACGGGAGGATAGGCGCCATTCGCAAGGCGCTTGAGGGCGAGGGCTTCCGGCACACCCAGATCCTGGCCTACGCGGCCAAGTACGCATCAGCCTTTTATGGTCCGTTCCGCGACGCCGTGGGCTCCGGCGAGGCCCTCGGGCAGGCCGACAAATCGACCTACCAGATGGACCCGGCCAACGGCGACGAGGCCCTCCATGAGGTGGCGATGGATCTGGACGAAGGGGCGGACATGGTCATGGTGAAGCCGGGACTTCCCTACCTGGACGTGATCTACCGGGTCAAAGAGACGTTTCGGGTGCCGACCCTGGCCTACCACGTGAGCGGTGAGTACGCGATGCTCAAGGCCGCGGTACAGAACGGCTGGCTCGATGAACGCAAGGTCGTCTGGGAATCGCTGATCGCCTTGCGTCGGGCCGGCGCCGACGGCATCTTGACTTACTACGCTGCCGCCGTCGCCCGCTGGCTGCGCGATGGATACTCGACGCCCTAGAGGGGGCGCGAATCCGGGCGACCGAGGATCTCGGTCTCGATCTGCTCCAGGCTCGTATGGCGCACATCCTTGCCCTTGACGAGGTAGATGACGTACTCGCAGATGTTACGGGCGTGATCACCGATCCGTTCCAGTGCTCGCATCGCCCATATGACATTCAGGACGCGCGAAATGGTCCGCGGATCCTCCATCATGAACGTGATCATCTGGCGCATGAGGCCGTCGTATTCCTTGTCCACCTGGCGATCCTCGCGAGCGACCCGTACGGCCGCCTCCATGTCGAGGCGCGCGAAAGCGTCGAGGGCGTCATGCACCATTTGCCGCACATGATTGCCGAGCGACTGAACTTCAACGTAACCATCCTTGGGGCGCTCCTCGGCGGCGAGACGCACGGCCATGCGTCCAATCTTTTCGGCCTCGTCCCCGATGCGCTCAAGGTCCGTGATTGTCTTGATCACCGCCATCACAAGGCGCAGATCGCTCGCAGTCGGCTGGCGGCGCGCGATGATCTGGTTGCATTCCTCGTCGATGGTGACATCCATCTTGTTGACTTTGTAGTCGTTCTTGATCACCTCATCGCCCAGAACGGAGTCGCCTTTCACCAAGGCCGCCATCGCATCGACGATCTGCTGTTCGACAAGGCCGCCCATATGGAGGACGCGCGTACGGATATCCTCGAGCTCCGCGTTATAACGGCGTGAGATATGCGGATTGATGTGGGACTCCATGGTCACTCCTGGCTTGTCAACCGTAGCGCCCGGTAATGTAGTCTTCCGTCTGCTTCGACGCCGGGTTCGTGAATATGGTGTTGGTATCGCTGAACTCGACGATGCGACCCAGGTACATGAAAGCAGTATAGTCGGAAACGCGCGCCGCTTGCTGCATATTATGGGTGACGATAACGATCGTGTAGTTCTGTTTCAGCTCGTAGATCAGCTCCTCGATCTTGAGGGTGGAGATCGGATCGAGGGCCGACGCCGGCTCGTCCAAGAGCAGCACCTCGGGCTTCAAAGCCACGGCGCGCGCCATGCACAGTCGCTGCTGCTGCCCCCCTGAGAGACTCGTTCCGCTCTGACCCAGCTTGGCGTTCACCTCGTCCCACAAGGCCACTTGGCGCAAGGCCTCCTCGACGCGATCATCGAGTTCCGCCTTGGGAAGACGCTCGTAGAGCCGAATGCCGAACGCCACGTTCTCGTAGATCGACATGGGGAACGGGGTTGGCTTCTGAAAGACCATCCCGATGCGGGAGCGCAGGCGATAGAGATCCTCACCCGGCAGCAGCACATTGCGATCATCCAGCAGAATTTCGCCGGTCGCCCTCTGGTCCGGATAGAGTTCGTACATGCGGTTGAAAGTCCGCAACAAGGTCGACTTGCCACAACCGGAAGGCCCGATGAACGCGGTCACCATCTTGGTGGCGACGGAAAGATTGATGTCGTGAAGGGCGACTTCCTTCCCGTAATAGAAATGCAAATTGCGGATCGTGATCTTGGTGGCGTTCTGCGCGGGTTCCATCGATGGGGATCCTGCCAACTCCTCGGCAAATGGGTACGACTCCCCAGATGGGGGAATGATGCCGCCCATTATGCCACAGCTCTTCCGAATGACGGCACCGCCGGTGCAAGGCCCCATGGCGCCCCCTTTAAGAACCGACCGAGATCAAAAAAGCGGGGGTGCGGACCATGTGCGCGGCCCGTACCCCCGACAGCTGCCGCCTAGAAGTCGTACTCGACCATGATGCGGTTATACACAAAGCGGTGAACGACCGGCAGATTGTGGGCGACACCCACCCGGTCGCGGACCGAAAGGCCCTTCAGGGGACCGCCCAGGAAATAGGTCAGGTCCAAATCCGCCTCGTTGGTGCGGGCCGAACTGTAAGCGCTGTAGACGGTATTGAAGTAGTCGACAAAGCTCGCGATGACGCGCAGCTTGCGCTGAAGCAGAAAGGTCGTAGCCGCAACCTTGACCGCATGCCCCGTGGTCTTGCGGTCGACCATGCCCTGAATCATTGAGGTGGTGTACAGAGGGTCGGTCGCGTAGCCCGTGGTGTAGGGCGACACAACATCACCGTTCCCAAAGGCGCCCGGATGGGCGGGGAGATCGTCGTAACCCACGCTCAGCTGACTTCCGGCGTACTTGAGCCCCGCTATGGCGCCATATACCGTGGCATCGACCGGGCCCAGATACTGGCGGCCGGAACCGGTTTCGCGGAGCACTTGGGCGCCCACAAAGGGCTGGACGCTTCCGGAACCCGGCAGGGCGTAAGAGCCCTGGGCATAGGCCATTTTAGCGAGGTCGTAGAACTGGTAGCCCCACACACCGGTCTTCAGACCCGCGGCGTGGTAGCTCGCACCGACGGCGGCGAGACCCGGCTCCGTCTTGCCGGCAAGACCACCGGTACCGCCGACGTTGAAGATCCCCGTGGAGTTATACAAATCCGTCTGCGAAAAATGATTCGAGGTGCGGCTCTTAAAACGGGTAATGCGCATGGCCGAGATTGTAAGGCCCTTGATAGGCTTGACGGCGGCCAACACGCCTTGGTAGGTGGCCGGGATCATGCGCGAATCCGAGGGATTCACCCAGGGGCTTGCGATGGACTGATCACCCACGCGCACCAGGACCTTGCTGTTTTGGTACTGAACGAAGGCCTGACCCAGGGTATCGATGCCATCGAAGCCTGCCAGTGTCCCGTCGACCAGCGCAGGATTGGCATTATTCAGACCCAGGGAGTGGGCGGTATAAAATGTGAGGCCCGCTCCGAAGCCGTCCACGGACCCACTCATGACATTAAGGGCGCCCCCCAGGGAAAACGCCTGTTGTCCGGCGACGGGTCCGCTATAGTGGCGCGTGAAGTCGTAGGCGCGGACGTCGCCATTGATCTTCATGCCGCCAAAAAACCCCTTTCCGGCGTAGGCGTGGCCTACGCCGGCACAGGCCAGCACAAGACCCGCCAGCGTTGCTCGAGAAATGCGTTTCATACTCCCCCCAGTGTTATTGCGGATGGCCCGATAGCAGACCCGGGCCGGCTTTGATGAACGGCGCCATCGTAGTAGCCCTTTGTGACACGATCGTGACAACGGGGACCTTGTCAGGGGTTTTTGAGGGAAGCGCGGCAAGCGCCCGATCCAACGCCGGGGGCAGTAAACGCGGCCTCAGGCGTCAGGCGCCCCCGAGGCATCGAGACGCGCCAGAAGCCTCATGCCGCCGACCAGACTCTCGACATGAGCCGCGATATCGCTGTCCGTGCAGGACGGCGAGAGCGGCCAGTGCACAGAACGGCATCCCGGCGGGGAAAGCTGACGGGTCGCAAGGGCCACCGCGTCCAAGGTTACGAGCAGGTCGCAATCGGTGGCTATGGCATCGGCGGGACAGGCGCGGGCCTCGATCCAAGCCGCTCCCAGCGCCGCCGCGATACGCGATGCGCGCACCGCCAGGTCCGGTGTGGATGATAGGAAGATAAGGCGGGCGCGGCGTTTGTACATGGTAGCGGCAATGGGATGCTCAGGGGAACGAGTAAATGACGTTCAAGGTCGTGAAGGTGGAGGTGGGCACGTAACCCGCGGGCGTGCTCGTGTAGTGATCGACAATCTCGGAGACCTTAAGGGCGAAATTCCCGCGTATCGGAGTGGTAAGCCCCGTGGCCGAGGTCAGGAGCGTGCCCGTGGTAGTGGCAAGGACCGTGAGCCTTTGGCTGAAGATGGTCTTTTTTCCGAGACGCCAGCGATAATCGGCGTTCAATCGCACCATGGGGACGTTATCATACCCGCCCACGAGGTAATAGTTCTGGCGGTAGCCGACACCACCGTCGACCTTGAGGCGCATCGAGCCGTGGCGTAGGAAACGGTGACCTCCACCCATGGACTCGACTTGATAGTGTCGGTAACCATCGAAAGGATTGCGATCGTAACGCAGGGCGAGGAGGAGGAAGTTTTCCTTCTCGCCGCTGAAATAGTGGGCGCCCTTCAAGTTAACGACGAAGCGGTTCGCGCTTACGAGCCCGAGACTCGCGGCGTAGTCGTAACTCAATCTCCCGGTGAAGCGCCAGAGACCGCGCCCATAGCGAACTCGATCACGGGTATCCACGGTGCGCGTGTTGCTGGTGCCTGTCGTTGCCGCGTACCCAAGCGCCGCCTGCCCGCTTAGACGGTGCTTGGGTGCGGCAAGCCCTTCGCTACCATACGCGCTCGACGCCCCCGCCAGGGCCAGCGCGAGCGACAGGATGAGGCGATAAGTGAGAGGCCGGCGACCCCACGGCACGCACGCAACACTGGGCGGCAGCAAATCCGTCAGTGCACGGGTCCGGGCGTTGCCGGTGGCCTGCACGGTCAGGCTACTCCTGCGCAGGCGCGCCATGCTCGAACACCCGGCCCTCGTTCTTCGCCCCCCACCACGGCGGCACGCCGCGGCGGCGACAGCATGATCGTCGCCGGGACCGGCAAGGGCCGACGGCGCCTAGGTTTCTGAGAAAATCGTCTATTGGGTATGGACGTCCTGCCCCCCTGAGATTCCTCGGCCTCGGTGTCGCTAAGATTATCGAGGGCCTTGCCCTTCATACCGTCGGGCGCGATCTGCGGGGCAGGCGCATAGGGGCACCGTATCAGCATGGAGAAGGTGGCGGTAATACGGCCCAAAATGGTCCAGACCGCGACCATGCCGACGGCCAGGACCGCCCGAAATCCCGCAAAGGTATCGAGCACGCCACTCACCCGGAAGCCCACGATTCGCAGAACGACGAGCAGGGGGAGGATGTAGAGGAAGGCCGCGACGAGCCGCCCGATCGCATGCAGGGCGCTCACCGAGAAAAGACCGTTGCACTGCAACACCACAAGCGCGCGGTAGAGGCCGCGCTTTAGGTGACGCAGCGCAAAGAGTCCGCCGACCAACATCAGAAAGAACTTCCAGAGGTTGACGAGGATGCGGTGGGTGGACACGGCGTCAAGCGACATGGCCCCATTATACCGCGGATGGCGGGAGCGGCGAGCGTAGGGGGCCGGGCTTTAGTCGGCTTGACGGGAACACGCAGGTGAATGTGCTGCCGAAGCCCAGGGCGCTTTCGATGATAAGACGCGCGTCGTGACGCAAGAGGACCTGGGCTACTATGGCGAGCCCGAGGCCGGTACCGCCTGACGCCCGCGCGCGGTCACTGTCCACCCGATAAAAGCGCTCCGTAAGCAATGGGATATGGCGTTCGGCTATGCCTTCGCCTGTATCGACCACAGCAAAACGCCCCTCCACGGCGTCGGCGCGCCAACTGAGGCGAATGGTGCCGCCGGCCGGGGTGTGGCGGATGGCGTTTTGCACCAGATTCGTGAAAGCGCTGTGTAGTTCCTCCGTGTTTCCGATCAGATCGGGACCATCCACCTCGACTTCTATGACATGCCGACGCTCGGCGCTCAATACCACCGCGATGCTTGATAGGCCTTGCAGGAACGCCACCATGTCGATCGCCTCATCGTGGGCGCGGGCGGGTGTGGTTTCGAGCCGCGAAAGGGATAAGAGATCATCGACCAAGCGCCGCATGCGCTCGACTTGTTCGCGCATGAGCGCGATGGCCGAACCCATCTCATCGTCGTTAGCGTCGACCAGATCCGCGAAGGTCTCCAGAAAGCCCTGCAGGACAGTCAGTGGCGTACGCAATTCGTGCGAGACATCGGCGACGAAGTGCCGCCGCATTTCCTCGAGCCGCTTCACGTGCGTGATGTCACGCGCCATCACGAGCTTTTCCCGCGTCCCGAAGGGAATGATCTGCACGATGACGGCCAGTGGGTCGACTGGACCCTTGAGGATCAGCGGCTCGTGGTAATCGCCGGCGGCCAGATAGGCGCCAAAGGCCGGATCGCGGATCAGGTGGACGATGCGCGCGCCCGCATCGCGCTCGGCGTGGAGACCGAGCAATCGCTCGGCGGGAGGGTTCGCCCACTCTATGACGTCGCGCTGCGTGAGGACCACCATGGCATCGGGCATGGCACTCGCCGCAGCCTGCAGGCGATCAAAAAGCCCCGTCAAGCGTTCTTTATGACGCTCGCTGGCGCGATCCCCCTTGTGAACCTCGCGTATGACCTCGTCCCAGAGACCGCCGAGTTCCGGGATGGGCGAGGGTCGGCCGCGCGCAAGCCAGCGATGGAGGCGCGCCAACTTGAGGAGCAGGAGCGCGATCAGGAGCCCGAGCGTGACCGCAATCCCGGTCACGGGATGGCCGAAGGCCGACCCCGACAGGCCGCCCACCGTGGCGGCTGATAAGGCCACCCACACATCGCGCCGCAGCTCGGGATGCAAGCCTATAGATCTCCAGAAAATCGATACCCGACCCCTCTGACGGTCTGAACGTAACGATCGTAACGGCTCGGCGTGAGTGCCTTGCGTAGACGTCGAATGTGCACGTCGACCGTGCGTTCGTCAATATAAGTATTGCTCCCCCACACGGCATCGAGCACGCGTTCGCGGCTATGGACGCGCTCGGGATGGGTCATGAAGAAATGCAGCAGCCGAAATTCGGTGGGCCCCAGGGTCAGGCGCTCATCGTCGGCGAGAACCTTGTGGGTGGCCGGATCGAGGAGCAGGCCGCCCACGGCCACGATATCATCCGACGCCATGGGTGCCGTACGTCGCAGCACGGCGCGCACCCGCGCTATGAGCTCGCGAGGTGAGAAAGGTTTGGTCATGAAATCGTCGGCACCGGTGTTGAGTCCTCGGACCTTGTCCTCTTCCTCGGTGCGGGCGGTGAGCATGATAATCGGAATATTCTGGGTCAGCCGCTCCCGGCGCAAGCGCTTGGCATAGTCCACCCCATTCAGGCCCGGCAGCATCCAGTCGAGCAAAATCAGGTCCGGGAGGTCGGCCAGCAAGCGGGCCTGGGCCTCCTCGGCATCTTGCGCCTCCGCGCAGCTGAAATCGGCCTGCTTCAAGGCAAACCGGACCATGGCGCGGATTCCCGGCTCATCGTCGACAACAAGGATCTTTCCAGGCATGATGTCCTCCCTGTCGCCCATTCAACACAAACAGTATGACGCTTTTGTGTCAGGCGCAACGGTGGCGCTAGGAGACCCTCGACGCATGCGCAAAAACACGGTTCGGCCAACCGATATCAAGTTGCATCAAAAATCCCGCATGCTCGAGGTGGTGTTCGCCGACGGGAGTCGGTTCGAGTTCCCGGCCGAATATCTGCGCGTGTATTCGCCTTCGGCCGAGGTACGCGGACATGGTCCGGGCCAGGAGGTCCTGCAGGTCGGCAAGGAGTCCGTCAATATCGTCGGGGTGGAGCCGGTCGGGACCTACGCGGTGTTGCTGCGCTTCGATGACGGCCATGACACCGGGATATACTCCTGGGATCTGCTCTATAACCTGGGCCTGAACCAAAAAGAGCTCTGGAACGAATACTTGAGCCGCCTGGCACAGGCGGGGCACGGACGGGCCTAAGGCATGAGCGACGAACGGACAGAACCCAGCACCCATTTCGGTTACCGCGAAGTCTCGGAGAGCGAGAAGGGGCGCCTCGTCGGGCGCGTCTTCCGGTCGGTCGCGAGCCGCTACGACCTCATGAACGACCTCATGTCGGGCGGCCTGCATCGGGTCTGGAAGGCGTTCGCCTTGGGGCTTGCGGCCGCCAAACCCGGCGAACGCGTCCTGGACCTGGCCGGCGGCACGGGCGATCTGGCGGCGGCCATGGCCGGGCGCACCGGCGATCAGGGTCTTGTCATTTTGAGCGATATCAACGAGGCCATGCTCGGCGTCGGCCGCGACCGGCTTATCGACAAAGGGGTGACGGGCTCCGTAAGTTATGCCCAGGCAAACGCCGAGGCGCTACCGTTTCCAGACAACACCTTCGATCTCATAACGATTGGGTTTGGGCTACGCAATGTGACCCGTAAGGAGCGTGCGCTGGCGGCCATGTACCGGGCCCTCAAACCGGGAGGACGCTGCATCGTACTTGAATTCTCCCACCCCCGATCAAGGCTTTTCGGACGCCTGTACGACGCCTACTCCTTCAGCGTGGTGCCGAAGCTCGGGCGCTATGTCGCGCGGGACGAGGAGAGTTACCAGTATCTGGTGGAATCGATTCGCAAACACCCCGATCAGGACGGACTTAAGGCCATGATGGAGGGCGCCGGACTCGGGCGCGTGGAGTACTGGAACCTCACAGGCGGGATCGTGGCCGTGCACAGGGGCTACAAGCTCTGATGGCGACCGCGCTACCGTCCATGGACAGCCGGTCAGGCGAGGGGACGGAAAGCCTCGTCTACGCCGGCTTCTGGCGGCGCATGGCCGCAGACCTGGTCGACAATATTGTGCTGCTGCCAGTGATGGGGGCGCTGGTCCCGACACGCTGGCCCGCGCATCCGACCCTCATGACGGTTGCCCAGGCCCTAGCGGCACACCCCTGGCGCCAACTCCTCGAACTCGTCTTCGGGATCGTGTACTCGGTGGTGTTCTGGGTGAAGTTTCTGGGGACGCCGGGGAAATTGCTGCTATCCTGCCACCTCGTCGATGCGCACACCCTGGGCCCCTTGAGCGTGCATCAAGCGCTCCTGCGCAACCTCGGATACCTGGTTTCCTACGCGACCCTGGGCTTGGGCTTCTTGTGGATCGCCTGGGACCCGCGCAAGCAAGGTTTCCATGACAAGATCGCGGGCTCGGTGGTGCTATATGCGCCGCGCCACGCCCAACGGGGGTAGGGGTGCGCCTCACACTATTCACCCTGGAACAGATTCTAAATGCGCCGTTCCGCCTGGATCCGGAAGCCCGTAAGGCCATAGGCGCGCTTGAGGGCCGCTCGGTGCGCGTGGCGCTCGAGACACCGGCCCTGTCGTTCGATTTAGCATTCACCAAGGATCGCATCGTGGTCCGGACGCCGGGTGAGTCCTGCGACGTCACTGTGCGCGGCTCGGCAATGCAACTCCTGGCGCTCATGCGCGCGAAGCCCGAGCAGACCCAGAAGATCGTCGCCTCCGGACTCAAGATGGAAGGCGATATCGACACCGCGCTTGCCATGAAACGCCTCTTCGAAAACGCCCCCGTGGATTGGGAGGAAGCGCTCGCCAATATCATGGGCGATATCCCGGCGCATTTTGTGACGCGAGGTCTGCGCCGCGTCGGGGGGTCCTTGCAATACGCCGCCACGCGTCTCGCGGCCAACGCAGTCGCCTTCCTGCAAGATGAGGAGCGAGCCCTCCCCCGCCCCTGGGAGGTGGACGAGTTTCTGGCAGCCGTGGACACCCTGCGAGACGACGTGGAACGGCTCGGCCAGCGCGTGCGGCGCCTCAAGGCCCGGTGATGCTGACCTTCGGGCGCGCGCGCCGCCTTTTACGGATAGCCGCGGTCTTCATCTCCCACGGGCTGGATGAGTTCGTCGTCAACCTCCACCTCTTCAGACCCTATGCCTACGTCATGCGGCTTGCGCCCTGGCGGTGGCGGCCGACGACGGCGCCCCGAGGCGAGCGGCTGCGACGCGCCTTGGAAGAACTGGGGCCCATCTTCATAAAATTCGGGCAGATGCTGTCGACGCGGCCCGACCTCATACCCGACGACATCGTAGTCGAGCTCGCGCGCCTCCAGGATCGCGTACCACCGTTCCCGAGCGACCAGGCCGCGGCCCTCATTGAGGCCGCCTACGGCATGCCGCTCGCGCAAGCCTTCCGCACCTTCGACATGGCGCCCGTGGCCTCGGCATCGGTCGCGCAGGTCCACTTCGCCACCTTGCACGACGGGACCGAGGTGGCGGTCAAGGTGCTGAGGCCGGGGATCGAGGTCATCATGCGGCGCGATCTGGCGCTCCTCCAGACCTTGGCGCAGTTGGCCGTACGCTATTGGCCGGACGCCCGCAGGCTACGGCCGCTCGAGGTGGTGGGAGAGTACGAGAAGGTCGTGCACGACGAAATGGACTTGGCCCATGAGGCGGCCAACGCGAGCCAATTGCGCACCAACTTCCAGGACTCGACGCTCCTCTACGTGCCCAAGATCTTCTGGGACTACACCCGCCGCACGGTCATGGTGATGGAACGGATCACGGGCGTGCCGATCTCGAATCGGGAAGCCTTGGTCGCAAACGGCGTCGACCTGCGCAAGCTTGCGCACAACGGGGTGGAGATCTTCTTTACACAGGCGTTCCGCGACGGCTTCTTTCATGCCGACATGCATCCAGGGAACATCTTCGTATCCTTCAGCGGCCAATATCGGGCGGTGGATTTCGGGATCATGGGGACGCTGAGCGCGGACGACAAATATTACCTGGCCGAGAACATCCTGGGCTTCCTGAATCGGGACTACCGCAGCATCGCGGAGGCGCATGTGCGCGCGGGCTGGGTCCCCAAGAGCACACGCGTAGACGAGCTCGAGGGAGCGATCCGGACGGTGTGTGAGCCGATCTTCGCCAAACCGATCAAGGATATTTCGTTCGGCCGTCTGCTCCTGAGTCTTTTTCAGACTGCGCGCCGCTTCAATATGGAGGTCCAGCCTCAGCTCGTATTGCTCCAGAAGACGCTCTTCAATATCGAGGGGCTCGGGCGGCGTCTCTATCCGGACCTGGACCTATGGATCACCGCCAAACCCTTCCTGGAGCGGTGGATGCGCGAACAGCTGGGCCCGCGGGCGGTATGGAACGCCATCCGCAAGGAGTACCCGAACTGGATCCACGTGCTCCCGGAAATCCCGCGCTACCTGGGCGCCGCGCTTAAGCAGGCCAAAGACGGCGAGCTTGCGGTGCGGGCACAGTCCGACGAGATCGAACGTCTGGCGAACGACATGCGTGTACGCCATCGCCGCATCATGATCGGGCTCCTGGGGGGCATGCTCGCGGTCACGGGACTCGTGATCTTCGGCGTCACCCACCCCGCGGTCATTGCCCGCTACCTGGGCATCCTGGAAATCGCGGTCGGCATACCGGGCTTCATGCTGCTCGCATGGTCCTTGCTCGACCTGGGGCGCAGACCTGAGTAAGGAACGTCTGGGGGGTGAGGCGCGCGTGACGCCACACCCCCGCCCTTCGGAAATCGTAACCTAGACGCAGGCCGACAACCGGCTAGAGCTTATAGCGGCTCGCGGAGGCGTTGGCCTGCGCCTGGGCGGCCGCTATGTCGGCGGCGAGCTTGGCATTGTTGCTAGGAGTACTCGCGCTCAACTGAACGTTGGCGCTGCCGGTAAAAAGCACGCCGATGTTGAAGCCCGTGGAGAAGCCCGCGTGGCGCGCCGCCTTGCTCCCCCAGCCTATGCCGAAATAGGGCGCGAGACGCCGGTAGGTGGCCTGGCCGGTAAACGTACCCACCGTGCTCCCGGAATAGGGGCGGCCGTTGAACACATAATTCCCGTTGGGATTCGAGGAGTAGGCGGTCACGCGATTCTCGTTGATCATGGCGCCGGCCGTGAAACGGAACACCCCCGAGAACGGGTAATGATTGAACAGGACAGGCAGGGTCTGGAGCCCCGGTCATTCCCCTGCTAGGGGATGCTGTTGTTCGAGCTTACATAGACCCCCGAGCGGCTCTCACTGAAGTGGTTGATGCCCACGACGAGATCCAAGGTCCCGGGGATGAGCGCGGTCAAGATCTGCACGCCATAGCCAAGGGTCGAAGCCCCAACGGAGAGATTGACCAGATACGCCTCGGCCGGAACCGCTGCGATCCCGCCCCAAACACCACAAGGGCCCCCATTCTTCGTGTCCGCACTCCACTACCCATTGGTTCGCTCCTTCTGGCTTACAAGAGACCCGCGTTCATGACCTGCTCACCCGGCGAGCCGGGATCCGGATCCCGCCACTTCCTTGACGTAGCAGACACGGCCGCGAATGGTGAGTGGGGCGCGCAGATCCGGGCCATTCGGAGCGGACCCATCCCATGGAATGAGTACCGCCGGCCAAGCCAACGAGAACTGGCGACGATAGCGGAAGCGAGACCCCTTGAGGCGGCCTTGGCGGACTGAACTACCCTGATTTGTGGGGAGATGCGGTCCTCGATGCCAAGGCTCGCACAGTGATGATCGTGGTGGACTTCACGTCCCGGTACGCGGCTTAAGACCTCGGGGGTCGCAGGCAGCCAAACCCTTCATAACACCACACTCAAACGCCTTCCCCACGCTTCGTGACGGAGCCCGCCGTCAGCGTTGCACAATGCCGGCCGTGGGGCGTCGAGACGATGCGCGCAGGCGGCATAGCCGCAAAGCGCGATTCATTCACGACCGTGGGCGGCGCTTGGCGCTCGCCCCGATGGAGCTCGGTTGGTTGTCGGCACAGGCTGCTGCTCGCCAACCCTACCGGATTTATATGTACACCGATTGTGCATACAGTTAGCCATGCGGTACAAATGGGATAAGAACAAACAGGCGACTAATCTCCGTAAGCATAGGGTTGAGCTTGCGGATGCGGTCGGTGTTTTCGATGATCCGCGCGCCTTGACCATGGAGGACCGCGATCAAGACGAGCAGCAGCTCGTGACCCGCGGAATTGATGGTTTGGGAAGGGTATTGGTGGTGGTGTACGCCTACCCGGAGTCCGACGTTATCCGCCTCATCTCCGCACGGAAGGCGGGGCCCCATGAACGCCGAAACTATGAGGAGTAAGCCATGAAAACCCACTACGATTTAAGTAAAGCCCAGCGCGGTGCCGTGGTTCCCGCAGCACCCACCAAGGCGCGCATCACGATTCGCCTCGATGAGGACATTCTGGCGTGGTTTCGCAACCAAGTGAATGAGATCGGGGGCGGCAACTACCAGAGCCTCATCAATGAGGCCTTACGGGTATATATCGGACAGCGCACGGAGGCGCCTCTGGAAGAGACGTTGCGCCGCGTCATTCGCGAAGAAATGCAGCGGGTCGGGTAGCGGAGCGCCCCGCTCGGCCGAGATGCGCTCAGGCACGGTCATTCTTACGCCGTCACGGTGTGTTGCGGGCGCTATCGCTTCGCATTGAGACTGGCCGCCAGAGATCGCCTGCGGGAAGGTCTTGCGGCCGGGGGCGCAGCGTCTGGGGAGGAGAGGCGCCGTTCGGCGCCACGCACAAAGGACGTCCAAGCCCAGGGCCGGCATACGGTCGGCGGTAAGAGCGTCGGGGCTCCGCTCAGCCCCAGTCCAACCGCTTGGTGAAGCTCGCCACGCTCGGCCGTTCTTCGTAGCCGAGCGAGGGATAGAATCCGCGCCGGTAGGAGTCGCGTTCGCGGCTATTCAGGACACTGATCCGGAAGCACTTGCGAGCCGCGGCCTCGCTCTCAATGGCCGCCATCAAGGCCTTGCCGACCCCCCGGCCACGCGCCTCGGCGATAACGAAGAGCTCCGTCACATAGAGCTCACGGCCGGCGAAGAGAAGGTGGGTCACGATCTCCCCATGCACATAACCGACCACCGCGCGGTCATGCTCGGCCACGAGCAACAGTGCGTTCTCCTCGGTGATCAGCGCGGCGAGGCGTTGACCCAGCGTGCTGCCATCGGCCTTGAAGGCCGGGTTCCACCCGAGCTCCCTATGGAGCAACATGATCCCCGGGAGATCATTGGGTTGAAGTGGTCGTATTTTGACCGGCAAGGCGTCCTTGCGTGCCATCACATCACCTTTTCAGATGTCGAAAAATCGAGATACCCTGCAATAAATCAAACGCCTCGCGCAACTGGTAGTCCTCGTCGAGCAGCTTGCGCGTGACGGGCGACAGCGCGGGCACCTTCGGTGCGGCCTTCGGCGGGTTGGGGTTGGCAAGGTGCCCCGGCAAGTTCGTCTCGCGCAGGAACCCGTTGGGCGTTCCCGATACGAGCTTCGCTTCATGCACCACGATATTGGGTACGATCCCGAGATTCTGGATCGAACGACCGTTGGGCGTGAAGTAGCGGGCCGTCGTGAGCCGCAAAGCGCCCCCGTTACCCATGGGCATGATCGTCTGGACACTGCCCTTGCCGAAGGTCTTGGTGCCCATGACGACTGCGCGCTGATTGTCCTGCAACGCGCCCGCGACGATCTCGGCCGCCGACGCCGAACCACCGTTCACGAGGACGACCATGGGTGCGCCATGGAGCAGATCCGGTCCATGGGCACGGAACACGACGTCCGAAGTCGGTATGCGGCCACGCGTGCTCACGACAACGCCATGATTCAAGAAGTCGTCGCAAACGGCGACGGCGGCATTCAAGACGCCGCCCGGGTTATCCCGAAGATCGAGCACAAGGCCCTTCAGGGGACCATGATTCGTGGCAATAAGATGCGTAAGCACGCGCGTGACACCCTTGCCGGTGTCGCCCTGGAATTCGGAGATACGCACATAGCCATATCCGGGCGCGAGCAGGTGACCCGCGACGCTATGGATCTTGATGACCTGGCGTTTGAGCCGGAACGTCAGAGGTCGGGCCTGCCCCTTACGCAAGACCGTGAGCGCAACCGTGGATCCCGGGCGCCCGCGCAAGCGCCGAACGGCCTTACGCAGCGACAGACCTTGGATGAAGGCCCCATTGATCCGCACAATGAGGTCGCCCGGCTTGATGCCGCTACGGGCTCCCGGCGTACCATGGATCGGGGTGACGACCTTCAGAAAACCCTTATACTCCGTCACCTCGAGGCCAACGCCACCGAAGCGTCCAGTGGTGTCGACACGAAGCCGGCGGTACTGGCGGGGATCGAGGTATTGAGAGTGGGGGTCGAGATTGTTGACCATGCCGCGCAGCGCATTGTCGATCAATGTGCGGCTGCTGACCGGAGTGACGTACTCCGCCTTGACGATATTGAAGACCTCCGCGAAGGTCCGGAGCTCGCGCAGCGGAAGCTGCGAGAGGGTCGCGCGCTCATGCGCGGCTCGATCGGCCTCCACGGCGCGTTCAACCGTGAGACCGGCCCCCAGGAAGACGCCCGCCAGGAGGATCAGGGCGTAGCGAGTGAGGCTCTTCTTCATCGCAAGAATTCTCCAAGAATGCGTTCAATGCGCCAGCCAAACCAAGGGGTTGAGCGGCTGGCCGTCGTGGCTGATATCGAAATAGAGCCCCGGCCGTGGGAAGCCGCCACTATCTCCGACGGTAGCGATGACCTCCCCGGCACTAACCACATCCCCCACATGCTTCAGAAGGGTCTGATCGTGGCCATACAGCGTCATATACCCATCCCCGTTTTCCAGTATCAACAACAAACCGTAACCGCGCAACCAATTTGCGTAGACGACCCGCCCGGGGAATACGGCACGCACGGGCTCTCCTGATCGGCCCGGGATGAGCACGCCGCCCCAGCGACCAAGGTCCCCGGGCGCGCTTTCGACACGCACGGATTGATGGCGGGTCGGGATCGGCATGGGTAAATGGCCGCGATAGCGGGCGAACGGGCCCTTCATCTGGGGGATCGGGCCCGCGACCTTGGGCAGGTGGCGGAGTCCGCGCACCAAGGTGCGCAAACGGCGGGCGCGCAGACGCAGGGCCAACAAGCGAGCGCGACCGGACTGGGCGCGACGGTCCAGGGCGCTCACGACCGCCGTGCGACGCGCGAGCGCCGCATTGAGACGTTGTGTCTGGACGGTCTCCGCACGCACCCGCTGCCGCAGCTTGGCAGTCTCGGCGGAATCAGCGGCCATGGCCGACCGCAGGGCCGATGTGGTACGTCGTAGGATCGCAAGGCGGCGCGCCCGTGCGCGCAGGATATAACCCTCGTAGGTCATGATACGCGCCAGAAACTGGGGGTCCGTCTGACTAAAGAGGATCTGGGCCGCGCCCTGGCGGCCGGTGGCATAGGCCGCCCGCGCCTGGCGGTCGATCTCATGGCGCTGACGCGCCTCCGTCTTGCGTAGGGCGGCCGCGCGCGCGGCGAGGGCTTGCACCTTCGCCCGTGATCGACGGGCCGCGGCCTGGGCACGCAAAAGCGCGCGCTCGGCGTGGGCAACCCGGTCCTCCGAGAGACGCAGGGCATTGAGCGCCTTGCTGCGTTCGCGCAGGGTCTGATCGAGATGCTGCTGCAACGCCGCCTCGTGCGATCGCAGGACCTGCAGGTCGTGTCGAGGCCCAGCGTAGGCGGCCCAGGACGCCGACAGGATGGGGAGGGCCAGGGCAAGGCGACCGATCAACTGGGTAAGTGGCCACTTTCGGAGCCCCCCCGCGTTCACGTCAACTCGATCAGCGATTGTCCGGTCATCTCGGACGGCGGCGTGACGTTGAGGAGGCGCAATAGGGTCGGTGCCACGTCTTCCAAGGAGCCCTGCGGGCTGATGCGCGCGTCGCGCCCCACATACACTAGCGGCACCGGGTTCGTGGTATGCGCGGTATGGGCCTGGCCACTCTCGGCGTCGAGCATCTGCTCGGCATTACCGTGGTCGGCGGTGATCAGCATCTCGCCACCTTTCACCCGCACGGCCTGGGCTACGCGCGCCAGACATTGATCGATCGCCTCGATGGCGCGCACCGTCGCCGCAAAGTCGCCGGTATGCCCCACCATGTCGGGATTGGCGAAATTGCAGATAATGACGTCATGGCGTCCGCCCGCGATCGCTCGGATGACCTCATCGGCAACTTGGCTCGCGCTCATTTCGGGCTTGCGATTGTACGTCGGCACATCGGTCGGCGAGGGCACGAGGATGCGCTCCTCACCCTCGAATGGCGACTCTTCCCCGCCGTTGAAGAAAAACGTGACATGCGCGTACTTTTCGGTCTCGGCGACACGCAGCTGGCGCTTCCCCTGGTCGGCCAGATACGCCCCAAGGACATTGACGAGGCGCGCCGAGGGAAAGGCCACGGGCACATTGAAGTCGGCCTGATATTCCGTAAGGCTCACAAACCGCCCAAGGCGCGGCTGTGCCGCGCGGACGAAGCCGTCGAATGCCGGATCGACGAACGGCCGACTGATCTGGCGGGCGCGATCCGATCGGAAGTTCATGAATACCACCACGTCGCCGTCATCGATCGGACGCGGGGCCTCGCCCGACGGGGCCACGATCGTGCCTTTGACGAACTCATCCGTCTCCCCCCGCGCGTACGCGAGGGCCAGGGCCTCAGCGGCACTCGCCGCCCGATAGTCGGCCTTGGATGCGGTCAACAAATCGTAGGCCGCCTGGATGCGCGGCCATCGGTGGTCACGATCCATGGCGTAGTAACGCCCGATGACGGAGGCGATGCGCCCACGCCCAAGGGCCGCAAATTTGGCCTCCATCGCCGCAAGCGAGGCGCCCGCACTTTGCGGGAGCGTATCGCGCCCGTCGAGAAAGGCGTGGAGATAGACCTGATTCAGGCCGCGGGTCACGGCGAGCTCGACCATGGCATGGATGTGGTCTTCGTGACTGTGGACCCCGCCTGGCGACAAGAGTCCGAGCACATGCAGACTCTTGTGGCTGTCGCGGGCCAGGTCCACCGCGTCTGTCAGCGTCTTGTTCGTAAAAAACGCACCCGAAGCGATCGCGCGGTTGATTCGCGTATATTCCTGATAGACGACCCGGCCCGCACCGAGATTCAGGTGGCCGACCTCGGAATTTCCCATCTGCTTCGAGGGCAGACCAACCGCGGCCTCGGAAGCCTGGATAAGACTGTGGCTCGCGGACGCCCAGGTCTTATCCCACCACGGCTTGCGGGCCGCCGCGATGGCGTTGTTTTCGATCTGATCGCTATGGCCCCAGCCGTCCAAAATAACGAGCACCAGGGGTTTCGGTGTTAAAGGCATCAAACGCGCTCCGGGCGGGATTCCGTTAGCCGGTCTTTTAAATCCCACTTATATTGTATAATGTTTTGTTTCGGGCGACAGCCGGCACGGTAATGGCTTACTGTGCCGTAACTCGTCCTTACGACCTAAGGGAGTCGATATGGTACCTTCCGAGATCATCCAGCCGCTGGAGGATATCCTCATCACCAACGAGGAGGATATCCAGCTCGCATCACGGGCGCTGAAGGCCATTGCGCATCCGCTACGACTGAAGATCCTCTGCATACTCGGCGCCGCCACAGAGGTGAGTGTACAAGATATCGTAGTCCAGGTGGGCACTTCGCAGAGCAATATCTCCCAGCATCTGTCCATTTTGCGCGACAAGGGCATATTGGCCTCACGCAAGCATGCGAACAAGGTCTTTTACCGCATCGCAGACCCTCGCATCCTGCAGCTCATAGGCGCCATGCGCATGGCGTTCTGCACCTTGCCTGATCCGCGCTGAGGGGCCCTCATGGCAGCGTTTGTGATCGCACATTGGTACCTCTTTGCGGCACTGGTGATCGTCGGCGGCCTGCTGGCGGCGAGCTCCGTCCTCGATGGAGGCGGGGGCGGCCAAAAAGTGACGAGCCAGGAGGCCGTCCAGATTCTGAACCGCAAGGCCGCCGTGATCGTGGACGTACGGGAACCCCAAGAATTCACGAGTGGGCATATTGCGCGCGCCATCAATATCCCTTTGGGGCAGATAGCGGCACGCAGCCAGGAGCTGAAAAAATACAAAGAGAAGCCCGTCATTCTCTGTTGCGCGAGCGGCGCGCGGTCGGCACGCGCGGCGGCGATGTTGCGCAAGGAAGGCTTTACCGACGTGCGCAACCTCGCTGGCGGGATGTCGGCATGGCGCGGCGCCAATCTCCCCACCGTATCGTAGGGTCCTTATGGCCAAGGTCTTGATGTACACTACGCGTGTGTGCCCTTACTGCCAGATGGCCTCGCGCCTTCTCGAAAAAAAGGGTGTCGCGGTTGAGAAGATTCGCGTGGACGAAGAACCCGCGCGGCGCCAGGAAATGGTCGATCGGGCGCACGGCGCGAAGACGGTCCCCCAGATATTCATCGGTGGCCGTCATGTCGGCGGCTACCGGGAGCTCGCGCAGCTGGACGTCAAGGGGGAGCTCGATCCCCTGCTGGGCCTCTGAGCCGACACGCGACACGCCCCCGCCATGGGCGCAGCCCCTTTATCAGGCCGGCGACGAATCGCGCAGAGGTCGGCTTTGGTCGGGACGCGGGCGCCGAGGTCCGCCGGTCCGGTCCTTGCTTTTGGTTTGGGCTGGTAACACAATTCATGTTCCTCAACATATCCCCACGAGAATCCCCTCGTTTTCGCTAGGGGGAGGAAGGGGGGCATGAGCGTATAATTCTCTGATGCGACCGGGACTAAAACAATACATCGAGCGGCCAAAAACCCCATGAAGCGTTCTCGCACACCCACTTTTGTCCTGACCATTCCCCTGGTCGTGAAACTCGGGGAAGATCGGGCGCTGATTGCCCGCATGGAGGCGGGGCGGCGGCTGTATAATGCCACGTTGGGTGAGGCCTTACGCCGTCATGGACTGTTAAAGCAATCGAAGGCATGGCAAGGGGCCCGCGCCATGACCAAGAACACCGAACGCGCGACGGAGTGTAAACGCCTCTCACAAGAGGCGGGATGCACGTCGGTGGCACTCATCACCTTTGCCAGGCAAAACACGAATGCCGCCGGTTGGGCGGATCGCATAGGCTCCAACGTCGCACAGCGCCTCGCGGAACAGGCTTTTGCCGCCGTGCAGCACTATGCCTTTGGCCAACGCGGTCGTCCCCGCTTCAAAGGCCCAAACCGCCCCCTGCATTCCTTACAAGCGACCACGAATGATGCCAACATGATTTGGAATCGGGAAACAGGTTGCCTCGCGTTGGGCCACCTGACGCTGCCCGCATTATTGCCAAGCACAGACCAAGACCCCTACGTGCAGAACGCCTTGGCGCATCGAACCAAGTCGTGTCGCGTGCTGGGGCGC
>JAKAXK010000121.1 GCA_021827145.1 Pseudomonadota bacterium
TCCGATCTCATCTCGGCGTGGGCCGCGCCTTTGGGCTGCACACGATCCTCGACCAATGTGGCGCCCTGCTCGGCCCCCTCATGGTCGCGGGGATCGTGGCCGGCTTCGGTTACCACGCCGCCTTTGCCTCCCTGCTCGTGCCGGCCACGGCCTCGCTTGTGATGCTTAGGTATGCGCGCGCCCTGGCACCCGCACTCAAGGCCCAGTCCGCCGACGCGCCCCCGGCGGCCTTGCCACCGATCTTCTACGGCTACTTGATCTTCGCCGCGCTCACCATCATGGGGCTCGCCCATTTCATGTTCTTTTCCTACCACCTGGCCATGACTCATCGGCTGGCACCGGCCTGGATTCCCGTGCTTTATGCCCTGGCCATGGCCGTCAGCGGCCTCACCGCACTCGGCACCGGCCGACTCTTCGATCGCATCGACCTCAAAGTTCTCTATCTGCTCCCCTTGCTCCTTTTGATAGCAGACCCCCTGCAGTTTCTCTCGCAGTCACCACTGGCCCTCACGGCCGCCGCAGCCGTCTGGGGCGCGGCCCTCGGGGTCCAGGACGGCGCCTTGCGCGCAGGCATCACCCGCCTCGTCCCCGCCCGGCGATTGGGGGCGGCCTTTGGTCTGTTCGACATGGGCTTGGCCCTGGCCTGGATGATCGGAAGCCTCGCCATGGGCGCACTCTACCGCCTTCGTCCGAGCGATCTCGTGCGCTTCGGTGTGGCAACGGAAGTGCTGGCGCTGGGCGTACTCACCCTCCTCGTATTGCGCACGAAAAAGGCCAAGGCCGCCTAATGCCCATGCCCCGGGGCAACGAGCCAAGCGGGGCGGCCTCAGACCCCCTGGGCCGCTCATAGGATAGGACGGGAACCATCGGGGAACGGTTAGGGAAAAATTCCGATCGCCTTATAAAAAGCCATCATGAAGGGGTTCGAGAAGGCGACCATGGCGGCAATGATCATGAGCCATACCTTGTGAACATGAAAGCGCGCGTCCATTTCGGTCCGTAGGTTCCTCTCAAGACTATCCATCTTGTCGTTGAGATGGCGAGCCACGCCCCCGATCTTCTCATTGAGGCCTCCGGTCTTCTCATTGAGGCCGCCGATCTTATCTTCAAGGGTGCGGGCCACGCCGTCGACCTTGGCGTTGAGGCCGCCGATCTTGTCGTCAAAGTTGCGGGTTACGCCGTCAATTTTCGTATTGAGCGCCTCGACGTGCACCCTTAATACATCCACCCGCGCCGCCACGAAATCGATTTGTGCGCCGCTCTTCACGAGGTCGTCGCTGGTCGCCACGCCTTCGTTCAGGGCGCTCATCAATGCCTTGCTCATGGCGTGCGCCTCATTGTCGCCCACAACGCCCACCTTCACGGTGGAAATGTATTTTTCCGTATCGAAGAGTGTGCGCATGCATCCGCCCGTGCCACGGCATCAGCCAAGCCGACGAATGAAGGCGCGGCTTGCTCGTTCGCCAAGACACCATTCTGTTGGGTACGCCTATTTCTGTATACATGCCTTATCGATACCTCCAAACGCCCGTCTCCCCTCACGACAGCGCACGCTTGGGGTTGTGCTCTGCCCAATGACACCCCAAAGGCTCATGCCCCGGCGGCCATGAGCAGCGACCCGGCCCGCCTCCATCCATGCCGCCGCCGATCTTGGACAAAGATCCTGCATTTTCTGGTAGGGAAACGCCTGAGAGCGCGGCCCGTGCACCTCAAGGCCCTTGCCGCGTGCGTCATGGTCTCTGGTGTGTTTTGGTCAGGGATCGAGGGCGGCTCTGACCACCGCCTCTCGTGCCGGTGAGATCGTGGTCTTCCGCGACCGCGGCTGTGGGTGTGATCGGCGTAGGCGGCGTTCGCGTCACCATCGCGTCGTGTTGCTCAGGCGGCGATGGCCTCCATCGGGGCCACCGCCATCCTTATCCGGCGGCGCGCAGATCCGTCGTCTCGGTTCTGTCGGCACGGCCCTTCCAGCGCTCGTGCAGCTGCACGACTTCGCCTATGACGATAAGCGTGGGGGGCACAATGGCCTCCTGAGCCACAATCTGCGGCAGATTTGCGAGCGTGCCGGTCAGGACGCGCTGATCGGGTGTGGTCCCCCGCTCGATCAAGGCCGCCGGTGTCGTGGCGGGCAGGCCGTGGGCCATGAGTTCCCGGCTGATGGCAGGAAGGGCCGCGACCCCCATGTAGAACACGAGGGTCTGGTGCGGGCGCGCGAGCGACTCCCAGTTCAGCTCCAGGGCGTCTTTCCGGCAATGGCCTGTAACGAAGACGCAGGACTGGGCGTAATCCCGATGGGTGAGCGGCAGATGCCCGTAGGCCGCGCAACCGAGGGCGGCGGTGATGCCGGGCACCACCTGAAAGGGGATGCCGGCCTCTACGAGCGCGTCGATCTCCTCGCCGCCGCGCCCGAACACAAAAGGGTCGCCTCCTTTAAGGCGCACGACCCGCTGGCCGGTGGCGGCGAGATCCACGAGCAGTCGGTTGATCTGCTCTTGGGGGACCGCGTGGTGTCCGGCATTCTTCCCGACGTCGATGCGCTGCGCCTCGCGCCGGCAAAGCGCGAGAATAGGGCCCGCAACCAGGCGGTCATGGACGATGACATCCGCCTCCTGCATGAGCCGCAGGGCGCGCAAGGTCAAAAGATCCGGGTCACCCGGGCCCGCGCCCACAAGCGATACGAGGCCCGCGCCATCCCCCTCGGGCCGCGCGAGCTCGCGATCGAAGACCTGAGCCGCCGCCGCGCCTTGTCCGGCCAGCAGCAGCTCGGCAGCCGGCCCTTGGAGCACGCGTTCCCAGAAGCGGCGCCGCGCGCGCGGCGAGGTGATCCGCTGACGGACCTCCGAACGGCGCTTGGCCATGAAGGCGGCTAGGGCCCCATAGGTGGATGCGACCAGACTTTCGAGACGCGCCCGCAACAGGCGTGCGAGCACGGGCGAGGTGCCACCGCTCGATACGGCGATGAGCACAGGCGAACGATCGATGACCGAGGGCATGATGAAGGTGCAGAGCGCCGGATGGTCAACGACATTGACCGGCACGCGGGCGGCCGTGGCGGTTTGATAGACAAGCTTATTGGTGGCGCCGTGATTGGTGGCGGCAATCACGATGCGTGCGCCGGCCACATCCTCGACCGCGAACGCCCGCGCGATATGGGTAATGGTGCCTGCGGCCTTCATCTCCTCGAGCGCAGGAGACAGCTCCGGGGACACGACGACCACCTGCGCCTGCGCATTGTGCAAAAGTGCGACCTTGCGGGCCGCCACTTCGCCCCCACCCACGACGAGCACGCGCGCCGATCGGATATCGAGGAAGACCGGTAAATAGTCCATGAAGACCCCATTCCAATGGTATTGCGACAGTCCACACCGCAAGCACATTTCAGGCCATACCCCAGGAGAGATACGGGCATGGCTACACCTGCAATCTCCGCGATCGTCGCCTCTATGACTTGCCCCATTACGGGGCAATCAGCGAACGGATGCCGACAAGGCGCCCGGGATCGGCGCCCACCCCGCAATGCGCATGCCGGGGGTCACCGAGATTCGCCGCATACGCCTACCCCTTGCCGCGCCCGTTGAGCACATTGGCCCTCGGCTCGACACGATCGACTTGAGGTTCGGAGACGACGCGGAAGATTGTGAAAAGGTTTCCATCGCACCCCGCAGCGACCCACAACCTCGGCCCAGATCGTTCGCCATGGAGGCATGGAATAGGGGCGCCTTTAGCCGGCCACGGCGGCCAAGCGCTTCATCATAAAGACGCCCCTGATACCCCCTGATACCCCCTGATAACCACGCCTTGACGCGCCAGTCATGGCACCCCGATAATCCCGCCATGCCCGTCACCCTAACCGGCAGCCGGGATCTTATCGATCGCCTTGCCGGATGCGCCGCGGGCCCCCGAACGAGATCGCGCCGGGTGCCATTCAAAATACGGTCGAGACAACAAGAACAACCGATTTCCCGGGGGTTTGATCAGTTCAATCGTGCTATGGCTATAACACTTCCTGCGTCTGAGCCTTGCGCTTGTCGAAACGGGATTGGGTGGTAATTTAGACACGACTTAAGAGACCCGCGAGCCAAAAGGAGACATAAAAGACAGAAAAGCCCACGTCACGGATTGATGGGTCAACACGTAACAGACTGCAAACGCAACTGCCGCAGTTCGCGGCTATAATAATCAAAAATACCGGGCTACCGCCCCGCCCAAATACTTGCGCGGCAAGGGCTTGTTGGGCTTTTACGAGAGATTTCACCGATACGAAGCGACGTGCTGTAGGAAAACGCGGGAATGAGACTTGCTTATCCTGTCGAGTCGACTGCTGCGGCACATCGGAACCCATTACCATAGGAGCAACAGCGTGTTTCCAGCCCTCCCCAACCAGCATGCCCTGTTTGTGCTCATACTTGCGGTCGTGGCCTTATTGCTGTTCAGTAACGAACGTGTCGCGATCGAAACCGCAGCCCTGTTTATCCTCGTAACGCTGGTTTTGTATTTTGGAATACACCCCTTCACGGTCCACGGGCATATCTTTTCTGCGCTGCGTCTATTTTCGGGCTTCAGCAACCCGGCATTAATCGCGGTAGTGGCGCTCATGGCCGTAGGCGCGGGGGTCGTGAATACCGGAGGACTCGAACCCATTGGGCGGGTGCTCGCCCGATTATGGCCCATAAGCCCGCGATTGGCGACTCTTGTGATGCTCGTATGTGCGGCGTTTCTGAGTGCGTTTGTGAACAACACCCCTGTTGTGATCTTACTTCTTCCGCTTTTGAGTGGCATTGCCACCCGCACCCAAGGGAGCGCCTCGCGACTCCTTATGCCCATGGGCTTCGCGACTTTGATGGGGGGCATGGGTACCACCATAGGCACCTCCACGAACCTCATTGTCATGAGTTTGGCGCAGCAACAAGGCCTGGCTCCCATGAGCATGTTTTCGTTTTCCGCGTTTGCGGCCGAAGCCTCGGTCGTGGGCATCGCTTACCTGTGGCTTGTCATGCCGCACCTGCTTCCGGCGACTACACGCACGGTGACCACGGGGTCGCCGCGCACGTTTTCGGCGCGCCTTCAGATTCTGGATACAAGTCTCGCGGCCGGCAAATCTTTAGCCGAGGTCCGCAGCCTTTTAGCTGGAGCGCGCTTACTTTCTGTGTTTCGTGGCGACGGGCCAGAACTTGCTTTGCTCCCAGATCTCATCCTGCGCACCGGCGATATTCTGGTAATCCACGACAAGCCCGATCGGATCAAAGAACACGAAGGAGCGCTCGGCGCCATCCTGTCCGCCGGCGAAAGCCAGGCGACCGTAGAAAAACCAAAGGAAGACCGCCAACTGGCCGAAGTGGTCGTCACGCCCACATCACGGCTGGCAGGAGATACACTTGCAGGAAGCTTCTTCGAGGTCCGCTATGGTCTAACCCCTATCGGGCTTTACCGGAGAGGGACACCTTACTCGGGCGCCCAGGCGCTGGACGAGGTCGTATTAACAGCTGGTGATGTGGTATTGGTTGATGGTCCGCGCTCGCAACTTGATGTAATTCGCCGCAGCGGACGCTTGCTGCTTCTGGATGCCACCACCAATTTGCCCCGCAACCATAAGGCGCCCTACGCCCTGACTATCGTGGGACTTGTGGTACTGACGGCGGCCCTCAATCTTGTGCCCATAACTATAAGCGCGGTCGTGGGCGTCTTGCTTATGCTGATCACAGGCTGCCTGACCTGGGCGGACTTTGCGCAGGCGGTGCGCGCGGATGTCATTTTGATTATCGTGGCAAGTTTAGCTCTCAGCCTGGCTTTAACGGTTACAGGTGGATCCTCTTATCTCGCTGCGATTCTCCACGTTTTGGGGCACGGACTTAAGCCCGCACTCATGATAGGTCTCATTATTCTTCTTACCGCGCTTTTAGCAAACACAGCGTCGCATGTGGTCGCCGCAGTGATTGGTACGCCTGTCGCTATCGATCTCGCGCACAGCCTACATGTTGTGCCTACCCCTTTTGTTTTGGCGGTTCTTTTTGGCGCCAATTTGTGCTTTGCTACTCCAATGTCGTTTCAAACGAACCTTTTGGTCATGGCCGCCGGAGGCTATCGCTTTCAGGATTTCGTTCGGACTGGCGTGCCCTTGGTACTACTCCTCACAGCCACACTGACAGTAATCCTGGCCGCACACTACCACTTGGTGTGGTGAGGTGGGGAGCGAATCTTGTGCGCGCAGATGAAGTTTCGGTCACGGATCAAGAAACACGCCCTTAACGGGCGCTTCCTGAGATATCGGACAAAAATGAACCCCGCGAACTGCTGTTCATGTCCGAT
>JAKAXK010000122.1 GCA_021827145.1 Pseudomonadota bacterium
GATCTTTTCCAGACTGAAGACGATTTCCGGGTCCGTGTTTTGATCCGCCACGAGGGCTCCTTACTGTAAAGTGGTTGAACGAGGTTATTGGCCGGGTCCACATCCCCTCCTCCCCAAAAGGAAGGAGATTCCTACGGCGCTCACACACAAGCGGCTTGAGTCGCTTCGGTGGGTTCTTGGGCTAACAGAGCCTGATTGCGCTGCTCATATCTCCACAAGTATGACTTTCCACCTGTCTGGCGGTAGTCCCTTGAGGAACGTGAATTGTGTTACCACCCCCAACCAAAAGCAAGGACTCGGCGGACACGCCGCCGTCCGCGCCACGCCCGAGGGCGGTCCCAGCGGGGACCCGTCCCGGCCTGATGGGCCTTGCCCTTGACGACGGAGTGCCTCGTGCCCCAGCTCAGAGGCCCAGCAGCGGATCAAGCTCCCCTTTCACGTCCAGTTGCGCGAGTTCCCGGTAGCCGCCGACATGGAGTTCACCGATGAATATCTGCGGGACTGTGCTCGCGCCGCGCGCCCGATCGACCATTTCCTGACGCCGCGCGGGCTCTTCGTCCACGCGAATTTTCTCGACCGCGACCCCTTTTTTTTCGAGAAGACGCGAGGCCATCTGGCAGTAGGGGCACACACGCGTGGTGTACATCAAGACTTTGGCCATAAGGACCCTTACGATACGGTGGGGAGATTGGCGCTGCGCCATGCCGACATCCCGCCGACCAAGTTGCGCACGTCGGTAAAGCCCTCTTTGCGCAGCATCGCCGCCGCGCGCGCCGACCGCGCGCCGCTGGCGCAACAGAGAATGACGGGCTTCTCTTTGTATTTTTTCAGCTCTTGGCTGCGCGCCGCCATCTGTCCTAAAGGGATATTGATGGCGCGGGCAATATGTCCGCTCGTGAATTCTTGAGGTTCCCGAACGTCCACAATCACGGCGGCCTTGTGGTTCAGGATCTGGACGGCCTCCTGGCTCGTCACTTTTTGGCCGCTCGAGCTCCCATCAAGGGCAGAGCCCGCCGCCAGCAGGCCGCCGACGATCACGAGCGCCACAAAGAGGTACCAATGCGCGATGACAAACGCCGTCATAAGAGCCTCTCAGCGCGGATCAGGTAAGGTGCAGAACGCCATGCGCATGGCCCCGATGAGCTGCAGAATGCGGGGGTCCGCGATGCGGTAAAAGACCTTGTTCGCGTGTTTGCGCGAGGCCAGGATGCCCTTGTCGCGCAAAATGGACAAATGCTGGGAGATATTGCTCTGCGAAGTGCCCACCTGGACTACGATATCTTGTACACTCACCTCCGTGGCGGCGCCGAGTATGCAGAGGATCTTCAGTCGCAGCGGGTGTGCAATGGCCTTCAGCGCCCGTGACGCGAGCTGGATATCGTCCTCGTTGGTGATGAGGATATCTTCCAGCGGCTGGATGATCTCGGAAGGTACCATATCGACTCCCTTAGGTCGTAAGGACGAGTTACGGCACAGTAAGCCATTACCGGCCGGCTGTCGCCCGAAACAAAACATTATACAATATAAGTGGGATTTAAAAGACCGGCTAACGGAATCCCGCCCGGAGCGCGTTTGATGCCTTTTACACCGAAACCCCTGGTGCTCGTTATTTTGGACGGCTGGGGTCACAGCGATCAGATCGAAAACAACGCCATCGCGGCGGCCCGCAAACCGTGGTGGGACAAGACTTGGGCGTCGGCCAGTCACAGCCTCATCCAGGCGTCCGAGGCCGCCGTCGGTCTGCCATCGAAGCAGATGGGGAATTCCGAAGTCGGCCACCTGAACCTCGGTGCCGGCCGAGTTGTCTACCAGGAGTACACGCGCATCAACCGCGCGATCGCCTCGGGCGCGTTTTTCACGAATAAGACGCTGACAGATGCGGTGGATCTGGCCCGCGACAGCCACAAGAGCCTGCATGTGCTCGGACTCTTGTCGCCGGGCGGGGTCCATAGTCACGAAGACCACATCCACGCCATGGTTGAGCTCGCCGTGACCCGTGGCCTGAATCAGGTTTATCTGCACGCCTTTCTCGACGGGCGCGACACGCTCCCGCAGAGCGCCGGCGCCTCGCTTGCGGCGATGGAGGCCAAATTCGCGGCCCTTGGGCGCGGGCGCATCGCTTCCGTCATTGGGCGCTACTACGCGATGGATCGTGACCACCGATGGCCGCGCATCCAGGCCGCCTACGACTTATTGACCGCGGCCAAGGCCGACTATCGGGCGACGAGCGCCGCCGAGGCCCTGGCCCTCGCTTACGCGCGTGGGGAGACGGACGAGTTCGTCAAAGGCACGATCGTGGCCCCGCCGGGCGAGGCCCCGCGTCCCATCGACGATGGCGATGTGGTGGTGTTCATGAACTTCCGCTCGGATCGTGCCCGTCAGATCAGTCGGCCGTTCGTCGATCCGGCATTCGACGGCTTCGTCCGGGCGGCGCAGCCGCGCCTCGGGCGGTTTGTGAGTCTCACGGAATACCAGGCCGACTTCAATGTGCCCGTGGCCTTTCCCTCGGCGCGCCTCGTCAACGTCCTCGGGGCCTATCTGGCCGAACTCGGGAAGCGTCAGCTGCGTATCGCCGAGACCGAAAAGTATGCGCATGTCACGTTTTTCTTCAACGGCGGGGAAGAGTCGCCCTTCGAGGGCGAGGAGCGCGTCCTCGTGCCCTCGCCGACCGACGTGCCCACGTACAATCGCAAGCCTGAAATGAGCGCAAGCCAGGTCGCCGACGAGGTGATCCGGGCGGTGGCGGCCGGGCGCCATGATGTCATCATCTGTAACTTCGCCAATCCCGACATGGTCGGGCATACCGGGGATTTCGCAGCGACGGTGCGTGCGATAGAGGCGATCGACAAATGTCTGGCGCGCGTGGCCGAGGCGGTGCGGGCGAAAGGCGGCGAGATGCTGATCACCGCGGACCACGGTAATGCCGAGCAGATGTTCGATGCCGAGAGCGGGCAGGCCCACACGGCGCATACCACAAACCCCGTGCCGCTCGTGTATGTGGGGCGCGATGCGCGCATCAGCCCCCAGGGCTCCTTGGAGGACGTGGCACCGACCTTGTTGCGCCTCCTCAACATCACGCCGCCGTCCGAGATGACCGGACAATCGCTGATCGAGTTGGCGTGAACGCGGGGAGGCTTCGAAAGCGGCCGCTCACCAACTTGCTCGGCCGCCTCGCTCTGGTCCTCCCCATGCTAGTGACGTCCTGGGCCGCCTACGCTGGGCCCCGACAGGATCTGCGGCTCCTGCGGTCGCGTGAGGCGGCATTGCAGCAGCATCTCGATCAGACTCTCCGCGAACGCAGCAAGGCTCTTGATGCCCTGCGCCTCTCGGAGGACCGGGTCGCCCACGCCGAGCGCGCGCTCCTGCGGGCCCGGGCCGCGGTCAGTCGATCACGACAGAAGGTGCAAGTCCTCGCTGCGCGCGAGACCGCGCTACGTAAGACCGAGGCGCGCGAGCGCCATGAGCTCGACCGCCAGGCGCGCGCGGCCTATGCCACCGGCCGCCAGGGCGCGGCGCAGATCCTCTTTAGCCAGAAGGACCCGCAGTTCCTGGCGCGCATCATGACCTATTACGGTTATGTCCTGCGCGCCCGGGCGCGGCGTCTTGCGGCCCTGCGGCACACCACATCGGCCTTGCGGTCGGCCATGGCCGCCGACTCCGCGCAGACCGCCCGCCTGCGGCAACGGGCGCGCACGGAGGCAGTCCAAGCGCGCCGTTTCGACACGGCGCTCGCGCGTCGTACCGCGGCCGTAGGCGCCCTCAACCGCCGTGCCCGTTCCGGTCGTGCCCGTTTGGTGGCTTTGCGGCTGCGCGCCCGGCGATTGCGCGCGCTGGTGCAAGGGCTCCGCCGTCTGCCGAAAGTCGCAGGCCCGATCCCTCAGATGAAGGGCCCGTTTGCCAGATACCGCGGCCATCTGCCTATGCCCATCCCGGCCCGCTACCAGGCCTTGCGTATCGAGAGCGGCCCTGGGGGTCTCGGCCGCTGGGGTGGTGTCCTCATCCCCGGGCGATCGGGGGAGCCGGTGCGTGCCGTGTTCCCGGGGCGGGTAGTCTACGCAAATTGGTTGCGCGGTTACGGTTTGTTGTTGATACTGGAAAACGGGGGTGGGTATATGACGCTGTATGGCCATGATCAGGCCCTCTTGAAGCATGTAGGGGATGTGGTTCGCGCCGGAGAGGTCATCGCCACCGTCGGAGACAGCGGCGGGTTCTCACGCCCGGGGCTCTATTTCGACATCAGCCACGACGGCCAGCCGCTCAATCCCTTGGTTTGGTTGGCGCGTTGAGCGCATTTTTTGGAGAATTTTTGCGATGAAGAAGAGCCTCACTCGCTACGCCCTGATCCTGTTGGCGGGCGTCTTCCTGGGGGCCGGCCTCACGGTCGAGCGCGCGGTGGAGGCTGATCGGGCCGCGCATGAGCGCGCGACCCTCTCGCAGCTCCCGCTGCGCGAGCTTCGGACCTTTGCGGAGGTCTTCAACATCGTCAAGGCGGAGTATGTCGTTCCGGTCAGCAGCCGCACATTGATCGACAACGCCCTGCGCGGCATGGTCAATAATCTCGACCCGCATTCCCAATACCTTGATCCCCGCCAGTATCGCCAGCTCCGTGTCGACACCACCGGGCGCTTCGGCGGCGTCGGTCTCGAGGTGACGGAGTACAAAGGTTTTCTGAAGGTCGTAACCCCCATTCACGGCACGCCGGGAGGCCGTAGTGGCATTAAACCGGGCGATCTCATCGTCCGCATCAACGGGACCTTCATCCAGGGGCTGTCGCTGCGCAAGGCCGTGCGCCTGCTGCGTGGGCGCCCCGGATCCACGGTTGCGCTCACAGTCTTGCGCAAGGGGCAGGCCCAACCCCTGACGTTTCGGCTCGAGCGCCAGATCATCAAGATCCATAGCGTCGCGGGGCGCCTGCTCGCGCCCGGATATGCTTACCTGCGCATCTCCGAATTTCAGGGAGACACTGGTAAGGGCGTAACGCGCGCGCTTACGCATCTGATTGCGGCGAATCATGGTCCCCTGAAGGGGCTCGTGCTTGACCTTCGCGACAACCCCGGTGGCGTATTGAACGCCGCGGTCGCGGTTTGTGACGACTTCATGAACCATGGTGTCGTCGTGAGCACACGCGGCCGCATACCGAGCTCCGACGTCGTGTTCCGCGCCCACGGGCCGGATCTGCTGCATGGCGCGCCTATGGTTGTACTCGTGAACGGCGGTTCGGCGTCGGCCGCCGAGATCGTCGCAGGTGCGCTCCAGGACAATCGCCGCGCGGTCATTATGGGCACCAAGACCTTCGGCAAGGGCAGTGTGCAGACGATCATGCCCATGGGCAACGGGGGCGCCTTGCGTCTCACGACGGCCCGCTACTTCACGCCCAATGGCCGCTCGATCCAGAATCTCGGGATCGCGCCCAATATCGTGGTTCACGAAGGCAAGTTCGTATCGGCGGCGCCCAACGGCTTCCTGCGCGAGACGAACTTGCCGGGACATCTTGCCAACCCCAACCCGCCCAAGACCGCACCGAAGCCGCACGCGCTTTCGCCGGCCACGCGCAAGCTGCTCGACGAGGACTACCAGCTGCGCGAGGCGTTTGACTTGTTGCGGGGTATCTCGATATTCCGGCACTTGAAGGGGTGATGCTATGGCACGCAAGGACGCTTTGCCGATCAAGATACGACCGCTTCAACCCAATGATCTCCCGGGGATCATGCTGCTCCACCGGGAGCTTGGGTGGAATCCCGCATTCAAGGCCGATGGCAGCACGCTGGGCCAACGTCTCGCCGCGCTGATTACCGAGGAAAACGCGCTCTTGCTCGTGGCCGAGCATGACCGCGCGGTGGTGGGTTACGTGCATGGAGAGATCGTGACCCACCTCCTGTTCGCTGGTCGTGAACTCTATGTGACGGAGCTCTTCGTCATCGCCGAGGCGCGCGGCCGGGGGGTCGGCAAGGCCTTGATGGCGGCCATCGAGAGTGAGGCCGCGACCCGCAAGTGTTTCCGGATCAGCGTCTTAAATAGCCGCGAACGCGACTCTTACCGGCGCGGGTTCTACCCCTCGCTTGGCTACGAAGAACGGCCGAGCATGGCGAGCTTCACCAAGCGGCTGGACTGGGGCTGAGCGGACCTTTTTCCGCGCCCTCGCTCCCCGGTCCTGGCGCCTACCAAAACGCGCCGCAGTGCTCCGCCTATAACCGCGCAGCGGTTTAGGGGGTGGTGAAGCGGCGAGCCGGCTCCTCGCATGTCCTTTTGTGAAGCCCTCTTT
>JAKAXK010000123.1 GCA_021827145.1 Pseudomonadota bacterium
ATGAAGACTAGGTTCCAGATCTCAACGTAACGGTCGCCATCGGCCTCCGGGCTGCCCGGTGGCCCGCCGGCGATCATCGGCCCATGGTCGTAGAAGATCTCGGAGCACGGGCCGCAGGGGCCGGTGTCACCCATCGACCAGAAATTGTCGGCCTCGCCTATGCGGCTAAACCGCGCCTCGTCGACGCCGATCTCCTCGAGCCAGATGCGCGCCGCCTCGCGATCATCCTCGAACACCGTGACCCACAGCCGGTCCGGGGGCAGACCCATCTCGACTGTGAGGAACTCCCAGGCGTAGCGGATAGCGTCGCGCTTGAAATAGTCCCCGAAACTGAAATTCCCCAGCATCTCGAAGAAGGTATGGTGGCGCGCCGTGTAGCCCACATTCTCGAGGTCATTGTGCTTGCCGCCCGCCCGCAGACAGCGCTGGGCGCTTGCCGCGCGCGTGTAAGCGCGTCGATCCTGTCCGAGAAAGACATCCTTGAACTGCACCATGCCGGCATTCGTAAAGAGCAGGCTCTGATCGTTCGCCGGCACGAGCGAGCTGCTCGGCACCACCTGATGGCCGTGTCTTTCGAAAAACTGCAAGAAGCGACTTCGTATCTCGGTGCTCTTCATGGTCTTCTATAGGTCATCGTGATCCGCGCGGCTCATCACCGCATACATGATATCTTCATGGCGAAAACCTCGGGTCTGCAAGAAACGCGCCTGTCGCGCCCGTTCCTCACGATCCTGCGGGGGCTCGCCCCCGAAGCGCTTGACACGGGCGGCCACCGCGCGCTCACCCCACGAATCCTCCACGGAGGCGAGTGCCGATGTGATGATTTCGGGCGGCACGCCCTTGGCCTTCAGCTCCACCATGATCCGCAACGGCCCCACCCCTTGGGCGCCACGCCCCCGCACCCGCTCCTCGGCATAACGCTCATCGGACACCGCGCGGCCCGCCGCCAGCTCCTCGACGGCGGCGAGCGCCTGAATGCGATCGTAGCCCCGTCGGCAGAGCCGCTCGGCGAGCTCCCGCCGGCTGTAGTCGCGCCGCGCGAGCAGACCGAGCGCATAGCTGCGCGGGCTCTCGCGGTCAGAACTCAGACTTCACCCTCCCCTGCGAGCGCCGGATCCTCTTCCATAAGCACCGTCGGATGCGCCGCGAACGAGGCGCGCAGCTTGGCCTCGAGGTCGGAGGCGATGGCCGGGTTGTCGCGCAGATGCTGGCGCGCGTTCTCCTTTCCCTGCCCTATGCGTTCGCCCCCGTAGGAATACCAGGCCCCGGACTTCTCGACCAGGTTGGCGACGACCCCAAGCTCGATCAGCTCACCCTCCTTCGAGACCCCCTGATCATAGAAGATATCGAACTCGCATTGCCGGAACGGGGGCGCGATCTTGTTCTTCACCACCTTGACCCGCGTCTGGCTGCCCACCACCTCTTCACCGCGCTTGATGGCGCCGATGCGGCGGATATCCAGGCGCACCGAGGCGTAGAACTTCAAGGCATTGCCGCCGGTCGTGGTCTCGGGATTGCCGAACATCACGCCGATCTTCATGCGAATCTGGTTGATGAAGATCACGAGCGTATTCGAGCGCTTGATGTTGCCCGTCAACTTACGCAAGGCCTGCGACATGAGCCGCGCGTGCAGGCCGACATGGGAATCGCCCATCTCGCCTTCGATCTCGGCCTTAGGCGTCAGGGCGGCCACCGAATCGACCACCACCACATCGACCCCGCCCGAGCGCACTAGCATATCGGTGATCTCGAGGGCCTGCTCACCGGAGTCGGGCTGCGACACGAGCAAATCATCGACGTTGACCCCGAGACGCTTGGCGTAGGTCGGGTCGAGGGCATGCTCGGCGTCGATGAAGGCTGCGGTCCCTCCAGCCTTCTGCGCCTGCGCTATGACGTGCAAGGTCAAGGTCGTCTTGCCCGAGGACTCCGGGCCATAGATCTCCACCACCCGGCCCCGCGGCAGCCCGCCTATCCCCAAGGCGATGTCGAGCCCGAGCGAGCCGGTCGGCACCGCCGCGACCGCCGGGGCGTCGCCCGCGTCACCCAGGCGCATGACCGAGCCCTTACCAAACTGTTTTTCGATCTGGCCGAGAGCCGCGCTCAAGGCCTTGCTCTTGTTGACGTCCATGAACTACCCCCGCGAGTACGCGCAAGGGGGCGATTATTCCACAAAGGAGGCCTGGGACCTAGCGAGGGAAATCCTGGTCCAGACGGTCCTTGAGTCCCGCTAGGGCCGCCGCCACCGCCTGCGCGCGCACCGCCTCCCGGTCGCCCGAGAAATGGCAGACTTGGGACTGCTCGCCCCGCGCCGTCACCCAGCCGATGGCCACCGTCCCCACCGGGCATGCTGGGGTGCCACCCGTAGGCCCGGCGTAGCCCGTGACCCCCACCGCGACCTCGGCGCCGCCCCGCTCGTGCGCCCCGTGCGCCATGGCGATCGCCGTCGGCGCGCTGACGATGAGCGCCTCATCCAGGTGCGCCCACGGGACCCCCAGCAAAATATGCTTGGCACGTGGCGTATAGGTCACAAACCCGGCCTCGAACCAAGCGGAACTCCCGGGGATGGCGGTCAGGGCGGCGGCCAGCAAACCCCCGGTGCAGGACTCGGCGACCGTCACCCTAAGCCCCGCGGCCACCAAACGCGCACCGACCGCGGCGGCCAAGTCCTTGATCAGTGCAGCATGCCCCCCGTCCACCAGAGCCCTCCCTGAACCAAGAGCGCGGCGTAGACCCCCGCCAGCAGGTCATCCGCCATGATGCCATAGCCCCCGGGAAGCGCCTCCAGGCGCGCGATTGGGAAGGGCTTGACGATATCAAACAGACGAAAGAGGCCGAAGGCCGCCGCAAAGCTGAGGATCTGGTGGGGGACCGCAAAGAGCGCGACCCCCATCCCCGCGATCTCGTCCCAGACCACCATGGGCGGATCGCGACGCCCTAAGGCCCGCGCCGCGCGGGCCGTGATCGGCACCCCCGCGCCCACGACGATGGCCAGCAACACCGCATAGGGCCCGAGCCCCCAAAACCCTGCCGGCCACCACAGCGCGAGCGCCACCAGCGACCCCATCGTGCCGGGCGCGCGCGGGGCGTGCCCGGCCCCGAAGCCGGCCGCCACCCAGACCGCCCAAGTGTCCTTAGTCATGGAAATGGTTATAGCCGGCGCGCGCGGGGACATAAAGACCCTCGCCATCGCGCACCACGCAACCCGCGCCGGCGACGATGCCGCCGATATCATGAAAGCCGCAGGCAAAGCGCGTGGCGATTCCCGCCAAGGCCGGGACGCGCTCGGGGGGGACCGTGAAACAGAGCTCGTAATCGTCGCCGAACACAAGCGCCGGGTCATAGCCCACGGTCGCAAGGGCGGCGACATAGGCATCGGACACAGGCAACCGCCGCAGATCGAGCGTGGCGCCGACCCCGCTGGCCTGCAGGATATGGCCGAGATCGGCGAGAAGGCCATCGGAGATATCGATGGCCGCCGACGCAATCCCGAGCAGCGCCTGCCCTTCCGCGATCCGCGGGAGGGGACGGTCGAGCCGCGCAAAGAGCGGCGCCTGCATCGAAGGCGGCAGGGACACGCGCCCAGACCGCGCCAGGAAGCCAAGTGCCGCCTCGCCCAAGAGGCCCGAGACATAGATCCGATCACCGGCACGCGCGCCGCGGCGCGTGAGCGCCTCCCCAGGGGCCACCGTGCCCAAGGCGGTGATGGTGATGGCCAGGGGTCCACGCACGGTGTCACCGCCTATGAGATCCAGGCCGACCGCGTCCGCGAGCGCAAAGAGACCGTCCCGAAAATCCGCCAGCCACGCCGCATCGGCCTTCGGCAGGCTCAAATTCAAGAGGAAGGCCAGCGGGCGGGCGCCCATGGCGGCGAGATCGCTCACGTTCACCGCCAGCGCCTTGTAGCCCACATCGCAACCAGCCGCACCGGACGCGAAATGCACGCCCTCGATCAGGGTATCGGTGGTGACGGCAAGCTGCCGCGCGGCGCCTTGCACGGCCAAGAGGGCCGCATCATCGCCGACCCCCAGGACCACCTCGGTTTGGCGTGGCGGGCGCTTGAAGTAGTGTTCTATGAGACCGAATTCGTCCACGCGCAGACTATCGCTCGTGGGCGCGCAGGCCCTTCGCGACCCGGTCGAGCACGGCGTTGACGAACTTGTGGCCGGCTTCGCCGCCGTAGCATTTGGCGAGCTCCACCGCCTCGTTCAAGACAATGCGCTGCCCGATCTCGGGGTGCGACTGGAGTTCGTAGACACCGATACGCAAAATGGCGCGCTCGACGGGATCGACCTCGGTTAGCGGCCGATCGAGGTGCGGCGTCAGCAAGACGTCGAGCCCCTCCACATGTTGCGGTATCTCGCGGATCAGTTCCGCAAAATAGGCCTCGTCGATGCCCCCCGTGCTCTCGGGGTCACGCAGAAACAATCGGCCGATGTCATGCCATGGCTGGGCCGTCAGCTGCCACTGATAGAGGGCCTGCAGCGCCTGACCGCGGGCGCGCGAGCGCGGCCCACTCATGAAGGGCGCAGGTGGCGCAGGAGATCGACCATTTCCAGGATCGACAGGGCCGCTTCGGCCCCCTTGTTGCCGGCCTTAGCCCCCGACCGGTCGATGGCCTGGGCCACCGTATCGACGGTCAGCACCCCCAGCGCCATCGGCACGCCAGTCTTCAGGCTCACCTGCGCGAGCCCTTTCACACACTCTCCGGCGACGAAATCAAAATGCGGTGTGGCGCCCCGGATCACGGCCCCCAAGGCCACGATGCCATCATAAGAACCGGTCTCCGCCATGACCTGTGCGGTAAGCGGCAACTCGAAGGCCCCGGGCACGCGCACGACCGTGATGCGCTCGGGCGCGGCCCCGTGGCGGCGCAGCGTGTCGAGCGCACCCTCCAGGAGGCGCTCGCCCACGAAGGCGTTGAAGCGCGCCAACACAATCCCGAAGCGCCCCTCGCCCGCCAGGAGCGACCCGTCGACCACCGCCTCTGTACTCATGTCCTCCCCCCCGCCGTCGGCGTCACATATTCCACGACTTCCAGATTGAACCCGGCGAGACCCGGCGCCTTGCGCGGGTGACCCAGGACTTGCATCTTGCGCACGCCCAGATCTAGTAGGATCTGACTGCCAAGCCCCACCGTGCGCATGACCTCGCGCGCCGCCGGCGCCGCAGACTCTGGCGCGGAATTCTTCAGGCGCGCCACGGTCATGGCCGTCTTGGCCGGCTGATCCAACACCACCACGACCCCGCGGCCGGCTGCGGCGACATAGCGCAGGGCGTCGGCGAGCGTCCATGAGGGGGTGCGCATATCACCCAAGAGGTCCAGCAGGCTTTCCTGGACATGGACCCGGACGGGCAGCGGACGCTCATCGATCTCGCCACACACAAACGCGAGATGGAGCCGATCCTCGATGTCGTCATGATAGGCCACTTGCCGAAACGACCCGTGGACCGTCTCGATCAACCGCTCGTCCAGACGGTGTACGCTGGAATGATGTTGTAGGCGATAATGAATGAGGTCGGCGATGGTGCCGATCTTGAGGTGATGCTCGGCCGCGAAGCGCTCGAGATCGGGCTGACGGGCCATCTCGCCATCATCTTTCAGGATCTCACAGATGACGGCGGAGGGCTCGAACCCCGCGAAACGCGCAAGATCGACCCCGGCCTCGGTGTGGCCGGCGCGCGCCAGCACCCCACCGCGCCTGGCCATGATCGGAAAGATATGACCGGGGCTCACGATATCCGGCGCACGGGCCTGCGGGGCGATGGCGGCGCGTATGGTGGCGGCGCGATCAGCGGCGGAGATTCCGGTGGTCACGCCCTCGGCGGCCTCGATGGAGGCCGTAAAGTGCGTGGCGTAGCGCGAACCGTTCTCCTTGACCATGGGTTCGAGCCCCAGCCTTTCGCAGCGCTCGGGTGTCAAAGTCAGACAGACGAGGCCGCGCCCATGGCGTACCATGAAGTTGATCGCCTCGGGGGTAACCGCCTCGGCGGCCATCAGAAGGTCGCCTTCATTTTCCCGGTCGGCGTCGTCCATAATGACGACCATCCGACCCGCCTTAAGTTCGTCTATGATTTCAGGGATGGGGCTTATGGGCATGAACGTGACACTCAACCGGCGAGCTGACCGGGCCCGAATTATGACTGACCATGGGATGGAAGTCGATGGAACCGCATAGAACCGGCCGCAATGAACCGCATGCCACGCTGATCGAGCCCGGACGCACCCTGGGGCCC
>JAKAXK010000016.1 GCA_021827145.1 Pseudomonadota bacterium
GAGCCGTCCATGGCCAGGACAGGGTCATGCCGACGATGCCCAAGGCCTTGGAGACAAACAAGCCGCCCACGATAGGGGCGGCGAGCAAGGCCCCGAGATAGCCCCCCATCATGGCCCAGCCACTCAACACCCCGGCCAAAGGGTGGAGGGTCCGACTGACAGAGACGAACAGCGATCCGGCGGCGGGGGCCTCGCGGGCGAGTGTGGCCACCTGCGCGGCCACGAGAATCATGACCAGACCGACCACCAAGTAGACGGCCCAGGTCCAGAGACCACCTTGCGCGGCCACCAATGAGATCGTCACCGTGGCCATAGCGGAGGGCGTGATATTCGCGACGGCCTGCCCCAGGATCTCGATGAAGGAGACGCGACCGGAGGCGAGACGCGGTGCTACTGAAGTTCTATCGAGCATAAGGCATTGTGCCGGGGATCGATCCCGGACACTAGGGTCCGCAAGAAAACCCCCACGTCGACCGTTTGCAGCGGGCCTGCGCCTGACCTCGAGGCGAGCGACGCTGCGGACCGGTCGGGGAGAAGAGGGGTCCCAGCAAAACCTGCGCCCCTTACAAGATCAAGACATCTCAGACCTTAGACCCGCGCCGGACCACAATGCGCGAAACGGAGGGGCCATGCAGGCACCCGGACCGCCCCTGCGAATGCCGGCGCAAACCTCTCAGGAACGAGCCTGGACGGCCATGGCGCAGAGCATGGCGGGAATGATTGGGGTCCCGGGTCGACGCTTGTCGGGTACGGGCGCGTGGCGCACAGTGATCGGTATGCGGCACGATGTGGTCCTCTACCAAGGCGAGGCACTGGGGCGTTACGGCTTCGGTGGCGGCCATCCGTTCGGCCCGGATCGGCTGTCAGCCTTTCTCGCGGAACTGGCGCGACAGGGCCTCGACCGCGCCGTCCGAACGGCGGTCCCGGTGGCCGCGACGGACGAGGCGCTGTTACGGTTCCACGACGCCGCCTATGTCCGGCGTGTGCGCCTCCAGTCGCTATCGGGCGGCGGCTTTCTCGACCAGGGCGACACACCTGCCGTCCCCGGCCTCTTCGATGCCGCGTCTCATGTCGTGGGATCGGTGCTGGCGGGGGCGGCCCTCCTGCTGCAGGGGGAGGCATCGCGGGTCTTCGTGCCCATCGCAGGGCTCCATCACGCCAAGCGCGCGAGCGCGGCGGGTTTCTGCGTCTTCAACGACATCGGGGTCTTGATCGAGAGCCTCAAACGCCAAGGGCTGACGCGGATCGCCTATGTGGATATCGACGCGCACCACGGCGACGGCGTTTATTATGATTTCGAGGATGACCCCTGTGTCGTGTGCGCCGACATCCACGAAGACGGCCGTTTCCTCTATCCCGGAACGGGGGCTCGCGAGGAACGCGGGCGGGATGCGGGTGCCGGGCGCAAGCTCAATATCCCGCTTGCACCCGGCGCCGGCGATCGGGAGTTTATGGCAGCCTTTGGTGAGGTGGAGGCGTTCGTGCGCGCTGCGCGCCCCGAGATCATTCTCCTCCAGGCCGGCGCCGACAGCATCGCCGGAGACCCGCTCGCGCATCTCGCCCTGACCCCCGAAGCCCATCGCCATGCCACAAAGCGCCTCTGCGCGCTCGCTGGCGAATATGCGCAAGGGCGGGTACTGGCCATGGGCGGCGGCGGATACAATCGCGACAATCTCGCAGCGACATGGACCGGGGTCGTGCGGGAACTGCTCGCCGACCGTTGAGGATCGCGACTGCGCGGTAGGCGACGATCTCCGCGCCCGCCCTTGCACTTGCCGAGACAGACGGCGGGCGGGCACGCGCAAGCACGGCTCCCCAAACCAACTCGATTCGTCTTATGGGCGCGGACGCGCGTCACTCGACTCCGCGCTGGCGCTGCTCATCCCGCGCAAAACCGACACAGTCCTCAAACTTGCGCCTTGAGCAAGGCCAGGAGCGTCTCCTTTACCGCCACGCGCTGGCTTTGCGGGAGCTCCATCCACAGGCGGGCGATGGCGACCGCCTCATCGCTCAAGGCCAGCTCCCCCTGATAGTGTTCGGACGGCTCGCGCACGGCGACTTCCACCGCCCCCTCGCCGAGCAGCAACCACTCGGCATTGACCCCAAGGGCGCGGGCAATCTCGACCATACTCCGCGGCCTGCGGACATGACCGGCCTCGATGAATTGAATAGCCTGCGGACGAACCTTCACCCGCCTCGCGAGCTCGGATTGTGAGAGCCCCGCCCGCTCCCGGGCGTAGCGCAGCCGCTTGGCCAGTGTGTCCATGACGTGAGTCTACAAAAAGCCGCCGGACTGAGCCTTGCCAATGCCCTTGGCGCTACAATAGAATTGGTGGGATGGCGCCCAGCGCTGAACGAGACTATCTTGCCGCCAACCTCAAGCGGGCCCGCCGGGCGCGTGGGCTTACGCAAGACGATGTCGCGGCCTTGAGTGGCGTCAACCGCGCCTATGTCAGCGATATGGAGCGTGGTAAGCGAAATATCGGGATCGACTGCGTAGGAAAGATTGCCGCTGCCCTCAACGTACCAGCCGCCTCTTTATTGCTACCGACCGTGAAGGCCCGGCCAGCGGGCGGGGCTCACCATGATCCGACCGCGCATCCCGGACCGGGGCGCGCGGTGGCGCCCCACCCTAGCCCAGGACAGGACGCCGTCTCACCTTGTTGGGAACGACGACCCTCGCGCAGGCGCTGAGCTGAAGCGATCAGCGCACGCCCTTGGCGGCAATCTCCTCAAGCTTGCGCGCGCGAATGATCTGGCCATCGAGACCGGCGTCCTTCGCGCTTCCGCCGTAGGCGACCGCCATGAGCTGGCTATAGTAGGTCACGGGCATATTGAACTTTGTCCCGTAGCGCTTATTGATCTGGCCCTGGTAGACCTCGACGTTCATCTGACAGACGGGGCAAGGCGTCACGATCATTTCGGCGCCATGATCGTAGGCCGATTCTATAATTTTCTTGATTTGCGCCTGACTCTTTTCCGGCTCCGAGAAGGCCAGCGCGCCGCCGCAGCATGTCACCTTCTGATCATATTTTTCGACAGGCTCGCCGCCTACGATCTCAACGAGCTTATCGAGATATTTTGGGTTCTCGAAGGATTCGCCTACGATCCCGAAGGGGCGATTCGTCTGACAGCCGACATAGCCCGCGAACTTGATACCCTCCAAAGATTTCACGACCGGCTTCTTGAGCTCGTCATAGCCCAGGTCCTCGATCAAGACCTCGACCATGTGCCGAACCTCTTGCTCCCCCTTGTATTGGAGGTTCATGCCGGCCTCGCGCAAGGCCTCGTTGGTCTCGGCCAGCAGGTCGCTGTCATGGGCAAGCCGGTCTTTGGTCTCCCGCGCCCCAAGCCAACAGGCGGCGCAGGTGGCCACCACATCCTGGCCCTTATTGACCTGTTCTGAGATCGCCAAGTTGCGCGCGTTCATTACGTGACGCGGCAGCTCACCCCCCTCGGCGTAACCGATCGAGGCCCCGCAGCAGTTCCAGTCCGGTATCTCGTTCAGCTGCACGTCGAGCTTCTTGCACATAGCCTCGACCGATACCATGTAATTGGATGCGGACGTCAGGCGTTCCGACGAACAGCCGGGGTAGAAGGAATATTCTTTTCTTGCCATATGGGGACTCCTCAGGCGGTAAAGCCTTTACGCCGATCCTCGATCTCTCGCGCCTTCTTCAGCATCTTGTGGATGCCCTTCTTGTCCTTACAGCCCTTGTGCGTCAAGAAACCGAAGGGGTTCAGGCGCTTGGCCTTCAGCATTCCAATCCCGATGTCCTTCATGGCCCAGGCCCGGGCAATGCCCGTCTTGAAACCGTCCATGAAGTACAGACCCACGGACAGCTCGATCTCGTTCACGCGCCCAGACTTCGCGAGGTTGTTCCAGAATTTCTTGGCGAAACGTCGCGTCGGGTTCATTTTTGGGGCCAGCCCTAGCCTGTGCGCGTAGTTGGCGAGCCCATGCATGATGTGCGTGATGGGCAGCTCGCGCGGGCAGCGCACGATGCAGTTGTAGCAGGACGTGCACATCCACATGGACTCGCTCTTCAAGACTTCATCGCGCCGGCCGGCGCGGATCATCATGAATATCTCCTGCGGAGGATGCTCCCAGGCCGGGCCGAGGGGACAGGAACCCGAGCAGACGCCGCACTGCATACACATCTTGACCCACTGACCTTCCTCGACGTTCGCCTCGACCTCCTTCAGGAAATCGTTGCGGTACTGCTCCGCCATTGCCCTGTTGATATCGCCCACTGCTGCCTCCTAGAAGCCCTTGAACGGACTCATGCCGATTTCCTTGATCTTGGCGGCGTAGTCGTTGATGAGCGCCGGGACCTTGCCTATGTCGGCGATGGCAACCTCGAGCGCCCGCACCCGATCTTTTTCCAGGTTCAGGTTTTTCAAAGTATCGTCGATCTTGCTCATGCGGTAACTCGCAAGCTCCGAGCCCTTCACGAAGTGGCACTGATACTCGTCACCATGCCGGCAGCCCATCAACATGACGCCATCATAGCCACTATTCAAAGCATCGGTGATCCATATCATATTCACCGAACCCAAGCATCGGACCGGGACGGTACGGATAAAGGCGCTCGACGTATGTCCCGCAACCCCGGCCATATCGAGCGCCGGATAGGCGTCGTTTTCACAAGCCAGCAAAAGGATGCGGGGCTTTTCGGAGAACTCGTCCGGCACGTCGATGGCCTTGATCTGGGAACCGACACTATCGACGGAGTAGTTCTCGAAGGATATGACACGCACCGGGCATGCCCCCATGCATGTCCCGCAGCGGCGGCAGCGGCTTTCGTTGAACTGGGGATAGCGCTGCTCATCTTCATCGATGGCGCCAAACGGGCATTCGACCGTGCACCGCTTGCACTGCGTGCATCCCTCGCGCCGGAATGTGGGGAAACTCAAATCACCAGACCGCGGGTGAGCGGCGCGCCCAAGGCTGGCATTCTCGACGGCCTGAATGGCCTTCAACGCAGCCCCCGTGGCATCCTCCACCGCCTGCGTGATATCCATCGGCCGACGCACGGGACCCGTGGCATAGATGCCGGTGCGGCGGGTCTCATAAGGAAAGCATATGAAATGCGAGTCGGTGAAACCGTATTTCAGCTGCGGAAGGTCGGGGCCTTGGCGGTAGGTGAGATTCAGTACTGACACGGCGTGCTCACTCGCCTTGGCGGGGTCCACATCCGCCGCGTCCGGCGGTATATCGATATTGACGCCCGAGTTTGGAACCAGCCCCGTGGCGAGGACCACGAGATCGACGCCCTGCATGGTCGCCGTCTTGTCGTCCAGGATCAGGTCATGGAAGCGGACGGTAGCCGAGCCGGAGCCGTCTTCATCGACCGACGCCACCGTGCCCTTGGTGAAGATCACCCCCTTCCTTTGGGCGCTCCGGTAGAAATCCTCTCCGTTGCCAGGCGTGCGCAGATCAGTATAGATGATGGCCGTGTCTATGCTGGGGTTTTGCTCCTTGAAATACATGGCCTGCTTCATGCTCGTATTGCAGCAATGGCCTGAGCAGTACTTGAGATGGGTGCCGGTCGCGTCGCGCTGACCCGCGCATTGAACGAAGACGACGCTCTTGATCTCCTTCCCGTCCGAGGGCCGCCGCATAGGCTCGCCCTGCGCCGCGGCCGCGCGCGCGAGATCCTCGAGGCCTGCTTGGTCGACGACATTCCGGCTCTTGCCATAACCGAGCTCGGGGAGTTTGGTCGCATCGTAGGGGGTAAAGCCGCTCGCCATGACGATGGCGCCGACATTCTCGGTGGCGGTCTGGCCGCTCTCCGTTGTGATGTCGACACTGAAGCGCCCAGGGGCCCCACTCGTCCGCGTCGTCGTGGAATTGAGGTAGACCGTAATATGAGGATCCTGACTGACCGAGGCGACGAGCCCTTCGATGTCGGTGGCCTGGGGATCGGCGAACGGCTCCTGGTGCGGGACCCGCTTGTGGAGCTTGGCCATATAGCCGCCCAAGACACCCGTCTTCTCCACCAAGAGGACATCATAACCGGCGCGGGCCGCCTCGAGGGCCGCGGTCATACCGCTTATGCCGCCACCCACCACCAACACCCGCTTGTCGGTCCCATGTTCGGCGTTCGGGGTGGGCGCCACGATCTTTTTCGCCTCGGCGCAGCCCATGCGCACATAATCGGCTGCCATTTCCTGGGTAAGTTCGCGGGCCTCGTCCGTGGCGGGCTGCGCCCATATCACCTGCTCGCGCAGATTCACGCGCGAGATCGCGACGCCCTCGAAGCCAAAGGCCTCCGTCTTGGCGCGTCGCGAGCAAGCCGCTATGACAACCCTGTTCACGCCCTCGTCGATGTCCTTTTGGATCATCGCGACGCCCTGGCCATTACAGAGAAACTCGTGTTCGCGCACGACGTGCGCCTTGCCTTCCTTTTGCGCCACCAATGCCAAGGCCTTGGTGTCCAACCGTTCACCCAGACCGCAACCCTGGCACACATACGCGCCGATCTTCATGTCCGCCATATCCTAACCCTCCGCCTTAGCGACGCGGTTCACCACCTGCACGGCGCGCAAGACACTTGCGGTGGCGCTCTGCACCGACCGGTTTACGTCGAGAGCGTTGGCCGCGCAACCGGCACCGAATATGCCGCCGTCGGTCGGGCCCAGCTCGATGAAGCCGCTCGCGTCGACCCGCACATCGGCGATCGACCGGACATCGACGCTCGGTTCCATGCCGACGGCCAAGACGCATAAGTCGTGGCGATTGTCGTAGCGATGGTAGCCCTCGGTATCCACGCCGTGCAGAATCACATCACCGGTCGCTTCGTCCTCTGTTATGTTGGCGACCTTCGATTTCAGGAAACGGACTCCAGGATCGGCTTGTACCTTCTGATAGAAATCCTCGAATCGGTCGATGGCACGAATATCGATGTAATAGATGGTCGACTGGGCCTCGTCGCCGAAGTGCTCGCGCATGTAGGTCGTCTGCTTCAGCGAGGCCATGCAACAGATACGGGAGCAGTGCGTGAGATGGTTGCGGTCGCGAGACCCCGCGCACTGGATGAAGGCCACGTTCTTGGCCTCCTTGCCGTCGGAGGGGCGCACGACACGGCCCGCCGTCGGCCCACGTGGATCCGACAGGCGCTCGAACTCGACGCTCGTAATGACATTGGCGAAACGGTCGTAGCCGTAAGGCTGAATCTTGGCAGCGTCATAAGGCCGCCAGCCTGTCGCCCAAACCACGGCGCCCGCGCTCAAGGTGATAGTCTCGGGTTTCATGTCGAGATCGATGGCGCCGTACTTGCACGCGGCCTTGGCCTTCTCGGCGTCGGCCGTGCCGAGAATCGAAGGATCGATCACATAGCGCTGGGGATATGCCATCAGCGAGGGTAGGTAGGCCGCCTTCATGCGGCTCAAGCCATAATCGAAAGGGTTGGGGATCTCGGCAGATACCGCTTGGCCGCATTCACCGCAGGCCGTGCAGTTGTCGTTCACATAGCGCGGGTGGAGGGTCACTGACAGCTTGTAATCACCGGCATGTCCCTCGATCTTGCTGACCTCAGCCTGTGTCAGCACCTTGATACGCTTGTGGCCCCGTAAGCGACGGAGATTGATCTCCATGCCGCAGGTGGGGTGACACAATTTCGGGAAATACTTATATAGTTGACTGACGCGGCCCCCCAACGAAGGCGCCCGCTCGAGCAGGATGACGTTCTTACCGGTCTCAGCCGCCTCGACGGCAGCAGTCATGCCACTTATACCGCCGCCCACCACGACGATGGTCTCATGTGTTGCCACTACATCCGCCATTAAGCGACCTCCTCAGGGGTGCGTTCACCCAAAGCCAGCTGCGGCTCGCGCCGGTAGGGGACGTGCACTTTATACGCTCAAAAAGCCGGCAAAGGCCAGGACCCACGTTAGAAACTTTCTATGACGCCATTAAAAGAGGTGACGAGCGCCGTGACGACCGAGCACACTCCGGCGCAGGAAAGAGCCCACGGTCCCGCCAGGGTCGATGGCGTCGGCCATTGTGGAGAGACCGGGTGTACCCGTCAATCGCTTTTCGGAGATGCGGTAAATTTGGCATACTGAGATCATGTACGGGGCAAGCCCCGGAGGGACATGTGCAACCAAGCGTTATGAGAACCGAGGCCCTCCTCATCACGAAGGAGCCGTACTACGCGCCCCAAGGCGACGAAATTGCGCTATTCGAAGGGGCCTATCGCAATAAAATTCCGGTACTGCTGAAAGGCCCCACGGGTTGTGGCAAAACGCGGTTCATGGAACATATGGCTTGGCGCCTCAAGCGCCCACTTGTGACGGTCTCCTGTCATGATGACCTCACGGCCTCGGATCTCGTGGGGCGTTATTTGATCACTGCGGGGGAAACGGTATGGATCGATGGCCCGCTTGCGCATGCGGTGCGCGTGGGCGGGATCTGTTACCTGGATGAGATCGTCGAGGCCCGTAAGGATACGACGGTCGTGATTCACCCCCTGGCCGATGACCGACGCACCTTGTCGATTGAAAAGACTGGGGAGGTCTTGAGCGCGCCGCCCGAGTTCGCCCTAGCGATCTCGTACAATCCTGGCTATCAGAGCGTCTTGAAGGATTTGAAGCAAAGCACGCGCCAGCGCTTTGTCGGCCTCGAGTTCGATTACCCGACAGCCGATCTCGAAAAACGCATCGTCGACCACGAAAGCGGGATCGGCGACGAGATCGCCACCAAGCTGGTCCGTTTCGCGGCCATGACACGCAACCTAAAGGGTAGTGGTCTCGAAGAGGGCGCAAGCACACGGCTCCTCGTGCACGCTGCCAAGCTCATGGTTTCAGGAATTGATGCCAAGGCCGCATGTCGCGGCGCGATCGCCCAGGCCCTCACCGACGACCCGGAGATGCTCGCCGCCATCCATGAGCTCAGTGCCTCGCTCTTTTAGCAGCCACGGCCGCGCGCACGGCCGCCTCATCCAGGCGATAGCGGCACACCTCCGTGCCCTCGTGGACCAATACGGGAACCGCAAGGCCATAGAGCTCCTCGAGCGCGGGGTCGCTATCGACGTCGACTACGCGGACGACAAGACCGATCTCGGCGGCAATTGGCGCCAGGGCTTGCGCCATTTCCTCGCAGAGGTGGCAATAGGGGCGATGGTAAAGGACGATCTCCATGGTCCCGAGAATATCAGAAAGGGAATGCGCGCGCGGCAAGGCGGGGTTCTTTATCCGGAGCGGGCATAATGGCCAAACCCCAAGCATGGACCGCTACGGAGCTCGAGGATTGGCTTGATGAAGAGCTCGACGCGGCCTTGTCGCTGCGACGCACAAGCCATGCGGCCGCCCTAGCGCTTGCCTCGCTCGGGCGCGACCAGCAGGACTTCGCGCGCCACTGGATCACCATTGTCGCCAAGACCAATCCCGAACTCGCGTTTCATTTCGCGAACCGCGCCGCCGACGGCCTGAAGCGCATGAACCCAGACGACACCGAGGCCTGGATCATCCAGGCGATGGATGTCTACGACAAAATGGGGCTGTATCCAGCAATCGCGGCTCTCGGCGCGGTCGAGGCCTTTGCCACCGCACGGGCCGAGCGCGCCCGCGCAGCCACGCTCGAGGACGTGGGCCCTATGCTGGAACTCTTCCTGCAGGCCCTGTCCGGCAGGCGCCTTCGGCTGGAAAACGGCGAGCACGCCTTTACCGACACAACGCGTCTCTTTCTGCCCGCATCGATCGCCTCGTACCCGTCACGAGCAGAGAACCTGCGCCTCTACAAGGCCATGGCCGCCCATCTCTGGGCGCAAACATGGTTTGGGACCTTTCCGGGCGGCGATCCGGAGCGGCTCGTGACGCGCTGCCAGGCCTTCCCCGACCCGGACTATGCCTGCGCACTCTTCCATGCCCTGGAGACCATCCGGCTGGACGCCTGTCTGGCGCGCGAGCTCCCTGGTCTGTACCGCGAACTTCGCGCCCTTCACGACCGCCCGCCTGCGGCGCCGCCGTGGTGGCCCTGGGTCACCCGTCTGGAAGCGGCGGATGCGACCGTCGATACCACTTATGACGCCCTGAGCGACCTCTATGGCGAAGCCGTCCCCGAGCCCCGCCCTTACCAGGGCGTGCTCGATGGTGGCGCGGTGGCCGCGGCGCTCGCCGAACGTATCGAGCAAGAGCGTACGGCCTTACAAAACGCCCTCAAGAAGCTTCTGGCCGGAAAGAGGCCACCACCGCCGGGCCAAGACGAGCGGCGATTCAGCACGGGTCAGGACCAGCCTGGGCGCACCGAGGCTACCCTGCTTCTCGATGGTGAGCCGCTCGCCACACCCCCGGATGTGCGGGCCCTGATGCAGTCGATCACCCAGGATCTGGGCGACATCCCCGACGACTACCTCGTACCCGCGGGCGACGGAGGCTACGCCCCCGAAAATCCTAAGAAGGCCGAGGATGTCTGGAAGGGCACCTACCACGAAGAGGGCGCCCTTCTCTACAACGAATGGGACTACAAGCGTCAACATTATCGCAAGGAGTGGTGCGTTCTGCGTGAGATCGACGTCCATCCCGCGGAAGAACCATTCGTGGCGGAGACCCTGCGCAAGTACGCGGGGCTCTCGGCCAGACTGCGCAAGACGTTCGAGGCCTTGCGTGGGGAAAACGCCGTACAGAGGCGCCAGAAACACGGCGATGAAATCGACTTCGACGCCTTGATCGAGGGCTACGCCGACCTGCGTTCGGGACGCGAACTGCAAGACGGGCTGTTTCTGCGCAATAAGCGCCTGGCACGCAACATCGCCGTCATGTTCATGGTCGACATGAGCGGGTCGACCAAGGGTTGGATCAACGACGCGGAACGCGAGTCGCTGGTGCTGCTCTGCGAGGCCCTCGAGATCCTGGGCGACCGATACGCGATCTATGGGTTCTCCGGCATCACCCGCAAGCGCTGCGAGATGTATCGTGTAAAGCGCTTCGACGAGCCATACAATAAAGACGTCCGGGCCCGCATCACCGGTATCAAACCGCAGGACTATACTCGCATGGGGGTCGCGATCCGGCACCTCTGCGGCCTCCTGAAGGGGGTCGAGGCGCGCACCAAACTGCTCGTGACCCTCTCGGACGGCAAGCCCGACGATTATGACGGCTACCGGGGGGAATATGGGATCGAAGATACGCGGCAGGCGCTTCTCGAGGCCAAACGCGACGGCATCCATGCCTTCTGCATCACCATCGACACCGACGCGCGCGACTATCTCCCCCATATGTACGGCGCCGCCAACTACGCACTGATCGACGATGTGCGCAAGCTCCCCCTCAAGATCTCCGACATCTATCGCCACCTGACGAGCTGAAAGGGCGGAACACAAAAAGCCGCGCCGGCCTAGGCCGTCCGCCGCGTACGACCACAAACGGTACGGGCGCCGGGCGCCGCCCACCCATCGTGTCGCGAAGCTGCCGACCGTCCGGGCGTACAGCACTTGCCGACCTCCGGCCTCCGGAATACAGTGGGATATCCTTCACGGGGGTTGCCAACATGAGCACATCATCCCGATTATCCCGACGCGCGTGGCTGAAGACCGTGATCGTCACGGCCTCGGGAGCGGCCGCGCTGCCCTTGCTGGGGCGCGCCGCGCAGGCCGCGCCAGCCAAGGTATCGAAAGCGATCGCGCACTACCAAGACCATCCCAACGGCCGCAAGATGTGCGGTATGTGTCGGTACTTCATCCCTGCAGGCGACACCCGTGGGCACGGAATGATGGGCGGGGCCATGGGCCCCGGCATGATGCGGGAAGGGCATTGCCAGGTAGTGCTGGGGCCGGTCAGCCCTCGTGGCTACTGCCTCCTCTATCAGCGCGCCTGACGGGGGATTCTTGCGCGCGAATCGCCTACCCCGCCTATAGCGGCGCAGCCAGCGCGGGATATCAGCGGCGGACAGGGTCTTGGCAAGGGCGTGGTCCTGTATTATGCGGCGCGGCCCCTCCGGACAAAAAGTCGGAGGATCAGCCAGTTAGGAGAGATATCGGAACCCGTGATCATCAGGCCAGAGAACGCGTAGGTGCGTGAACTCGACCGTTGACGGTGTACGATCGTCATCACAGCTGGTATTTGCTGACTGACGGTAAAGCCGAGATCGAAGGCGCGATGCGCGTCGCTGAGCGCGGAATCCTGGTGCGACCGCGCAAGCATACGTGCTTTATGGAACGTCTGAACCTACGCTGCACGCGTCAAGAAGTCTCCCGCAAGGCCGCCTCCCAGATCTTGGCGCTTGGACTTTCCATACTGGTTCGACTAGACTAAGTCTGGTCGTCTTTCGGAGAAAACCATGGCGTCCGTCAACATGTTGCAGGCGAAGTCCTCCTTGTCACGTCTGGTTGAGGCGATCGAGCAAGGGCGGGAGCGCGAGATCGTGATCGCCCGCAATGGTCGCCCAGCCGCCAAGCTGGTGCCGATAGATACCGTGCCTGTCGGCAAACGCATCGGTGTCGCTAAGGGAAAGTTCCAAATACCCGACAGCATCGATGCCTGTAACGAAGAGGTTGCACGGCTGTTCCTCGACGATCGTCAGTAGCCTTGAACCTCCTTCTCGATACGCATGTCGCCCTATGGGCGATCACCGACAGCCCAAAGCTGTCAAAACAGGCACGCGAGATCATTGAGTCGCCGAGATCGTCGATCTGGATCAGCGCCGCGTCTATCTGGGAGATTGCCATCAAACATGCACTCGGGCGGGGCGAGATGCCTGTATCCAGCCTCGACGCGGCAGCGTACTTCCGTGAGTCCGGCTATCGCTTCTTGTCGGTCGACACAGAACATGCGACATCGGTTGAGAATCTGCCGCCACATCACCAGGACCCATTTGATCGCATCCTGATTGCCCAGGCGCTTGTCGAACCGATGCGCCTGATGACGCATAATCCGCTGATAGCGCGCTACAGCGATACTGTCATCAAGATTTGACGACCCCTTGAGGCTGGCTCACGCTGCCTGGCTATCTCGGCTTCGAGCATCCTCCAAAGGACCCTCTTCGTCAGGTTGAGCACGACCGCTGTATCTGATAGCCCCCAGAGGGTGTGGTGGTCAGGTTTCGTGAGGGACCTAAGGGAGGCCCTCTCAGAGATAAAGAGGCTCATGATGGACGCCGCTTCTTACGAAGCCTGGTACGCAAGCCCCCGAGGACACTGGGTGGGCACGGCCGAATACCGCCTGCTGGGTCGCCAGCTGCGCGCGCGGGCCGGCGAGACCCTGCTCGATATCGGATGCGGCACGGGCTGGTTCACCCGATGCTTCGCGGCGCAGGGCCTCACCGCCGCGGGCCTCGATATCCGTAGCGACTGGTTGGCCTTTGCCCGTAGTCGCTCGGAGAATAGGCTTCAGTGGGTCGCGGGGGATGCCCAGGCCCTGCCCTTCGCGGATGGGAGCTTCGATCACGTCGTGTCGATCGCCGCCTTATGCTTCGTCGAGGATGAGCGCGGGGCCGTAGCCGAGGCCGTGCGGGTCGCGCGCCAGCGTTTCGCGATCGGATGGCTCCACCGTGGAAGCCTGCTCTATCGCGAGAAAGGGTGCGGTGGCGGAAGCGGCGCCTACCAGGGGGCGCGGTGGCACGACAAGAAGGAAGTGCGGGACCTGTTCTCAGACCTGCCGGTGCGCGATCTGGCCGTCCACTCCGCCATCGTCGTGCCCTCCGGCGGCCTAGTGGCGCGGCTTGCCGAGCACTTGCTGCCCCGCACCCTCCCCCTCGGGGCCCTGATCGTAGTCTCGGGCGCAAAGTCGTCGTAGAACCGTGTCTGTCATACGGCCGTCATGGGCGCGGCCCAGCATGTTCGAGCCCACCATGGGATGGCGGCGCACACCCGCCTATAGGGGGTCACCCCTATCCCGGCAAGCGCATAGGGGGAACGGCGCAACGGAATGACGACCAAGGAGCACGTCCTTGACCCGACCCGGGATCGCCATGATGATGCGCACCTTACCGACCGTGATGTCTCGGAGATCCGCACCATGAACGTCCTTTTTCTTTGCACCGGCAACTCCTGTCGCTCGATCCTCGCCGAGGCGATATTCCGACACCTGGCCCCGGAGCCCCTGACGGCGGTGAGCGCCGGCAGCCATCCCGCGGGCTTCGTGCATCCGCGCGCACTGGCCTTGCTGGAACGGGAGGGCCTGTCCACGGAGGGGCTTGTAAGCCAATCGTGGAACGACCTGCCGACGCGGCCGGATATCGTCATCACACTCTGTGCAAGCGCTGCGGGCGAGACCTGCCCCGCTTACCTAGGACCGGCCCTGCGCAGTCATTGGGGACTTGCCGATCCGGCCAAGGCGACGGGCGGCGAAACCGAGATTGAACAGGCCTTCCGCGACGCCTATCGCATCATCCGCCACCGCATCGAGACCTTCCTGGCGCTGCCCTTGCCGATCCTGGCAAAAGACCCCGTCCGCCTGAAGATCGAGCTTGACGCCATCGGCGCTTTAGTCCCGGACCGCCCCCTGTCGCGCCGCGCGTAGGACGCCCCCTCCGAAATAGGCGACTGAATCCATCGGGACTTCAAGGAACAGCGGACACGAAACCGTCGACAGGAACCCTCAGAGCGGCGCGCGCGGGCTGCCCCGCGCTACACGACCGGTCGCCTGTTCCCGCTCGGGACGATCGAGAAACGCGCGTATCGACACGGCCTCGCGCAGGGCATCGGCGTAACCCAGGGCCATGAGATGGCGGCAATAACCGCGTTGGAATAAGAGATAGCTGGCAAGTCCGGGATCGGGCCGGCCGTGACGCGCCAGGGCGCCGAGAAAGAACCTGAGCGCCCGCGGCAAGGCCTGGTAGTACGTGGCCGCCAAGGCCGCCAGGTCCTCGCTCGGGTGGATGGCGAGACAGGCGACCTCGGAGAGGCCAGCGGGGGGCGCCGTACCCCGCTGGGCCATGGCCCGCACCGTCTGATTCACGCGCTCCAGACGTTCGAGATCGGCGTCCAAACTCTCGAGGAAGAGGCTGTTCAGGACGTGGGCGGCGATACGCGCCGGAGACGGGGAACCCCCGAACCGGGTGGCGCGTAAGACCGGGCTTTGCGCGCCGATCACGAACAGGCGCTGCGCCCCCAGATGCAGGGCGGCGCTCAAAGGCGCGGTCTGGCGCATGGATCCATCACCGTAATACTCGCCGTCTACCGCCACGGGCTCAAACACAAAGGGAATGGCCGAGGAGGCGAGCAGGTGGGCGATCGAAAGAGCGCCCACCACACCCGCGCGGTCGGCTCGCTGCCAGGGCCGACACTCCGGTGCGCCCTCGAAAAACGTGATGGAGCGACCGGTAGTGTAGGACGAGGCGGTCACGCCGATGGCATGGAGGTGGCCGCTTTGGATGCCGGCGCCGATACCGGCCAGTGGCAGACGGGTCGCAAGCAGCCGCGCCAGCGGTGCACGATCGAGGAGCGCGGGCGGCAGCGACCGTCCGAGGCGCCCGAAGGCCAACCCCGAGAACCAGCGATAGGCCGTGCTCGCAAGTGTCCCCCAATCGACCGCGAAGACATCCTCCACCGCGAATCGGCCCCAGACCCCGGTGAGACGGGTCACCCCAATGCGCAAGGCCTCGGCATGGGCCGCCAGAACCGCCGCATTGATGGCGCCGGCCGAGGTACCACAATAGATGCTGAAGGGGTTGGCGAGGTCACGAGGCAGGATGCGGACGAGCGCCCGTAGCACACCGACCTGATAGGCCGCATGGGCCCCGCCGCCCGACATCACAAGCGCCACTCTCGATTCGCGATCCACAAAGAAGAGTGTAGACGCTGCGCGCCGCCCTGACCCTCACGGGGCGCGGGCGCGCCACGCCTACGTGCTTGCTAGGGAGTGAGCAGGCGTTTCAGGATTTCGTTCACCTTGGCGGGATTGGCCTTGCCGCGACTCGCCTTCATGGTCTGGCCGACGAAGAAGGTGAAAACCTTCTCCTCACCGGCCTGGTACTGGGCCAGCTGCTTCGGATTGGCGGCGATCACTTGCTTTACAACCTCTTCGATCGCCGAATCGTCGGAGATCTGGCGCAATCCCCGTGCCGCGATGATCGCATCGGCATCTCCCTCGCCCGCCCACATGGCCTCGAAAACATCTTTTGCCATCTTCCCCGACACCGTGCCATCGGCCACCCGGCGCACGAGACCCGCCAGCGCCTGCGCCGTCACCTTCGCGGAGACGATGTCGAGCCCCTCCTCGTTTAGGCGCGCGGCGAGCTCACCTGCCACCCAATTGGCGACGAGCTTGGGCTCGCCGCCCGCCGCCATAACGGCTTCTTCGTAATACTGGGCCAGCTCACGGCTTGCCGTGAGCACGCCCGCGTCATAGAGAGACAGGCCGTACTGCGCACCGAAGCGACGCCGCTTGGCATCGGGCAACTCGGGCATCGCGTCTTTCACCTCGGCCAGGAAGGCCTCGGTCAACAGGAGTGTCGGCAGGTCTGGGTCGGGGAAATAGCGATAATCGTTCGCCTCTTCCTTGCTGCGCATGGATCGTGTCTCATCGCGCACCGAATCATAGAGCCGGGTCTCCTGGCGCACTTGGCCGCCGGAGGACAGCAGGGCGATCTGGCGGCGCACCTCGTACTCTATGGCCCGCTCCACGAACCGGAAGGAGTTGATGTTCTTCAGCTCCGCGCGCGTCCCAAGGCGGGTCTCCCCCAGCGGCCGTACCGACACATTGGCATCGCAGCGGAACGAACCTTCCTGCATGTTGCCATCGCAAATCTCGAGATAGCGCACCAGGGTATGGAGGGTCTTGAGGTAGGCCACCGCCTCGGCCGCCGAACGCATGTCTGGCTCGGAGACGATCTCCAGGAGCGGCGTCCCCGCGCGATTCAGGTCAATGCCCGTAAAGCCGCCCATGTCCTCGTGCAGCGACTTTCCGGCATCCTCCTCGAGGTGGGCGCGCGTGATGCCGATGATCTTCTCGCCGGAGGCCGTCGTGATCGTAAGCTGTCCGCGCTCGACGATGGGGTGTTCGTACTGGCTGATCTGATAGCCTTTCGGCAGATCCGGATAAAAGTAGTTCTTGCGCGCAAACACCGACCGCTTGTGCACGGTCGCGCCAATGGCAAGCCCGAGGCGCGCCGCCATGCGCACCGCCTCGCCGTTCAAAACCGGCAGGACCCCGGGGAGCGCGGCGTCCACGACGTTGGCCTGGGTGTTGGCTGCGGCCCCGTAAGCCGTGGGCGCCCCTGAAAAGATCTTGCTCCGGGTCTTCAGCTGGGCGTGCACTTCGAGCCCGATGACCGTCTCCCACTCCATGGTCGCCTCCTAGATCCCGGCCGGCACGCGTGCGTGCCAGTCCGTCGCTTCCTGAAACCTATGCGCTACGTTCAACAGGTGCGCCTCATCCAGGTAGCGGCCGATGAGCTGCATGCCGACCGGCAAGCCGCCGACGAACCCGGCCGGCATCGAAAGCGCGGGGAGCCCGGCGAGGTTGACCGGGATGGTGAAAATATCGTTCAGATACATCGACACGGGATCGGTATTCTTGGCGCCAAGCGCAAAGGCGGTGGACGGGGAGGCCGGGCCCGCAAGCACGTCACAACGCTCGAAGGCGCGGGCAAAATCATCAGCGATGAGGCGCCGCAGCTTCAGGGCCTTCACATAATAGGCATCGTAATAGCCGGCCGAGAGCGCGTAAGTCCCTATCATGATGCGTCGCTTGACCTCGGGACCGAAACCCTCGCTGCGCGTCTTCTTGTACATATCCTCGAGATCCTTGTATTCGGCCGCACGAAAACCGTATCGCACGCCATCGTAGCGCGCGAGATTCGAGGAGGCCTCGGCCGGGGCCAGCACGTAATAGCAGGGCACCGCGTGGGCGCTATTGGGCAGACTCACATCGACCAGCACCGCGCCCTGGCGCTCGTACTCCCGCAAGGCCTCGCGTAGGACCTCCAGAATCGCGGGCTCCACGCCTTGCGCGAAATGCTCTTTCACAATCCCTATGCGCAGGCCCTTCAGGTCTTTTCCAAGTGACGCGGCATAATCCGGCACCGGGACGTCGAGCGAGGTCGCATCGCGCGCATCGAAACCGGCCATGGCCGACAACAGATGGGCGCAATCGGCCGCGCTCTGGGCCAGGGGGCCGGCCTGATCGAGCGAGGAGGCAAAAGCGACCAGGCCGTAGCGGGACACGCGTCCATAACTCGGCTTCAAACCCGTAATACCACAAAAGGCCGCCGGCTGCCGGATGGAGCCGCCGGTATCCGTACCGGTCGCCCCCGGCACGAGGCGCGCAGCGACGGCCGCCGCCGAGCCCCCCGAACTCCCGCCCGGCACGCGGTCGGGGTCCCAGGGGTTACGGACCGGCCCAAAAAACGAGGTCTCGTTCGATGAGCCCATGGCGAACTCGTCCATGTTGGTCTTGCCGACCATGACGCAGCCGGCGGCCCTCATTTTCTCGACGACCGTCGCATCGTAAGGTGGCACGAAATCGGCCAACATGCGCGACCCACAGGTGGTCTTGACGCCCGAGGTGCAAAAAATGTCCTTGTGCGCGATCGGTACGCCGGCCAGCACGCCGCCACCCGCGCGGCGCATTCGATCCGCGTCCTCGGCGCCCTGGCGGGCCGCGTCTTCGTCCATCGAAATAAAGGCGTTCAGCGCGCTATGCGCCTTGATGCGCGCAAGCAGGTCGTCCACGATCTCGCGACTGGAACAGCGGCCGGCCGCGAGATCCTCGGCAATTTTCGTGATCGTGAGTGTCAAAACGGGGTCCTTGAGGGATCGTGAGCCTGGTAGGCGGAGTCGCGAGCAGCCATCCCGCGCCTCGTCACTCGATGACCTTGGGCACCAGATAGAGCCCGTCGCGGGTCTTGGGGGCTATGGCAAGTAGCCGATTGCGGTCGATCTCGCCGCTCACCGCGTCTGGGCGAAGTCTGAGCCCCGCCTCGTCCGGGTGGGTCATCGGTTCCACCCCGTCGGTCGCTACGGCGTTCATCTGCGAGACGAGGTCGAGAATTCGGGACAAATCCTGCGCATACGCCCCCCGCTCTTCCTGATTCAGACCCAAACGGGCAAGATGGGCGACTCTTTCGACTTCTTCCGCATTCACAAGGGGGATCCGATGCCACGTTGATCCGTTGCACGCTACCACATTTCAGTCTCTGGTTGAACCCATAGGGACCGGTTGATAGAGTAACGCGATTTCACCCCCCACCCTAAAGCTTAAGGGACACAAACTCTATGTTTGGACGGCTCCGATCCTACTTCTCCAATGACCTTGCCATCGACCTCGGCACCGCCAACACCCTCATCTACGTTCGCGACAAAGGGATCATCCTGAACGAGCCGTCGGTAGTCGCCATCAGGCAGGAGTTTGGGTCGCGGGGCGGGCGGAACATCCTCGCGGTCGGGATGGAGGCGAAACGCATGCTGGGACGGACCCCCGGTAGCATTCAGGCCATCCGCCCCATGAAAGACGGCGTCATCGCCGATTTCACAGTGACAGGCGAAATGCTCAAGTACTTCATACGTAAGGTTCACGAGCGTCGCATCTTCCAACCGAGTCCGCGCATCGTGATCTGCGTACCCTGCGGCTCCACCCAGGTCGAACGGCGCGCGATCCGCGAATCGGCGCAGAAGGCGGGGGCCAGCGAGGTCTACCTGATTGAGGAACCGATGGCGGCCGCCATAGGCGCCGACCTCCCGATTGCCGAGCCGACCGGCTCCATGGTGCTCGACATCGGGGGCGGAACCAGCGAGGTGGGCGTCATTTCCCTGGGCGGCCTCGTCTATTCGAGTTCGTTGCGCATCGCCGGCGACAAGATGGATGAGGCGATCATAGGTTATGTGCGCCGCAAGTACGGCCTCCTGATCGGCGAAGCAACGGCCGAAAAGATCAAGAAGGATATCGGCACCGCCTGGCAGAACAGCGAGGTGCGGCAGATGGAGGTCAAGGGGCGCCACATCGCGGACGGTGTGCCCCGCAGCCTCGTCCTGAACAGCAAGGAGGTGCATCTGGCCTTGAGTGAGGGCCTGGCCGGCATCGTAGCCGCCATCCGGCTCGCCCTCGAACAAACGCCGCCCGAGCTGGGCGCCGACATCGCCGAGAAGGGTCTGGTCGTAACCGGTGGCGGTGCGCTCTTGCGGGACATCGACCGCATGCTGATGGAAGAGACCGGACTGCCCATCGTGATCACCGACGATCCTTTGACATGCGTGGCCCGCGGCTGCGGTCGCGCGCTCCAGGAAATGGATGTCCTGGGGGACGTGTTCGCTTACGAATAACCCCCGGCCGCGCGGCGCCGCTTGATGCGGCGGCCGCGTGGCCTCCTCATTTGTGGTAAACGCATGGGCACATTCCTCGGTTGGTCTATCAGACGACCGTCCAACCTTACCAAGCTTGTCTTGGTCGTTTGCGCCTCGGTGGCCCTCATGGTCGCGGATTCGCACAACGATCAGGGCACGCGCGTGATACGGGATACCGCCCTGCGGGCAAGCTACCCCCTTCAAGAACTGGCGGCGCTCCCCTTTGCGGTGGGACGGGAGGCCCTAAAGAGTCTGCGCACGAACACCCGCCTGCGCCACGACAACGTCCGGCTCAAGGCTGAGAATCGGCGGCTCGCGGTCGAGGCCTCGCAAGCGGGCGCCCTGCGCGCCGAGGTCACCCACATGGCGGCGCTCCTCCACGGCGCCCCCGTGCCCGGCTATCGCGTAAGCCTCGCGCGCGCACTGGATGTGAGCTCCGGTCCGTTTTCGCAACGATTGACGCTCGATGAGGGGGCGCGCGATCACGTGTTCCTCGGACAGGCCGTGATCGATGCCCATGGCATTGTCGGTCAGGTGGTCTCGGTGGGCCCCCACACAAGCCAGGTCATGCTCATCACGGATCCCGATAGCGGCATACCCGTGGTCTCCGAACGCAACGGCCTACGCGCTATCGCCTTCGGAACGGGTATGCAAGATCGCCTGAAGGTCCCTTACCTCACCGTCACCGCCAACATACGCCCCGGAGATATTCTCGCGAGTTCAGGGCTCGGAGGTATCTACCCGCCGGGCTATCCGGTCGCGCGCGTGGTCGAGGTCACAAGCAACCCCAATCTCGCCTTCCTCAAAATCCGCGCCGTGCCGCTCGCGCACCTGAGCTACCATACGCATGTCCTGCTCTTGTGGCCTCGCAACGCTCCTAAGAACCAGGGCCTGGGCCATGGATAATCCCCTTACCCTCAAACAGCGGGCCCTCATTTTCGCGAGCTTCGCGGCGGCGATGATACTCGCGATCGTACCACTCCCCGAGTCCATCCAACTGCTCCGACCCGACTGGGCGGCCTTGGTGCTCGTCTACTGGTGCATGGCGCTCCCAGAACGCATTGGCGTCGGCAGCGGCTGGGTCCTCGGGCTTTTTCTCGACGTCCTCTATGGTTCACTACTCGGGGAGCAGGCGCTCGCTAAGGCCGCGCTCGCTTATCTGACGCTGCGCTTCACGCTGAGGTTACGCATGTTCCCACGCTGGCAGCAGTCGCTCGCGGTGGGAACTTTGGTCGCACTCAGCGACCTTATGCTTATCATGATCAAGTCCCTGGTTCGCGGGCACCCACCCCTCTGGAGCGATACGGCGCCCATGATCGCGAACGTGATCCTGTGGCCATTCCTGTTTGGCATCCTTCGGGAGGTGCGCCGGCGCGCCAAGATCAGCTGAGCCATGCGCTATATCCCTCTCAAAAACGACTCTCAGGAACTTCGGCTTTTCGAATCGCGGGTACTCATCGCGGCGCTTCTCGGGACACTTCTCGTTCTAGGGCTCGTGACGCGCCTTGGCTATCTTCAAGTCGTCAAACACCGCTATTACGCGACCCTCGCTCAGAACAACCGCGTGAGCGCGCTGCCCATCGCGCCCGCCCGCGGGCTCATACTCGACCGCAACGGCGTGGTCCTGGCCGACGACTTTCCCGTGTTCACCCTTCAGGTGACGCCCGATCGGGTCCCCGACATGAAACGACTCCTCGCCAAACTCAAGCCGCTCGTGGCGCTCAATGCGCAAGACTTGCGTGACTTCCGCAGGCGGCTTGCGCAGCACAAGCCCTTCCAGAACGTCACTCTGCGCGCGCACTTGAGCGAGGCCGAGGCGGCGCGCGTGGCCGTGAACCTCACGCGCCTCGGAGGCGCGACTCTCCATGCCCGCCTGCATCGCTACTACCCCCTGGGCGGGCTCGCCACCGGGGCCATCGGCTATGTCAGCCGCATTACGCGTGGCGAGTTGCAAGGGCAGAAGGTGGGCCGGTATTTCGGCTACCGCCATATCGGCCAATTGGGCGTGGAAAAGAGCTATCAAAAAGACCTCATGGGGCGTATCGGCTTCAAGGATGTCGAGATGGATGCGCAAGGGCGGGCCGTGAAGGTCCTGAAGCGCATCCTGCCACACGCCGGCCATAACCTCTACCTGAACATCGACGCTCAGATGCAAGCCATCGGCGAGCAGATGCTCGCCAACCGTCCGGGCAGCGTGGTTGCGCTCGACCCCCGAACAGGCGCCGTGCTCACCCTCATAAGTAGCCCCATTTACGATCCCAACCCCTTCGTCAACGGGATTCGCGAGAAGGCCTACAAGGCTCTAGCCACGAACCCCGCAGGCCCCCTGGACAACCGCGCCTTGAATGGCCTCTATCCGCCGGGCTCGACCATAAAACCGTTTTTCGCCTACGCCGCCCTGCAGACACATTGGTTCAACCCGCACAAACACGTCATGTGCCCCGGCTACTATCATCTGCCCCACAGCACGCACCTTTTTCATTGCTGGAAGCCGCTAGGCATGGGGCGCGTCGACCTGAAGGACGCCATAGAGCAGTCCTGTGACGTATACTTTTACCGCTTGGCCTTCAAGCAGGGCATTGATCGCATGACCCGCTACCTCGGCTACTTCGGGTTCGGACATAGGACGGGCATCGATCTGCCTGGTGAATATCGCGGACTCGTGCCCACCAAGGCGTGGATCAAGGCAAGTGGCAAGCCCTGGTACCCCGGCCAAACGATCATCACCGGCATCGGCCAAGGGCCCCTGCTCGTCACCCCGCTACAGCTCGCCGACGCCGTCGCCGCGATCGCCAACCATGGCGTGCGCATGCGGCCGGAGGTGGTGCGCGGGATCGTGAACCCGGTCACCCATCATGTGCGCTACAAAAAACCCTACGCCTACCCCACCATACCGCGGCGGCGCAAGAAGAGCTTGAAGCGGCTGATCCGGGACATGACGCAAGTGGTCGAGGGATCACATGGGACCGCGCGCGGCATCGCCTACGGGCTTCCCTACAGGGTCGCCGGCAAGACCGGGACCGCGCAGCTCTGGAGCGTCGTGCCCAACTACAAGGGCAAGCACGTCCGCTCCGACGCCCTATTCATGGCCTTCGCGCCCGTCAAGAATCCGCGCATCGCCATCGCGGTCATCGTTGAGCACGCCGGCTTCGGTGCGCTGGCCGCCGCCCCGATCGCGCGCGCCCTCATGAACTTCTACCTCTTGGGCCATGTGCATGCACGGACGCAAAACCAGTCGCGCCCGCAAATAGCGCGAGTCAGGACTCTGCCATGAGCCGCTTCGAGCGCTGGCACCTCGACAAACCACTATTCACAGCCCTGTTCTTATTGGCGGTAGTCAGTCTCGTGGTTCTCTATAGCGCGAGTGGCGAAAGCGTGCATTTTGCGCTGGATGATGCCCTGCACCTCGTAGTCGGTTTCGCTGTCATGATCATCCTGGCGCAGATCTCGCCCGAGACCTACCGGCGCTGGTCGGTCCCCGTTTTTACGGTCGGCGTGCTGGGTCTGGCGGCGGTCCTTGCAATCGGAGCCGTGCGCTTCGGCGCGCGCCGCTGGATCGCACTTGGACCGCTGTCCATACAGCCCTCCGAATTCATGAAGCTTTTTGTGCCTATGGCTCTATCATGGTTCTTTGCGCGCGGCCACCTTCCGCCGCGCCTCAGCCGTCTCGCCGCAGCGACCCTGATCCTGCTCGTTCCCGTGCTGCTGATCGCCAAGGAGCCGGATCTTGGAACCTCGCTCGTCGTCCTCTTGTCAGGCATCATCGTCCTGTTCCTGGCCGGCATAGGCTGGCGAACGACCCTGACGGTGCTTGTCATGGGGGCGGCGGCCGCGCCGGTACTCTGGGCCCACATGCACCACTATCAGCGTCAGCGCATCTATATCCTGTTCCACCCCGAAGCCGACCCCCTGGGGGCTGGCTACCACGCCATTCAGGCTATGATAGCGGTCGGCTCCGGGGGCCTCTTCGGGCAAGGCTGGCTGAGCAGTAGCCAGGCGCACCTCCATTTCCTGCCGGACAGCACGACGGACTTCGCGTTCGCGGTGTTTTGCCAGGAATTCGGCCTGTTCGGGAATCTGGCCCTGCTCGCCCTGTACCTCTTTATCGTCTATCGCGGACTGCGCATCGCGTTTGCGGCGCAAGACACCTATTCCCGACTGCTCGCGGGTTCCCTGTCGATCCTGTTCTTCTTCGATGTCTTCATCAACATGGGCATGGTGGCCGGAATACTCCCGGTGGTGGGCGTGCCGTTACCTCTCTTGAGTTACGGCGGAACCTCTCTCCTTATCATTATGGCGGGCTTCGGAGTTCTGATGAGCATCCACAGCCACCGTCGCCTGATCAATTGAGAACGCGCAGCGACAGGACCGACAACACGCTGGCGCCCTACGCAACGGGGACGAGGCGCCGAATGTCCCGCCAAGAACGATGCAATCGATGGTCGCCGGGCCGCATCTCCCATCGGCAGTTCTGTCGAGGCCGTCAGCGTTGTATTCTGGGAGACTCATCGGAGGAAAGCCCTCGGCATGCGCAGCGGCTGTCACTTTAAAACCGATCGCGGGCGAGCACTGGCGGCCCTCGGCTTGGCGGTGGCACTCGGTGGCTGTGGCCTTCTGCCCAGCACGGGCTATCGCAACCCGGCGAACCTTTCCGTCCGTGCCGCCATACCCCACAAGCTGGCCTTGAGCCCCTACGGCAACAGCCCCTATACCGTAAACGGCCGCACCTACTACCCACTCAAGACCGCGGCCGGTTATCGACGACGCGGCATCGCCTCCTGGTACGGGATCCCCTTCAATGGACAGAAGACATCGGACGGGGAGACCTACAACATGTATGCCATGACGGCCGCGAGCAAGGTCCTGCCGCTGCCGTCCTATGCGCTGGTGCGCAACCTCAACAATGGTAAGAGCGTGGTCGTCCGCGTCAATGATCGCGGGCCGTTTTACCGAGGGCGCATCATAGATCTCTCTTACGCCGCAGCCGCCCGTCTGGGCGTGCTCGCCACCGGCACCGCGCCGGTCATAGTCGAGGGCTTGGCGCCGGGCGAGAAGCGCGTCACCCCGGTACGACCCCGCGGACCGAACGTTTTCGGCCCCCATCACGTGGCACACCGAGCCTTTTTCGTACAGGTCGGCGCCTTCCTGCGGCAACACGACGCCGATCGCTTGCTGCGACGCCTCCGAGGAAAAGGGCTGCAGAAACTTCATGTGCTGCACGACCATGCCCATGGGCACGGCCTTTATCTCGTGCGCGTGGGGCCGGAGGCGGATCGGGACGCGGCCAAGGCACTGCTCGCCCGGCTGTCGCGCGCGGGCCTGGGACGGGGCCTCATCGTCGATCCGTGAGCCCCGCTCCACCGCCTAGGCGGTGCCCGTCCGGCCAAGCCGCCTTTGACGGGGCCGCTCAGGCGTACGCGGACCCTGCCTGAAACCACGGCACCACGCCCTCATCAACTGGCGCGCGCCGCCCAAGCTCCCCTATAATGCACTCCATTGAGCGGCTCGCCTTACGCCCGACCCGCCATATCGAGCACCAAGACGCGGGCGAGACCAGCCGACGGGACCGCATCTGTAAGCCGCGCTCCCAGAAAAAGCCGCGCCGCAGCCAGAGGACCAACTCATGCTCGTGTACCTGAACGGCGACTGGATACCTGGCGAGGACGCGTGTGTATCGGTCTTCGATCGGGGATTTGTCTTCGGAGACAGCGTCTACGAGGTCATCCCGGTGTATGGGTACCGGCTGTTCCGCGAGGCGGCCCATCTGGCGCGCCTCAAGGCCAGCATGGCCGCAGTCGGCATGGGCATGGGTGCGCTGACCGTCACCTGGTCCGCGGTATTCGCGCGGCTCGCGGAAACCCTGCCTTCCGGCGAGGGGACCGTATACCTGCAGGTGACGCGGGGGGCAGCCCCCCGCCAACATACGTTTCCCGCGAATGCCCCCCTCACGGTATTCGCCTACGCCCGGCCACGCGTGTCGGAACCGGGAGTGGGCGCGGGTTATGAAATCAGCGCCATTCTCTGTGATGACATCCGGTGGTCGCGCTGCGACATCAAGACGACATCACTCATCGCCAACGTCTTGCTGGCGCAGGAGGCTGCGGCACGCGGCGCCGAAGAGGCCCTACTGGTGCGGGACGATCGGGTCAATGAGGGCGCGGTGAGCAATGTCTTTGCGGTGCGCGCGGGACGACTGCTCACGGCCCCTTGCAACCATCTCATCCTGGGTGGGGTGACGCGCGACGTGGTACTGGAACTGGCTACCGGCCTCGGCATCCCGTTTGAGGAGCGCGCGCCATCCCGCGCCGAACTTTTGGGGGCCGACGAAGTCTTCATCACAAGCTCCGGTCGCGAAGTGGCGGCGGTGACGCGCATCGATGACAGACCCGTGGGAGACGGCCGGTTGGGCCCGGTATTCCGCCGTTTGCACGCGGCCTTCCAGACTTTCAAGGAGGAAGTGCGCATAGGTACGAGGACTTAAGTGGCGACAGCAAACGGACACGACGACAAGGCGCCCGAGCTCCTGACCTTCCCATGCACAATCGACATCAAGGCGGTCGGCAAACAATCCGCGCGCTTCGAGGCCTTGGTGCATGCGATCGTCTCACGACACATCGGGCCTCAAGACCTGCTCTCCACCACGCATCGCGAGAGCCGCGGTGGCAATTATGTCGCCATCACGCTCACCATCCGCGCCTTGGGACGGGCGCAGCTCGATGCCATCTATGAGGCCTTGAGCGCGTCGCCCGAGGTTCTCATGGCGTTATGATCGAGGACCCGAAGGTCCGCCGCTGGCGGGGCATGGTAGATTTCCACGACAGCTGGCGGGCGATGCGCGAGTTCAGCGAGACGCGCTCGGGGGACACGCCCGATGAGATCTGGGTGCTCGAACACACCCCCGTCTACACGCGCGGGCGCAATGCCAAAGAGCCCTCGCCCCCCGGCCCGATCCCGACCGTGGACATTGATCGCGGGGGCGATCTGACCTATCACGGCCCAGGCCAGCTCGTCGTCTACGCCCTCGTCGATCTTGCGCGCCGCAAGATGGGCGTCCGGCATCTGGTCGCGGCCCTGGAATCGGCCGTTCAGGACACCCTCGCGCACTTCCACATCGAGGGCGCGATGACGCGCGCTGGTGCGCCCGGGGTCTATGTCGGAGACGCCAAGATTGCGTCCCTGGGATTGCGTATCCGCGGTGGCCGTAGCTATCATGGGCTCGCCTTGAACGTGGCCATGGACCTCCGCCCTTTCACCGCCATCGCGCCCTGCGGTTACCAAGGGCTGCGTATGACGCAGATCGCCGACTGCGGGGGCCCCGGGGATATCGACCAGGTGGCGGCAGTCCTGATACCAGAACTTGTAACCCGTTTGAGACATCACCCGGAAGCCGACACCCATGCCACAGACACCCGATCCGCGCCCCACCTCCCCTCGCGCCCTTAAGGGAATCGAAAAGATCAAGGTCCGGGTGGCACAGGAACCCGTGCAGCCGACGCCCAAACCTGCCTGGTTACGCGTGCGCTCGCCACTCTCGCCCGAGGTCGGGCGCCTGAAAGCCATTCTGCGCGACCACGCCCTCCATAGCGTGTGCGAAGAGGCGTCGTGCCCGAACATCGGCGAATGCTTCGGGCATGGAACGGCGACATTCATGATCATGGGGCGACTCTGTACCCGCCGCTGCCCGTTTTGCGACGTGGCGCATGGTCGTCCGGACCCCCTGGATCCCGACGAACCGCGACACCTGGCGCAGGCCATAGCGGCCATGAATCTTCGCTTCGTGGTCGTCACATCGGTGGATCGCGATGATCTGCGTGACGGCGGAGGGGCGCACTTCGCCGCCTGCGTCGGTGCGATACGCACGGCCGCGCCAGCCGTCCGCATAGAGACCCTGGTGCCGGATTTTCGGGGGCGCGTGGGGGCGGCCCTGGAGGCACTCGCCGCGGCACCCCCGGATATCTTCAATCACAATATGGAGACTGTGCCGCGCCTCTATAAGGCGGTGCGGCCCGGCGCCGATTACCAGGGATCGCTCGCGCTCCTGAAGGCCTTCAAAGACCGCTACCCGGACATCCCTACGAAGTCCGGCCTCATGGTGGGCCTGGGCGAGAGCCGCACGGAGATTGAGCAAACACTCGCCGATCTGCGCGCGCATGGCTGCGAGTGGCTCACGATCGGGCAATATCTGCGGCCAAGCCTCGCGCACTTGGCCGTGGACCGTTATGTGAGCCCCGACGAGTTCGCTGAAATCGGGGACTGGGCGCGCGGCTTGGGTTTCACGAATGTCGCGAGTGGCCCGCTCGTGCGCTCCTCTTATCATGCCGATCGCCAAGCCGCCGGGGAGTCGGTCGGGGCGTGATCGTCTGGCACGGGCTCGTCAATGCCGTCTTGACGCCGCCCGGCCTCTTTCTGTTGCCGATGGCCGCAGGCCTCGTCGTGATCGCCACGCGCAGGCACAAGCTGGGTACGGCGATCGCCACGCTGTCATGGGCGGGGCTCGTCGTTATGAGCTTGCCGGCCGTGAGCTCAGCACTTGCGCGCAGCTGGGAAAGCTATCCCGCCTTGCATCGCCCGCTTCCGATAGGTCCCCGCGCCATTGTGGTGTTGGCCGCCGGCCGCTACCACGACGCCCCGGAGTACGGCGGGCACACCACAGTCGGCATCGACACACTCGCGCGGCTCGCCTATGCCGCCCACCTGTTTCGCGAAACCCGGCTGCCCATCCTGGTCTCGGGTGGGGCCCCACTCACAGGAATGGCGGCGGCACTACTCATGCGGCATGTCCTGAAGCACGATTTCGCAACCCCGGTGAAATGGGTGGAGGCGAGCTCCCAAACGACGACACAGAATGCGGAGTATTCCTGGGTGATCCTGCGCTCCCAGAAGATCCACACCATCTTCCTCGTCACACAGGCCTGGCACATGCCGCGCGCCGTGGCACTCTTTCGCCGCGCGGGTTTCAAGGTCGTGCCCGCCCCGACCGATTTCGTGACGCGATCTCGGCGCGATACGACCATCCTGGCCTACCTCCCAAACGCCCACGCCCTCGCCCTGACGGCCGTGATCTTCCACGAAATGATAGGTCTGGCCTGGGTACGAGTGGCCGCCTTGCTCCCCGCGCCCGTGGCCCATCTCATAAGTCACGGCTGAGCCGCTACGCCACAACGAGGGCCGAACGGCCTATCGGGCCGGGGACGCAGCCCCCGAGGACTGGCTGTGGTCGGACCGAGCCCAGCCACATGGGGGTGAGTGCCGCGGGAATCTCCCATAGATAAGGGGGCAACCGACCTGAAGGTCCGATTTTCCTGAGCTTCCTCGGTGATCTACCCTAGCGGAAACCTTAAAGAGGAAGCCGCCATGGGTGTCGCCGAACCCGTTTCTCCCGCAGATCATGCCGACTATGCGGCGGCCCGTGCCAACCCCTATGCCGAGGAGCTGCTAAGCCTGATCCGAAAGGTGAGCGCCTATGTATCCGAGCACGATGCCAAGGCCATGCGCCGCGACCTCGAACGGCGCATCCAGGCACATCCAGGCACAAGCATCGCCCTGGGATTCGCGGCGGGCGTCATTCTCGGCAAGCTCATCCAGCGGTAGATGCGCATGGCTACCCAATGGAACCCCGAGACCATGCGGACGCAGCCAGCAGCGGACGGCCTGTCGCTGAAGGGTTTGCTACGCCACGCCGCCGACGAGGCCGGCGCCATCATCCGTAGCGAAGCCAATGTCATCAAACTCGAGATCGAGGAGAGCACGCGCGCCATCATAGTCGACGCCATGAAGGCCGCCGCCTATAGCGCCATAGCCTTACTCGGCCTCTTAAGTCTGCTGGCCTTTCTTATCATAGGGCTTGCGGATCTATTGGCGGGAACCGCCTCGTCCATGGCGAGCTTCTGGGCGAGCGCGCTCATAATAGGCGTACTTTTCACGGGCATAGGCGGCGGGATGGCGATACGGCACGCCAAGCGCATCGGACACGACACCTATCTCAAGAATACGCGCTCTGAAATACAAGCCGACAAAACGTTTCTCAAGAAAGAGTGGAATAAACTTTGAACCAAAGGGACCCCATGAGCGACGAAGTCATTGAGGTGTACTCCTCGGACGAGGCGCGGCAAGAGGCCGAGCGGCATCGACGCGATCTTGCCGACACGCTTGACGCCTTGGGCGCGCGGGTCGGAGGAGCGGTAGAACAATTCGAGCGCCAGATCACGTTCCCCGTGCGGTGGGCCGTCGAACACCCACTTGCGGCCGTCGGCCTGAGCGTGGGTACGGGCCTGTTGCTCGGCCGTCGCCTGCACGGTCCCCGGACCCATCGTACGAGCGCCTTGGCCCGGGAGCTCGAGGGCGCCTACCTCCAAGGGCGGCACGATGAAAAGGAGCAGCAAGCACCGCGCGCGTCCGAATACTGGGCCGGCGTGAAGCTCGCCGACGGGCCGAACTTTGGCGCTTTACTCATCGAGGCCGCCAAACCGCTCCTAAGCCACCTCAGCCAAAGCATTGCCGAAAGCTTCAAGAATGGGGCTTCCAAGCGCTCGTGAGCTATGATGGGCCCATAGGGACACCAACTCTCGGCCCACCATCCGAGAGCAACGGGCATCTATCGTGGCCTTTCCTTAAGCCCGCCTTGACCGTCACGCGAGAAGGGCGCCCCCGTGACCGATACGCGACACCCCCATACTGTAGACCCAGGAGCGATCTCTGGCCCCGCTGCGCTGCCCCGCGGCCGTGCCCATCCTTCGCCTGCCGCCCCACCGGGACCTCGGATCTAGCCCCCTCCGGGGAGAACGACGTGCATGCGTCCCGAGTAGCGGCATCCATTCCCGGCGTTCGTAACCCCATGAGCGTCCGCCGGACCCCACTTCTTTACATGAGCCAGTCGCACCTCATACAACACCCAGTTATTGATCTCTCCGCGAACATGGCAACGTTCCACATATAACGCGTTAGAGGTCTGCAGGATCAGCGTGCCGTGCTCGGAGACCTTGCTGCCATTGAGGCGATACTCGATAGGAAACCCGCCGTAATCTAAGGCTGCCATGACAAAGCCTGGCCAGATTTGCGCAACCAAGAAGGCCACGAGAACCACTATCATCCCCACAAGTACAGCGGCCGAGATCACCCCAGACTGCCCAAACCCACTAACTAGGCGAAAAACGCCTCCGCCCAGAACCATGAGCGCCGTCACGAGCAATGCAACTTCCATGGCTGCCTTGGCGTGCCCCATGGCATTAATATTTACGATATTAATATAAACGTTTATCGGCAATACGAGAAAAACCGAGATTACCGCTGCAAGACCAAGGAGGATGCGTTTGCTGGACCATGGTGCGGGGCCAAAAAATACCCGGACGAAGGTACTGGCCCGGCCTAATACGGTGGTGATCCACAAAAACGCCGCCAAGAAGAAGACGATAATCAGGGCCGTGGTTGCGTGGTTCCAGAGCAAGAACAGAGTCGTCGCTATTGCGATGAAGACAAAAAGCGCCCCTCCAGACAGCCACAACCTCGAAGCCTCTCCCTTGAGGCCTTCAATTTTCTCTTGTAACAGAAGCGCCCCTACGATTGATAGGATATCCGGAACCAATACGGCGGCCGCGATAGCCGTTGTAAACGATACCACCATATTGTTAGATACGGTTTTCGATATAAGGGGGGCCAGGATCCGGATGTGATAGATGGTCTCGTACTGGCTCAATAATGTATGTGCGAAAATCAGTGATGCGGTGATGGCTCCGAATGTGGAGAGTGCCGCGAAACTCGCCAGCAAGGCGGCCCATTCAGATAAGACCTTTGGCGGTGGCGGTATACGTCCCCGGTCGGCTCGTGGTTGACTTCCGCCATATTGTTTGTCTTTTTCGGGCTCCATCCCTGCCGCCTTTTTTGGGATTTTTTTAAGGACACATCGCATAGTGCCGCGAGAGCTTAGACATTGCAACGGTGGTATCGGCACTGATGGAATGTTTATAGCAATATTGTGGCGGGATGTGGTGAGTTTGCGGCCAGCACGAGGCTCGTGACACTGGAAGTGAATGCCGCGCCGATGATTTATGGCCAGGCCTACGGATGCGCGTCGTATACAAAGCGGTGCGGAAGGCTGGTAGCGGTAAGTCCTGCATGTACTATGGACAGAGATGGGTGGGGTCAATGTCTCGAAGTCGCAAGTGAGATAGGTGGCAAGGCGGCTTTTCAGGAATTGGGAAAGGCGTGGGGTTGTTCATGCCTTGACAGCTGTCATTGCGTCATAGGGTAAGGCCGTGTTCCATGGAAAGGATGATAACGAGGATTTTGTGCGAAGGCGCCGAGACGAGCCTAGCTCTTTGGGATGCCGAGTGCCAGAGTTGTGGTCAAAGAGTGTCGGATCGAACCGTAGGACGGTGTATGGGGGCTCGCAGGCAGTGCATTGTCTAGGGGTGCCGCATGCGGCGTGAGGAACTTTTCAACAGTATAAGTCACATCGTCGGCGGGGCGCTTGCGTTTGCAGGAACTGTCGTCTTGATCGTGTTCGCGGCGCTGCGGGCAGACCCTTGGCGGATTGTGAG
>JAKAXK010000017.1 GCA_021827145.1 Pseudomonadota bacterium
GAAACCGAAGGCTGTGGGAAAGTGTGCTGTAACAGCTGGATTATAGAGGAGATTTTGGTCGGGGCGAGAGGATTTGAACCTCCGACCACCTGAACCCCATTCAGGTGCGCTACCAGGCTGCGCTACGCCCCGTTCCGGACCGCATCATACCGTAAGCGCCTAGCCGTATCAAAGCACTTTGGGCGGCGCTGATGAGGTTGGGGCACGTGACGGCAGTCACCGGAGGGATGAGGGGCGTGGCAGGCCAGGCGTGGCGCGTCGCCAAGCGGGGTTCGAGGCCGTAGAATAGCGCCATGCTGAATGTCCGTGATTTGTCGTTTCGCGTAGGGGGCGAGGAGCTCTTCCGCGCCGTGTCGTTTGAGGTGTACCGGGGGCAGCGGATCGGGCTCGTCGGTCGCAACGGGTCAGGGAAGTCGACGCTCTTGAAGATCATCCAGGAGCGTCAGGAGCCCGAGGAGGGGCGCCTTGAGTTTGCAGGCGCGGTGCGGGTCGTGGCGGCCGCCCAGGAGATTCCGGACACCGAGGACTCGGTACTGGCGTTTACCCTGGATGGAGATCGGGAGCTGCGGGCCCTGGAGGAGACGCTGGCGGGTGGTATTCATGACGAGCGCTATTTCGCGGCCCAGGCGTGCTACGAGCTGATCGGGGGCTTTGGGGCTCAAGCCCGGGCAAGCCAGCTCCTGGCCGGCCTTGGGTTCTCGCAGGAGGACCTGGGGCGTCCGGTGCGGGTCTTGAGTGGCGGCTGGCGCATGCGCCTGAATCTCGCCCGCGCGCTCATGGCGCGCGCCGACCTCTTGCTCTTGGACGAGCCCACCAACCATTTGGACCTGGAGGCGATCGCGTGGCTCGAGCAGTATCTGGCGCGGTTCGACGGGGCGCTCATCGTCGTTTCGCATGACCGGGACTTTCTGAATGCGGTCGTCAATCGCATCGCCGCGATCCACGATCACGCGGTGTCTCTGTATGCGGGGTCCTACGACGCTTATGTCGAGCGGCGCGCCCTGGAGTCCACCCAAAGGGAGGCGGCGCAGAGCAAACAGGCCGCTCAGGTCGAGGCGCTGGAGCGTTTCGTGGCCCGCTTCCGGGCCAAGGCCAGCAAGGCGCGTCAAGCGCAGAGTCGGCTAAAGATGCTGGAGCGTATGGAGCGCGTCACAAAGCTCCGGGGCGAAGTGCGCTATACCTTGCCCCTCAAAGGCCCGGAACGCGCGCCCGATACGCTGATTGCGCTACGGGGTGTGTCGTTTGGCTATCCCGCAGCGGAGCCCTTGTTCGCAGGCGTGGGGCTTGCGATCGCGCCCGGCGATCGCGTGAGCGTGATCGGTCGCAACGGCGCCGGCAAATCGACCTTTTTGAAGGTGCTCTTGGGGGAGTTCGCCCCGACCGCCGGCACCCGGACGGTCGGGGCGGGCCTGACGATCGGCTATTTTGCGCAACATCAGCTGGAGCAGCTCAACCCCGAAGAGACACCGTTTTCCTATCTCACGGCCTTGGATCGGAGTGCGCAACCGCAGACCCTGCGTGACTATCTCGGGGGCTTCGGGTTCGGAGCGGCAGGTCTCGAGCGCGCAATCCGGGGGTTGTCGGGTGGGGAAAAGAGCCGGCTCGTGCTGGCCGGGCTTGCGTGGAGCCGACCGCACCTCTTGCTTTTGGACGAGCCCACCAATCACCTGGATCTCGAGATGCGCGAGGCCTTGAGCTTTGCCCTGCAGGACTACACGGGCGCCCTGGTGTTGGTATCGCACGACCGCCACTTGATCCGCTCGTGCGCCGATACGTTGTGGGTCGTGGGAGGTGGGCACGTGCAGGAGTATGCGGGCGATCTCGACGATTATCAGCGCGAGACGACCCAAGCCCGCGAGATTAAGGCGCCGCCTAAGCCGACGAGGGAGGCGCGACGCTCCGGGGTGTCGTCGAAGACCTTTGTGCGCGCGCAGAGGGTGGTCGAGGCACGTATGGCTGCCGATAGCGCGCGCCTGGGTGAGATCGACGCCGTGCTTGGCGATCCGCGCGCCTACCAGCAGGGGGGTGAAGCGATCAAGGTCTTGCAGGCGGAGCGCGCCGCCATCACGGCGCGCCAGCAGGTCGATGAAGAGGAGTGGCTCGCCTTGGAGGAGAAGCTCACGGAGGTCTTGGCGCGCCTACCTTAAGTCCTGCGGCGTGTGACCCGGGACCCACACAGCCCCCTCGGGCGAGATCTCTTTTTTCCAGAAGGGTGCGCGGGTCTTCAGGGCATCGACGATGGCCTGGCAGCCGGCGAAGGCCTCGGCCCTATGGGCGGACCAGACCGTGACGAGAACGATGCGTTCATTGCCTTGGAGGCGCCCGTAGCGATGGATGATAAGGACTTCCAGGAGATGGTGGGCGGTCTGCGCGGCGCTACCTATGCGCGTGAGCTCAGCACGGGTCATCTCCGGATAGTGCTCGATCTCAAGGGTCTCGATCCGGCGGTCCTGCGCGCGGTCGCGTACGGTGCCGACGAAGCTTACGCGCGCCCCCGCGCCTTTCACGTCGAGCGCCTGCGCCTCGCGCTCGGGATCGAAGTCCGAGGTCTGTAATCGGATGATCATCAGCCGCCGCTCACGGGTGGGAAGAAGGCGATTTCGTCGCCATCCTTCACGGGGCTTGTCAAAGAGGCGTGTTCGCAGTTGATGGCGACCAGCAGAGGTTTGGGAAGGTCCGCTGCGCGTTCACCCGCGATCACAGTCAGAATATCGGATGCCAGTTGTGGTTCGTGCGAGGGCGGAAGTTCGCGCATGGCGTACCCTAGGATCTCGCGCACCGTGGCAAAGCAGCGAACTGTGATCATGGTTAACCCCCCAGCCGCATCATATACACCGGGGCGGCGCGTCCAGGTTCGTCGTTGAAGGTGTGCCGTTCGGGTTTCTCGTGCCAGACCTTGTGGCGAATGAAATCCGTTAAGGACTCATCCGTAAAGCCGCCGCGCAAAGGCTCCAGCAGATCCACGCCGTCTTCCTGCCCGAGACAATACACGAGCCGCCCGGTGGAGGTGAGGCGCACGCGATTGCATCCGGCGCAGAAATTCTGGCTGATCGGGCTTATAAAACCGATTTCGCTCGCAAAGCCCGCTACGCCAAAGCGGCGGGCGGGCCCATCGTCCGCCGCCCGCGGGCGCGACTCCAAGGCGTGCGATCGGCGGATGTGTGCCTCGGCCTCGGCGACACTCGCGTAGCTTTGCGCACGGCTCGCGCTGCCGGCGATTCCGAGGGGCATGGTCTCTATGAACTGGATGTCGAAGCCCTCGTCCAGTGCGAAATCGACAAGCTCGGGGATCTCATCCAGGTTTTCGTCCTTCAGGAGGACGACATTCAATTTGATGTGGGGAATGCAGTCGCGGGCGACAAAAAGCCCGCGCAGGACACGCTTGAGATCGCCACCCCGGGTGATGCGCGCGAAGCGTTCCTCCGACAGGCTGTCTAGGCTCATGTTGATCCGTCGCAGGCCCGCTTGCGCCAGCGGTTGAGCGAGGCGGTCCAGCAGATAGCCATTGGTGCTCACGCTCAGCTTTTCGACGCCGAGGTCGCGAGCATACGCGACCCGATCGGTAAGCCAGGGGTAGAGTAGGGGCTCGCCGCCGGTAAAACGCATATGGCGTACGCCCAGCGTATGAAAGACCCTCAGCAGTCGGTCGAGCTCGTCGGGGGCGAGGTGGTCCTTGCGGGCAAACCGCGGCGTCCCATCTTCGGGGGAGCAGTAGCGGCAGCGCAGATTGCAGTGTTCGGTAAGGGAGACCCGCAGATACGATATACGGCGCCCGAATCGATCGTGGAGATCGGTCGCCGATTGCGCCAGATATGCTGTTTCAGTTCGATTATGTGCGATCCCAGGTTCCAGAGCGGCCACCCTCCTTATGTAACAAGCATATCCCATCGATGACCATGCCGCGATCCATGGCCTTACACATATCGTAGACGGTCAGTAGTCCCACGCCAACCGCCGTCAGGGCCTCCATCTCCACTCCGGTCGCATACACCGTGTGGACGGTTACCGAACAGCGCAGACAGGTGGGATCGGGGAAATCCCATGCCACTTCCAATCCGGAAATTGGCACTTGATGGCAGAGCGGGATCAATGTATCAGTGCGCTTGGCCGCCTGGATCGCCGCTATGCGCGCCACGCCCAGCACGTCCCCCTTGCGGCTTGTACCGGCACGGATGGCGGTCGCGGTGTCTGGGGCCATCGTGATGCGCCCCTCGGCCGTGGCCACCCTGTGGGTGGCGGGCTTGTCGCCGACATCCACCATACGCGCCTGGCCCTCGGCATCGAAATGCGTGAGCGTATCACTTCGTCTCTCATCCGCCATCGCCTACTCCTCGCGTGCTCGATACTTCGGACACTACTATAGCGAGTGCAAGGGCCCCGATCACCTCTCTTTCGTCTCTAGCGTTCGTCGTAGCTCGGCACGAGACGCCGCTTGCCGGCAGGCACGGTGTCCTTGGCGCCTGCGCGCAACGCCGGGTGCATCTGCGGCAAGGGGCCCGGCATACGGCCATGGTAGAGGTTCACGACGTGCTTTGCCTCGACGAAAAAGAGGTAACGCTCAAGACCGATGCCAATGAAGGCGAGGACCGGCGCCAACAGCACCGCAAGACCGATGGCCGCGTGGGTGGCGGCAAGCAGAATCGCGATCGGAGCCAGGAAGCCCACGACATAGACCGCGACCTTGAAATTGAGGGCGCGTCGGGGGCTTATGCAGTTACTGAACTCGCGGGTGAGGAAGGTCCCGAAGGTGTGCCCCTGGTCGAGGAGCCGCACACGGCCGCCTGTAAAGCCCGTGGCGGTCTGCAAGGTAGTCCCGCTCGGCGCGCCGATCCAGAAATAATAGATGGCCTTCATGACCGCCGCGGCCACCAAAAGCGAGCAGGCGATGCTCACCATGGCGAGGTCGTGGCGGTGGGCCAGCAGGCGGCTCGTGGTAAGAACGGTCATGCCGGTGGCAAGCCCCAAGGCGTAGAAATTCGCCGGAACGAGCGGCGTGTGCCACTGGCGTATGGTGCGCAGGCAGGCATAGATCATGCCTTGGCAGAAGATGGTGATGAGCCCGACCAGGGCTGTGACGTTGCCGAGCAAGAGCGCCACGCTGTCGCGATCATTGTTCATGAAGAATACCCAGCCGAGATAGGCGATCGCGAGCGGATAGAAAAGCACTGCGAACACGCCCTCGCGCGCGAGCCACGAGGTCCGCCAGCGCGTGAAGGCGCGCCAAGCGTTCTTTGGGTTCGCGAGGTGGGCTGTCGACGAGACCATGCCCATGGTGACGAGCAAGAGGGCGAGGGCCACGAGGATGGCGGTGCGTAACGGGCTCAAGGCCCCGTCGATCGCGAAGTCGTTGACGACCGCGACCATCGCCATAAGACCGAATCCGGCGCCGGAAAAAAGCGTTAAGAATATGACGGCAAGTGACGGGTTCATATTTTTAAGGTCCCTTTAAGAAAAATTTAACGTTCAATGACACGGTTGACCCACTCTTTGACCTTACGCGCGAGCGATCCGCGCGGCAGGTCGGAGGTGGGGATCGCGGGCCGTGTTCGTGGTGGCAGATACTGGTTGGTCGGGTTGTAGTTGAGTTCGGGCATGAGCGGGTAACCACCGCGGTCGCGCACGGCACGGCTCGTGACACTGTCCGGGTCGTCGAGATCGCCAAACAAGCGGGCGTGCGCGGGGCAGGCCAGCACGCAGGCCGGCTGACGTTCTTCCTCGGGCAAGGCCTGGTCGTAGATGCGATCCACGCACAGGGTGCACTTCTTCATGGTGCCCGACGCGCGGTCAAGTTCGCGCGCGCCGTAGGGGCAAGCCCAAGAGCAGTAGTTGCAGCCCATACACTTGTCCTGATCTATGAGCACGATGCCGTCTTCGGGGCGCTTGTAGGAGGCGCCCGTCGGGCACACGGTCACGCACTCGGCGTTCTCGCAGTGCATGCACGACATCGGGAAATTGATGGTCTTGTTATTCGGATAATCGCCGACCTCGTAGTGGCGGACGCGATTGAACCACACGCCTGACGGCTCCTTTCCGTACGGCTCGTAGTCGGTGAGCGGGGCTGTGATGGAGCTCGTGTTCCATTCCTTACACGCAGTCGCGCAGGCATGACAGCCCACGCAGGTGTCGAGATCGATGACAAGGCCTAAACGCATGACTAGCTCCTTTTTTAGGCTTTGGTGCGCGTGTTGTAGCGCAGCACGTCGGGTTTGGGAGCGGCGCCGGGCAAGGGCGGCACGTTGGCGAAGGTTGGCCACACGCCTTCCTCACCGGGCGCGGCGCGCGTCACCTTCACGCGCAGGTCGTACCAGGCCGCCTGACCCGTTATGGGATCGGAATTTGTGATGCGCCGTTCGCCCGCCTTCTCCGGGAGCAGCTCCGAGATCAGGTGATTCATCAGGAAGCCTTGCGTGGCTTCCGGTGCGTCGGGTTTCAAGCCCCAGGTGCCGGATTGCTTGCCGATCGCGTTCCAGGTCCACACCGTATCCTCCTGGCAGCCCTCGATCAGGCGCAGCTGTACGCGGATCTTGCCGTTATGCGACTCGACCCACACCCAGTCCTCGTCCTGGAGACCCAGGCTCTCGCCGCGCGCGCGGTTCATATACAGGTGATTCTGCGCGATGATCTGCCGCAACCAGGCGTTCTGTGAGTCCCAAGAGTGGTACATCATCATGGGGCGCTGGTTGACCGCAAAGAACGGATACTCGTTCTTGTCGACCCGCTGCTGCTCCAAAGGCTCGTAGTAGTCAGGCAGGGGATCGAAATAGGTGGCGAGCCGCTCCTGATCGACACGCTCTTTCGGCATGGGCCCGTCATAGAGGCCGAGTCCGGCGAGGCGGAATTTTTGTATGGCCTCGGAGTAGAGCTCAATGACGATGGGCTCGGGGCTCTTCAGGAAACCAGCCTCGGTGGCGAACTCCAGGTAGCCTTTGTTGGCGAAGCGCAGATAGCTGATACCCTTGGGCAGGTGGTACTGAAAGAAGCCCTGGTTTTCGATATAGCGCTCCCACTGTTGGGGGTTGGGTTCACCGCGTAGCGACTTGCTGCCATCGACGCCGCGATAGCCGGCCAGAAAGCCAATTCCAGGCTCGCGTTCGTAATAGGTGATGAAGTCCTTGTAGCCCTTGTATTTGGGCGTGCCATCAGGTTTCGTGAACACAGGAAGCTTTAGGCGCGCGCCCAACTCCACCAGCACCTCCTGCCAGGGACGCACGTCGCGATCGAGCGCGAGCAGTGGGTGACGTATTGAGTCGCACACTGCGTCGGGCTCCGAGATCGGGCGATCGAGCAGTGAGATCGCGTCGTAGCGCTCGAGGTAGGTCGTGTCAGGCAATACGAGATCCGCGAAATGCACGGTTTCCGAATGGAAGGCGTCCACTACAACCAGGAACGGGATTTTGTACTCGCCGTCGGGACGCTTCTCGCGCAGCATGTCCTGGATATTCGCCGTGTTCATGGTCGAGTTCCAGGCCATGTTGGCCATGAAGAACAGCAACGTATCGATCGGGTAGGGGTCCGCATTCACGGCATTCGTGATCACCATGTGCATGAGCCCATGGTTGGCCAAGGGGGCCTCCCAGGAGTAGGCCTTGTCAATGCGCAAGGGCTCCCCGTTATCGTCGACCACGAGATCCTCGGGCGCTGTCGGGAAACCGAGCGGGTGTCCATCGAGTGGCGTGTTCGGGGCGCTGTGTTTGGCCGGCTTGCCGGGCGACGGGACCGGACGCGGGTAGGGGGCCTTGGCGCGGAATCCCCCAGGGCAGTCTATGGTGCCGAGCAGGATCTGCAGGAAGTGAATCGCGCGCGCCGCCTGGAAGCCGTTGGAATGCGCCGATACGCCGCGCATGGCGTGCATGGACACCGGTCGCCCGATGAATTTGTCGTGTTTGCGGCCGGCCCAGTCGGTCCATTCGACGGCAATCTCTATGGTCTCCTTGAAGGCCACATGCGCCATTTCGAGTGCCAGCCGCTCGATGGTGCTGGCCGAGATGCCGCAGATCTTCGCGGCATTCTCAGGCGCAAAGCGCTCATCGAGATAGCGCTCAGTGAGCAGTGTCATGACGGTCTTCACGGTGCGGCCATCAGGGGTCTTGTGTTCGCCGAAGAGCGCTGGGTGGCACGCGGCATCGAGACCGTTGACGAACGCTTCTTTCTTGAGATCCCACGCAAGCGGATGGCCGGCCTCGTCACGATAGATGAGGCCGTCGCCCTTCTCGCCTGGCGTCTGGACGACCAGGAAGGGCGAGTTCGTGTAGCGGATGAGAAAGTCCCAGTCGAAGAGTTCGCGCGACAGCAGGACATGCACCATGGACAGGGCAAGCATGGCGTCGGTACCGGGCCGAATGGGGACCCACTCATCGGCGACCGCCTGGTAGCCCGTGCGCGCGGGATTGATGCCGACGAATTTGCCGCCGCGGCTTTTCAGTTTCTCGATGCCGATCTTCATGGGGTTGGAGTTGTGGTCTTCGGCGACCCCCCAAAGCATGAAGTACTTGGTGCGATCCCAGTCCGGGTCACCGAATTCCCAAAAGGCGTAGCCCAATGTATAGAGTCCGGCGGCGGCCATGTTGACCGAGCAGAAGCCACCATGGGCGGACCAGTTGAGGGTTCCGAACTGTTCGGCGAACAGACGCGACAGCGCCTGCATCTGGTCGCGCCCGGTGAAAAACGCGAATTTGTTGGGATCGGTCGCGCGGATGTGCGCCAAGCGCTCGCTCAGCATGTCGAGCGCGTGTTCCCAGGAGATCTCGATAAACTCCCCCGCGCCACGTTCCGTGCCGGGCTTGCGTAGCAGCGGGCTGCGCAGACGTGCCGGCGAGCACTGCTTCATGATGCCGGCCGATCCTTTGGCACAGAGCACACCTTTATTGATAGGGTGATTGCGATTACCTTGAATGAAGCGGACTTGGTTGTTCTCTATGGTGACCTTGATGCCGCAGCGACAGGCGCACATATAACAAGTGGAGTACTTGATCTCCTGGTTGCTGTGATCGTGGCTGTGCTCGACTGCGGACATATGATCTCCGAAAACGTAAGAGTTCCGATGCGTGGACCTTACAGGAAAGGAGTGCCCTTATGCTAGGGAATTGTTTTAATAAGCTGATAAAAATCAGATAGTTATTTCATAGCATTATGGGGCATATCACGGTGATTTATAGGAGGGCGGCGAAACGTCCGCCGAGTTCATTAGAAAGGGGGGCGAGGTATGGAGTTTTTGCGTTATAAGGTTGGACGAGGCCGCTATCGCCTGGGCGTGAGAACACCCGAGGGCCTGCATGATCTGGCGGCTTGTTACAGCCGCTATCGGGAGATGGGTCTGCGCGCGATTCCCGGACTCGGCGTGGCGTTCGCGCAGGGAAGCCTGCGGATGCTATTGGCTCGGCCTGGGGTGAGCGATTTTCTCGCAGCCGTGCGTCTCGGCGGCGCGCATTGCCGCTCGGCGGCATTACGAGAGGAGCCGGTGGCGATCGGTGCGCCTCTCCACGACCCGGGCCGTTTCATCGGGATCGGCCTGAACTACCGCTGTCACGCCCGCGAGGTGGGGCAGCCCATACCAGCGGAACCGCCGCTATTCGCGAAATGGGCCAATGCCATATCGGGTCCGCGGGATGACATCATGTTGCCGATGAATACGCAGGCCGTCGACTACGAGGTCGAGCTCGGGGTCGTTATTGGTCGGCGCGCGAACCGGGTTTCGGTAAATGATGCCCTCGATTATGTATTCGGATATACCGTCATCAACGATGTGAGCGCCCGTGACCTGCAATTCCGTACCAGCCAATGGCTCGCCGGCAAGATCGCCGACGGTTTCGCGCCCATGGGTCCGGCTATCGTGGAGAGGGACGATCTCGGCCCTTCACAAGGCCTTACGCTCGAGACCTGGGTCAATGGAGAGTTGCGGCAACACGGTCGGGCCTCGGACATGATCTATGACGTCCCGGCGCTGGTGAGTTATTTGTCGCATCTGGTCACGCTTGAGCCGGGAGATGTCATCGCCACCGGTACGCCGGCCGGGGTCGGCATGAGCCGTAAACCGCCCCGCTATCTCCACTCTGGCGATGTCGTGCGTATGCGTATCGCTGGGATAGGAACGATAGAGAACCGCTTTTGCACCCCTCGCTAGCGGCCTAGAGGGGCGCCTTTCGACACTGCGCGGTCAGCACATCGAGATAAAAGGATCCGTCTTCCTTGATGCCAAGACGATCACGTACCTCGATCGGGGCATGGCGGAGCAGATCCTTGAGCACTGCCACGCGTGTCGTTGGCGTCTTGGCGCGCGCCACCCAGTCGTCGAACGCGATCAAGACCCGAAAGTGGTCGGTGTGCGCGGGCCGCAAGTCATGGGCGGCGAGACGCGCCATCCACGCGGAGACCGTGAGGTTGCGGACATGACTGGTATCGCGCAAGAGTTCGATCGTTTGCAGATGGGTGTCGGCCAAGAGGTCGTCCGGCGCGACGCTGTCGGTGAGAACGAAGCTGCCCCCAGGACGCAAGACACGGGCGATTTCCTGTAACCCTGAAGACAGGTTGCGCCAATGGTGGGCGCTGAACCGGCAGGTCACGAGGTCCATGCTGGCATCGGCGAACGGAAGGCTTGCGACCACGGCTTGCTGGCAGACGATGTTCGTGCAGGCCCCATCCCGGGCGCGGGCACTCGCGATCTTGATCATCTCAAGGCTGGCATCGACGGCCTGCACGGTCTCGCAGAAGGGCGCGAGGGCCAAGGCGACGTGTCCGGGCCCGCAGCCGACGTCCAAGGCGTGTTGTGGCCGCAAGGACGCGGCGGCCGCCCGAAACAGGGGAAGATCCGGGCCCTGGGCGTGGATCGGGCTCGTTTCGTAACGAGCGGCGGTCGCGTCGAATTGGCGAGCGACATCTTGTTCATGGTTCATGGTTGAGTATCCTCGGAGCTTTGAGTCGCATGCAGCATACGCCCATGCTATACGGGTACCAGGTGGCCTAGTTATACTGGTACAAGAACCCATGGAAAAAGCCATGACCGCGCGACAAAAGGAGCTCGGCCACTTCTTGCGGACCCTGCGGGAGCGCATGACAGTGCCTCCAGGTGGGCGTCGACGCCGGACCCCTGGGCTGCGCCGCGAAGAATTGGCCGCGCAATGTGGCATCAGTGCGACTTGGTATACATGGATCGAGCAAGGGCGGGCCGCCGGTGTGTCGCCGGACACTCTAGCGAGGCTGGCAGAGGTGTTGGGTGTCACCGATGCCGAGCGGCGCTATCTCTGGGAGGTCGCCGGGCTCGGTCCGCAGCGCGTGACGCGCCTCGTTCCACAGGCGCCGGCCGAGATGACATCCGTCATTACGCACATTGCCACGCCCGCCTATTGTCTGGGGCGCTATTGGGACGCCTTGGCCTGGAACAAGGAGGCGCAAGAATTGTTTCCGGATTGGCTGGGGGAGGGGAGCCACGAGCGGAATTTGCTCGATTTCGTTTTCTCGGTGCCGGCGGCGCGCGATTTCATCGTGGACTGGCCAGGGCGAGCGCGTCGCTTGGTCGCGGAGTTTGCGGCCGACAGCGCGGACCTCGCAGGTGATCCACGCCATGAGGAGATGGTGGCCGATCTCGCCTCGCGCAGTCGCGAATTTCGTGACTATTGGCAACGACGCGAGGTGTCATTCAGAGACGCGGCCCTCAAGACCTTCCACCATCCCACTCGCGGTCTCGTACTTTACGAACAAACGACATTCGCGCCTCTCGTGATGCGCGACTTGAAGCTTGTGATTCTATGCGCTCGCTCGAACGACTAACGAACAACACGGGCGAACGGATCGCCCACCCGTGCTGCCCCCTTGTCTATCCGGGTTTACCTACGACCCACCTTCTTTTTCTTGGCGACCGCTTTCGAAGCACCTTTGGCTGCCACCTTAGGTGCCGCCTTGGGGGTCGACTTCGCCGCCGCTTTCGGCAGGCTCTTTTCTGTGGGTCCGCCGCTCAGGTTCTCTTCAAGGAACGCAAGCAATTCCCCAATAGTTGCAAGGACCGGGGAATACCGTATCGATCGTCCCTCGCGGGACGGCTTGATAAGGCCGGCCTGAGTGAGCTGCGACAGATGGAAGGATGAGGTGGCCGGCGCCAGTTTCAGGCGTAGGGCAATTTGCCCGGCTACGAGTCCGTCCGGACCCACTTTCACCAAAAGGCGCACGATACCAAGTCGCGTCTCCTGTGCCAGTGCCGTCAATGCCCGTGTTGCCGCTGTGATCTTCATTGTCATCGATTGGGTTTACCTTAAAATGGTCGTTTGTTCGTCATAGACAACGCAATTCCTTTATGGTTCCACGGATGCTACCTTAAAGGACCGTTGCCGTCATGGTGTCAAAAAAAGATCGATTCTCGATCTTCTGCACCAGCACTATACCGCATTTTAGCGACAATAGCAGCACCCTTGATCTTTCGAGCGCATATTGGCTGTCATGCATTATCGGGCATGGAAACATAGACGCGTAAAATTGCCATAATACGCACAGGGAAAGTATGCCAATAACGGCGCTTGTGGCGGTGGGTCGTCCGGTGGCTAGGACCGAATTGGGATACGGGATGACTTTGATATGGGATAATGGAGGGGTTTTCTGGATCGATGAGCGGCATGAGAGAGGTGTGGTGGCGTGGATGAGAATTACGAACGGTATCTGAAGTCGGCGCAAGAGGCCGCAGGGCAAGCAGCGGTAGCGATACTGCAACATTATCGGGCCAGCGGACCCGTTACCATGAAAGGCGATGGAAGCCCCGTGACCCCCGCTGACCATGCGGCGCACGAGGCGATCATGGAAGTTCTGGGGCGCGCCACGCCGGAGATCCCGGTCGCCTCGGAAGAGGGTGATGAGATCACGGGCGACCGGTATTGGTCGGTGGACCCGCTTGACGGAACCAAGGAGTATGTGGCGCGCACCGACGCCTTCGTGGTGAACATAGCCTTGGTCGAAAGCGGACGACCTGTCGTCGGTGTCGTCCATGTGCCGGTGACGGGCGAATCCTACTTCGCCACGAAGGGGTTCGGGGCATTTAAGAAGGAGGGGGGGAGGGTCGAGCGGCTCCGCGGCCGCGCCTTCTTGGGAGGAGCTGTGCGTATCGTCGGAAGCGCACGGCACGGCACCGAGGCGCTTGCGAGCCTCTGCGCGGCCTTGGCGTGTGACGAGCACGGGATTGAGCGTTCGTCCCTCGGTTCGGCCTGGAAGTTTGGCTGGTTGGCGGAAGGCCGAGCCGACCTCTATCCACGATTTGGTCCCACGCACACCTGGGATACGGCTGCCGGGCAGTGTGTCGTGGAGGAGAGCGGTGGCGCGGTTTGGACGGCGGGGCGGAGGTCGCTCGTGTACGATCACTCGCGGCAGCTCAACCCGTCATTCGTGGCAGTCGCCGATCGCCGGTATCCGTGGCCGGATTTGCTTTGATTTCCGGCAATAGCAAGTCCCCTCCGTAGGTATTTCCAAAGCGGTATGAGCGTGGTCGTGCGCCATCTGCTCTCAGGAGAAGCGATAGCCGACCCCGAGGAATTCCCAGCCGAGGTTCGGGCCGGATCGGTCGAAGCCGCAGATCTGCTTACAGTTGCTAAAGTGCGTCCACAGGGCCTCGAGTCGCGGCGTGAAACGGTAGGCCAGGCGCACTTCGAAATTCCAGTGCGTGCCGTTGACGAACGTTGTGTGCGTGAGGTACGCCCCGCCAAGCCCAAAAAGCACTTGCCCTATCCGGGCATTGTAATCGAGGCCGGCCACCGCGCTTTTTTGAAATCCCCCGACGAAGACGCCGACTGGCCCTTGTCGTCGTCTTACGAAGACTGCCTTCTGGGCGGCGGCGTACTGGACTGCGGTGGCGCCCACGAGCGTCCAATGGCCTGGGGTCCAGAAGGAGGCCAGGAGCGGGCTTAGAAACGGGACCAGCCGGGGGTGTCGCGAAGGATGGAGGAAGTCTTTTGACACGATACAACCCTGGTATTGATGGGGCGCCCGATCGGTCGGCGGAGACGGTAATCCGCTTATGGAAACAAGAAAGCCTGGTCCTGTCATCCCCCCATAGATACCCGCACAGGCGGCAGTGTCGGGGCGCGCCACATCCATTCCCAACATATTAACAGATGGTGATATACTAGACGCTAAGACAATCTTGACGATGAGGTGGCTTCATGTCAGTGGAACGTGTGGTATTGGCGTTTGCGGGGAGCGTGGTTTTGCTGAGCCTGCTGCTTGCCCATTATGTTTCGGCGGATTGGTTGTGGGTGACGGCGTTCGTCGGAGTCAACCTCCTGCAGTCTTCCATCACCGGGTTTTGCCCGCTTGCGAAGATATTGAGGGCGATGGGCCTCCAGGCGGGTTGCGCCTTTCAGTAGACTGTGACGCCGGGCGGTGAGGGCGGCAACAGCCGCCCGCCACTCGACCCTTTCCTCTCGGTCCCGGAGGCCGGGCCCATGCCCAGCCAGGGAACCGCGTGCGAGGCGTATCTGATGTCTGATCATCGTGTGGCCAACGCATTCCGAGCCATCACCAATCTTGATGGACGGGTTGGGCCTGACAGGGAATGGCATGTGGCTCATGGATGCACGGGTGAAGCTGAGAGCTTGACGCCGAGCGGATGAAGCAGTTTAAGCATTGTGTCGTAGCGAGGCTTAGCCCCAGGCGTAAGTGCCTTGTAAAGGCTTTCGCGACCGAGACCGGTGTCTTTAGCCAGTTGCGCCATTCCACGGGCGCGGGCTACATCACGCACGGCTGTTAGAAATACATCGGGATTGGAATCTTCCAATGCGGCAGCGATGTACTCCGCAATGGTCTCCTCATCATCCAGATAGTCAGCAGCATCGAATGGGGCGAATTTGGCCATCGTTTCACTCCTTTCCCAAAACTCACGCCATCATCTTAGAGGCCCAACGTAGAAGTCACCAGCGCTGCGCGGCTTTATCGTGCAGCGTCCTTGGGGTGCAGGGTTGGTCGACAATGGGTGCGCACAACCCCACTAGTGCACCTTCCAGTGAACGAACATACACCACAACTTGCCCCTACGGTTTCTATTCGGGAGCGTGGAGTGGCACGGCATCCGCCCCCACCAAATTCTTCGCTTTTGGGTGGGTATATCGCTTCAGCATCCGTAGGGTCTTATGCCCGTGATCGCGGCGACCTCTGTAGCAATGCCCCCCACGCGAGGCCCGGTGATTCCAGGGGCAGAAACGCGGCACGGGTGTTGTTGTGGATGAAAAACGGGATTGGCCGACATATCAGGCTGTACATCCTATGAATCCGTTTCCGGGCGGGATCCGCCCGAGCTGTGGAGCGGGGAAGTTTTGCCTCGGGAGCCGACGCGCGTGACCTTCCGCGCGTCGCGGCGCTGCCAGCTGACGCCTGTTTCTCGCCACCGCGCCCGGGCCGCTGAGGCGTTGCTCAATGGAGGCGTCCAGGAGCATGCCAGCCATTTCAGTGCCCAGCTCTTCGCCTGGAACGGGGCGCGACGATGTGTCGATGCGGTGGCGCCAGGGTTCGGGCGTCTTCAGAGAACTTCCGCGGGGGTCTCGTGGGCGTTGCCGTGATGGGCCACGATCACGTCGCGTGTGCGGGTGGCAAGCGCGCGCGGCGTGAGACCTGTCGGCAGTTCAGGGGCGAGGAAGCGGAGCTCGACCGTGAACTCGCCGCGCGCCCGCAGCAGTCCCCAGAGATGATGAAGCAGGGTGTCGTCCCCAATGAAGGGCGCGGCGGCATGGATGGCGCCTGAGCGATCCGGGTAGCGCAAGACGACGGGTTGCACCGGGCATCCTGCTTCGATCGTGGCGGCGAAGAGGCGCGCGTGGAAAGGGTGCACCTGGCGTCCGTCGGTCGAGGTGCCTTCGGGAAAAAGCAGAACCGACTGATCGCGAATGAAGGCCTCGGTCATGCGCGTTGCGACCGCGGCCGAAGCCTTGCGGTCTCCCCGTTTGATATAAAAGGTCCCAGCTTGGCGGGCAAGCCAGCCCAGAACCGGCCATCCCTCGATCTCCGACTTCGCTACGAAATGTCCCGGGCAAAGCGCCCCGAGGGCGGCGATGTCGACCCAGGAGATGTGGTTCGCAACAATGAGGGCGGGTGCGTCCACGGGCCGACCCAAGGTTTTGAGACGGATGCCGAGCAGCGAGAGTACGCCTCGGTGCCAGAATCGGACGATACGCCGACCGGCATCGGTCTCGATGAGTGCGTTCGCGGGCGCGATGGTCGCGACCACGGTTCCCCACAGGGCGTGCGCGATCAGCGCCAGGAGACGGACCAGCGCCCCGCCCGGCAGCTTCACGCGACTTGTTGCTTGTAGGAGCGCCCCAGGAGGCGTTCGAGATAGCGCCGGTTGAATCGGCTACGCAATAGGACGATGAGGACATCGGCCACGTCGAAGGCCGGGTCGAGACACGGGGCGCCGCCCACATAGGCACCCAGGCGCATATAGGCGCGTAATAGGGCCGGGGCCGCGCTCTCGTCACCTTCGTCGTTGTTTGTATGCTCGACGAGGGGGAGGGGATTGCGCGGTGTCACGCGGTAGGGCTCCGGGCAACCATAGCGGCGGATCAGAGCCATGACGGTGCGCAAGGCCTGGGTACGATCCGGATTCAGGGGCACGCTGCCGCAGCCGATCAGGTAGTCGTGAGGCCCATCTTCCATGAATTGGGCGAGACCAGCCAACAGCAGGGCGATGGCGGGGCCGCGACGATAATCCGTGTGAACGCAGATGCGCCCGACCTCCATGACACGTCCAGGCAGGGCGAGGATAGGGGCGAGATCGAATTCCGCCTCGGAATAGAACCCCCCGCAGCGGGCGGCCGCCTCCTGGGTCAAGATGCGCGAACACGCCACCACACGATCGACCTCATCGCGCACGACCATGTGTGCGCAGTAGGGATCGAAGCGGTCCTCGTCGTATTGACTGTCTTTGTCGCCGATTGCGGCACCGAGTTCGCGCGCGAACACTTGGTAGCGCAGCCTTTGCGCTTCTGCGATTTCGTCCGCCGTTTTCGCGAACTCCACTCGCAGATTCTGCGCTCTCAAGTCATCCATATTCCTTCCCCGCGCCTCGGCTGCCGGTATCGCACGTGATTTGGGCCTAAAGCTACTGTTACGGTGGCGGGCGCGTCAAGCACTCATCGTTGGTAAAACTGAAGACGGGTCTCTCCTACCTCGATGATATCCCCCGACGTCAGGAGATGGCCTCCCGGGGTCACGGGCTTGCCGTTATGCGAGACATGGGTCCCGTCGGAGCCCGCCATGAGGGTGTAGCGGTCGCCGGTACGGGACAGAAACGCCGCCGATTGGCCGGCCATTCCGAGGTGGGTGACGGTGCTTGTCAGCTCGATGCGCTTGCCGTCATTGAACCCTGTCAAGACGAACAAGGCGGCATCGCCGAAGCCCGCGGGTTGCGGCGTCGCCGGCACCATATCCTGATCCTGGTAGACCAAGGTGTATTTGCCGATCGTGATCTCATCCCCCGGTTTCAGGTGGTGTTTGCGAGTGCGGCGCTTATTGATATAGGTCCCGTTGGTGCTGTCGAGGTCCTTCAGGAAGGAGTCCTGGCCCACGGTGAATATACTCGCATGATCGGCACTCACCGCCGCATCCTCCAAGACCAGTGCATGGCTTGCGCGGCGGCCGATGGAGAGATCGCCTTGGGGCAACTGGAGTTGGCGGACGACAGCTTTATTGAGAGTTACGATAATGCTCGGCATGTTGTCCATAAACGTCGTGTCTCCGAGAGGATGAGTATAGACGATACCGAGGCCTTTAAGGACCCAGGAGGCGCTCCAACGTTCCCCGATAGATCCGGGTCAGACGCGTGAGATCGTCAATTCCGACTGCCTCGTTCACCTTATGAATTGAAGCGTTTAATGGCCCGAATTCAAGGACTTCGGTACCAAAGGGGGCAACGAACCGACCATCGGACGTACCACCCGCTGTTGAGTACTCGGGCGCCCTCCCGGTTTCGGCCCCGATGCTGGCCGCCAGCGCCCCTTTGAGCGGGCCGTCGCCTGTCAGGAAGGGCTCACCGGAGAGCCGCCAAGTCAGGGCATAACGCAGACCATGAGCCTCGAGGACTTGTTCGATGCGCTCCCGCAGGGTCGGCGCCGGGGTGGTCGGGGCGAAGCGCACATTGAACAGGGCGCGCAGACTCCCGGGAATCACGTTATCGGCCCCCGTGCCGGCCTGGATATTGGAGAACTGGAGACGGGTCGGCGGAAAATCCGCCGAGCCCTCATCCCACACCGTAGCCACCAGGGCCTGCAAGGCCGGCGCGAAACGGGCGATGGGGTTGTCGGCGCGTTCCGGGTAGGCGACATGGCCTTGGATGCCGTGGATGATGAGATCCCCGTTCAGGGAGCCGCGGCGTCCGTGTTTGACGGTATCGCCCAGGACTTCATGGCACGAGGGCTCTCCGACCACGCAGTAGTCGATGGTGGTGCCGCGGGCGGCGAGCGCCTTCAGGACCTGCACGGTGCCGTCGCGGGCGACCCCTTCTTCGTCGGAGGTCAGAAGCAGACCCACCGAGCCGCGGTGCGCGGGGTGGTGCCGCACGAAAGTGAGCAAGGCCTGCACGAAGGCCGCGACCGCGCCCTTCATGTCGGCCGCGCCCCGCCCGTAGAGCATCCCGTCTTTGAGGGTGGGCTCGAAAGGGGGTGTCACCCAATCGGAGAGCGGTCCGGGCGGGACCACGTCGGTGTGTCCCAGGAAGACGACCAGCGGCGCAGTGTCGCCATGCCGCGCCCACAGGTTTGTGACATCGCCGAACACGAGGGATTCCGTCTGGAAGCCAGCGGCCGACAAGAGTTCGGCGATGTGGGCCTGGCAGCCGGCGTCGTCGGGCGTCACCGACGGGCGGCGGATCAAGTCCATGGCCAGTTCGACGGTGGCATCCATCGGCTAGATGTCGCGCAGCAGGGCGTTGATGCCGACCTTGGCGCGGGTCTTGGCATCTACGCGCTTGACGATCACCGCGCAATAGAGGCTATGACTCCCGTCCTTGGCGGGTAGTGATCCCGACACCACGACCGAGCCCGATGGCACCCGTCCGTAGAGGATTTCGCCGGTCTCGCGGTTGAGGATCTTGGTGCTTTGTCCGATGAACACCCCCATGGAGACCACGCTGCCGCGCTCGACGATCACGCCTTCCACGATCTCCGAGCGGGCGCCTATGAAGCAGTCGTCTTCGATGATGGTCGGGGCGGCCTGTAGGGGCTCGAGGACGCCGCCTATGCCGACGCCTCCGCTCAGATGGACGTTCTTGCCGATTTGCGCGCATGAGCCGACCGTAGCCCAGGTGTCCACCATGGTGCCGCTATCGACGTAGGCCCCGATGTTGACGTAGGAGGGCATGAGCACGGTCTGCGGTCCGATGTAGGCGCCGCGACGCACGGCGGCCGGTGGCACGACACGGAATCCCCCTTCGCGAAACATATGCGAATCATAGGCCGCGAACTTCGAGGGGACCTTGTCGTAATAGAGTGCGTCGCCGCCCTTGACGAGGACGTTGTCCTCGATCCGAAAGGACAGCAACACCGCCTTTTTGACCCATTCATTGACCTTCCAGCCGGCCTCCGAGGGTTCGGCGACCCGCAGAGTGCCACGGTCGAGGTCATCGATGACGCCTTGTATGGCCTCCTTTATCCCGGTGTCGACGTTACGCGGGGTGATGTTCGCGCGGTCTTCATAGGCCGCTTCAATGAGCGCTTGACGTGTCATCGTAAATCCTCGGTAATGATTCGACATAGCATCGGAGGCGTCGCGCCCCTTCCAGACATTCGGCGCGGGGCCCGACGAGGGCCAAGCGGATGAAGCCTGCGCCTGGGTCGCTTCCGCCGCTCGGTCGAGAGAGATAGGAGCCCGGTAGCGCCAGCACGTGTTGGCTGGCGTAGAGCCCGGCGACGAAGGCCTCGTCGTCGATGGGGGTGCGGACCCATAGATAAAAGCCTCCGTGGGGCCTTGAAACCGGCAAGACGTCTCTGAGAACGGCGATGACGTCGGCGAATTTCTCGCGATATTGACGGCGATTTTCCCGCACATGCGTTTCGTCGGCGAGGGCCGCGACCGCTGCGATCTGGGCCGGTTGCGAGGGCGCCGATCCGAGATAGGTGCGTAGGGTGAGCAGTCCCGCCATGAAGTCTGCCGCGCCGCCCAGGAAGCCAAAGCGCAGTCCCGGGACGTTGGAGCGCTTCGAGAGGCTATGCACGGCCACGCAGTGCGCGAAGTCATGGACCCCGTGGGCGTGCGCGCAGGCCAGAAGACCCTCGGGCGGGGCGTCTTCGTCCAGGTAGATTTCCGAGTAGCATTCGTCGGCTACGATCAAAAAATCATGGCGGTGGGCGAGATCGAGGAGCTCGCTGTACTCCGTGCGCCCCAGGACCTGTCCGGTCGGATTCCCGGGACTGCAGGTGATGACCGCCTGGGTGCGTTCGAGAATGGGGCGTGGGATGCTCGAGAGATCCATGCGAAAGTCGTGCGCGGCATCCGTGTTCATGTAGTAAGGCTCGGCCCCGGCCAAGAGTGCCGCGCCTTCATAGATCTGATAAAAGGGGTTGGGCATGATGACCACGGGACGTTCGGCGCGACGGTCGACGCAGGCCTGAATGACTGAGTAGAGCGCCTCGCGGCTCCCCGAGGTCGGCAGCACATGACGCTGGGGATCGACGGCGCCTTCGGGGAGATCGAAACGCCGTGTGAACCACGCGGCGATGGAGGCGCGCAATGCGTCCGTGCCCCGGGTCGACGGGTAGGTCGACAAGGCGTCGAGGGCGCCTGTAAGCTCCGCCGTGATTACTGCGGGCGCGGGGTGGCGTGGTTCGCCGATCGCCATATTGATGCGGTTCAGCGCCGGGACCTCGAGGCCGGCCGTCAAGGCCGCAAGGCGCTGAAACGGGTAGGGGTGGAGCAGCTCGACACTGGGGTTCATGGGCGATGTGGGCGCATAAGTGCGGTGGATTATACGGGAGCCGGAGGCGGTGACCAAGAAGGCGGTCCTGGCGAGCGGGGCGGTCTTGCTGGGCGCGGGTTCCTGGGGGGTCCTCTGGTACCCCTTGCGGGCCTTGAACCACGCCGGCCTGTCCGGACTGTGGCTCGCCCTCCTTATGTACGGCGGCGCGGCGGCGACAAGCCTGCTGATGTTTCGGCCCAAGCGTGGGGCGCGCCGGTCGTTTGGTATATGGCTCGCTTTGGCGGTCCTGGGGGGTATCACCAATATCGGCTTCGTCGTCGCGCTCCTGCACGACGATATCTTGCGTGTCACCTTGCTCTTCTATCTGTCGCCCGTATGGTCGGTGCTCGCCGCGCGCGTGGCCCTCGGCGAGCGCCTCACGGCCCCGGTGGTAGCTGGCATCGGCTGTGCACTCTTCGGGGTCCTGGTGCTCCTGTGGCGGCAGGCGAGCCTCACGCTCAACGCCTACGACGCCTTGGCGCTCCTGTCAGGCGGGGCATTCGCCTTGGCCAACGTGATCTTGCGGGCCTATCCGGGCCTAACCCTGCAGACAAAGCTCTTGGCGACCTTCATGGGGGTGGTGGTGATCGGGGCGCTGACGCTCGCCTTCAGCGCACCCGCGCTGCCGCACACACATGTGCTGCCGGGGTTGATCGCGGCGGTCGCGGGCGGGCTCGGGATTTTTGCCATCACCTTTCTTGTCCAATACGGGGTCACGGCGCTGCCCGTGCGCCTGTCGTCGGTTCTTCTGCTCTTCGAGGTCGTGACGGCGGCGTTTTCGCAACACCTGCTGTTGCAGGGCACGCTCAGCGCGCAAGCCTTGGCGGGGGCGCTTGCCGTCGCGTTCGGCGCGACCCTGGTGGCGGTCTACGGCGCCTGAGTGTCGGCCACGGGGATCGCCCCGCGTTCACCGAACAGGGCGCGGCCGACACGAACGATGGTGGCGCCCTCGGCAATCGCCCACGGATAGTCGTCGCTCATACCCATGGAGAGCTCATTGAAGCCCGGTAGGCCAAAGGCCTGGCGGCTCGCGCAGGCCAGTTCCCGCAGGCGCGCGAAGGCCGTGCGCACCGCAATCTCCGAGCCGCCATGGGGGGCTAGGGTCATGAGGCCCACAAGATCGAGGCCGATGCGGGGGCGGGCGCTGTAGGCCTCGAGGAAAGGGAAGAGATCGGCCGACGCGATACCGTGTTTGCGGGGATCAGCGGCGACATTGACCTCGATCAGGACGCGCAATCGGGCGTTCGAGGCGGCCAGATGGCGGCACAGGGTGTCGGCGGTTTGCAAGTCCTCGAGCGAGTGCAGCCAATGGAAGCGCCCCGCGACGAGGCGCGCCTTGTTGCGTTGCAGGGGGCCCAGGAAGTGCCACTCGAGGGCCGGGTCGGGCACGGCCGCGATCTTGGCGCAGCCCTCCTGGGCGCGGCTTTCACCGAAGTCCCGTTGACCGCAGTCCGCCAGACGCGCAAGTGCCACCGGCGGATGAAACTTGGACACCGCGACCAGCCGCACTGCGGTAGGCTTGCGTCCACTGGCGCGTGCCGCATCCTCCACGCGTGCCTTGACGCCAGCGTATCGCTCGCAGATCTCGTCCATGGCACTAGTCTAGCGGGGGTGGGCGCATATCCAAAGCGCGGACGCTCTGGCATACTCTGGGCATGCAAGCCATCGCCCGTATTCTCCATCATGCGTTGCCGAAGCCGCCCGCGGATCTTGTGGTCGGCCCGAGCCTGCAAGCGGTGTGGGAGCGGTGCCGACCGGAGGGGCTCGCGACGCTGGAGGTGCTTTTTTATTGCGGGGGGCGCTTGTTCGTCATGGTCTCCGGTTCGGCCGCCGCCGCCCGGTTACGGCAGGAGGGCCCCGATCTGTTGGCGCGCCTGCGCACGGAACCGGGACTCGCCGAGCTGCGCGAGATCGTGACGCGTCGCACGGGACGGCAAGGGTCACCGAACGTCACAGTGAAGGCCGCGACCCCCTTACGGTCGGAACTTGGGGCGCGGTGTTTCGGATCGTTGGCGGCGACCGTCGATGACCCGGCCTTGAAGGCAAGCCTCGCGCGGCTTGCCGTGGCGCTCGCAACGGACGGCTCACGGCGCGCATGACGCGATTTTTTGAGCTTTTCGTCGGGCTACGGTACATGCGCGCGCGCCGGCGTAATCATTTCATCTCCTTCATTTCCGTGACCTCGCTCATTGGTATCGCGCTCGGCGTCATGGCGCTCATCACCGTATTGTCGGTGATGAATGGCTTTCAGAGCACGTTGCGCGACCGGATACTGGGTGTCATCTCCGATGTGACCATTAGCGGGCCGCTGCATCACATGGCCCATTGGCGGAGCGCCGAGCGTGTCGCGGTCAAGGAGAAGGGCGTGCTGGCGGCGGCCCCCTATGTGCGTGGCGAGGCCTTGCTCGTGCACGGGCGCTATTCGAGCGGGGCCTTGATTCGCGGGGTGATTCCCGACAAGGAGAAGGCGGTATCGGATATCGCATCCCATGTCACACAGGGACGCTTGACGCGTCTGCGTCCGGGACGTTTCGGCATCGTGCTGGGCCGTTATCTCGCTTGGCGTCTCGGCGCCACTCTGGGTTCGCGGGTGTTGTTGGTGGCGCCCGGCGGCATGGTCACGCCCGCGGGATTTCTGCCGCGATTGAGAAGTTTTAAGGTGGTGGGCATCTTCAATGTCGGGATGTACGAATACGATGCGGGGCTTGCCTTGATTGATATGAAGGACGCGCAGGCGCTCTACCGCATGGGGTCGGATGTGAGCGGCGTGCGCCTGAAGCTCGCGAACATCGACCGTGCGCCGCATGTGCGACGGGTTCTGCGTACCAAGCTCCCAGCCTATGACCAAGTGCGCGACTGGAGCCAAGAGCACGCCAATTTCTTTCGGGCGCTCAAGATCGAGAAGACCGTGATGTTCGTGATCCTGCTGCTCATCGTGGCGGTGGCGGCCTTCAATATCGTTGCGACCCTGGTGATGGTCGTCACCGACAAGCGCGCGGACATCGCCATTTTGCGCACGCTCGGGGCAAGTCCTGCGAGCGTGCTTGTCATATTTCTCGTGCAGGGCACTTTGATCGGACTGTTCGGGACCTTGCTCGGTGTGGTTACGGGAGTCCTTTTGTCTTTGAATGTGACCACGATCGTGCCCTTCATAGAGCACGTCTTCCATACCCATTTCCTGTCGGCCAATGTCTATTATATAAGCGAGCTGCCCTCGCACCTGCGTTGGCAGGACGTATTGCATGTCGCCATCGCCTCCTTTCTGATGAGTTTTCTTGCAACCGTGTATCCCGCGTGGCGGGCGGCCAAGACCCAACCGGCTGAGGCCTTGCGTTACGAATGAGCGATGTAATCCGAGCCGAGGCCGTGGCCAAGACCTTCACTGAGGACGTCTTGTCAGTGGACGTCCTGCGTCGCGTCGATCTGGTCGTGAAGGCTGCCGACAGGCTCGCCATCGTGGGGGCCTCGGGGGCCGGCAAGAGCACACTGCTCCACCTTCTGGCGGGACTCGACCGGCCGAGCGCGGGCAAGGTCTTTGTCGACGGGCTCGATATGGGGCAGCTCAATGAAGCGCAACGGGGGCGCGTGCGCAATCGGGCGCTGGGCTTCGTCTACCAGTTCCACCATCTTCTGCACGAATTCACGGCGCTCGAAAACGTCGCCATGCCGCTTTTGATCAGGCGCGAGTCGCCGAGGGTGGCGAGGGAGCGGGCGCGGGAGATGCTCAAGCGCGTGGGGCTTGCCGATCGTACCGCGCATAAGCCCGCCGAACTCTCGGGAGGCGAACGGCAGCGCGTCGCTATTGCTCGTGCGGTGGTTCATGAGCCACGCTGCGTGTTGGCCGACGAGCCGACGGGGAATCTCGATACACGCAACGCGGCGGACGTCTTCGCGCTTTTGCAGGAATTGAACGCCTCGTTTGGGACGAGTCTCGTGCTCGTGACGCATGACCACGTGCTGGCGCGGTCGCTGGGGCGCGTGGGCGTCATAGTGGACGGCTGCCTGTCGTTTGCGGACGCGGCCACGCTTTCCAGGTCCGAGGGGCCTTGCTAGAGTAATGATGATCAGAGAAGGATGGGTGCGGTGCTAGATCTCATAAAGGCGGGCGGCTTCGTCATGTGGCCGCTGATGTTGTGCTCGGTGTTGGCGGTGGCGATCATTGGAGAGCGTCTCGTGGCCTTGCGTCGCAGTCGGGTCGCGCCGCCGGCCGCTGCGGCGGCGGCCCGTGAATGGGGTATGCACGGCAACATAAGCCCCGAGCAGCTCAAGACCCTGGAGCAGGGTTCGGTCTTGGGGCAGGTGTTGGCGGTGGGGCTTGTGAACCGGCGTCATTCGCGGGCGGTTGTGCGTGAGGCGATCGAAGACGCCGGACGTCATGTGGCTTCCGATCTCGAGCGCTACCTGGATGCCCTGGGGACGATTGCCGCGATCGCCCCGTTTCTGGGGCTGCTTGGGACGGTGCTGGGCATGATCCGCATGTTCTCGGGGCTCGGCGAGGCTGGCGTCGGCAATCCCGCGGTGCTGGCGACGGGCATCGCTCAGGCACTGACGACCACGGCGACGGGTCTGGGCATCGCCATACCGGCCCTCATCTTCTACCGGTATCTGCGTTCCCGGGTCAATATCTTGCTCGTCGATATGGAACGCGAGGCCGTGCGTCTCGTGGAGATCCTGAAAGGCGAGCGCGAGGGGGGCTGATGCGGTTCCGGAAGCGCACCGTCGAAGAGCCCGAGATCAATCTCGTGCCGATGATCGACGTGCTGCTCATGACGCTCATTTTTCTTGTGCTCACGACCAGTTTCGCGCACGAGTCGGCGCTGAAGGTCCAATTGCCGCAGGCGCATCCCAAGCAGCCTGTGAAGGCGCAGGGCGTGCACGTCGTGATCGACGGCACCGGTACATTCGCCGTGGATGGCAAGGTGGTGCAAGGCAGTGAACGGTCGATTATGCGCGCGCTTGCCGCCCACGCGCATGGCCCGAAGACGCTTGTGATCCTCTATGCCGACCGGAACGCGCCGTATCGTGCCGTGGTGCATGCGCTCGATGCGGCTCGGCGCCTCGGTCTCGGCCGCATCGTCTTTGCCACCAAAGTGCGCGGCACAACGTGACCGCGCCGAGCCCGGGCCTTTACCGACGGTTGCTGCGCTACACCTGGCCCTATCGGGGGGCCTTTTTCTGGGCGCTGGTCGGCATGATGGTCGGATCGGCGACTGAGCCCGCCTTCGCCGCCCTCATGCGTCCCTTGTTAAACGGTGGCTTTGTCCATAAGAACCCAGTGAGCATACGGCTCATGCCGATTGCCGTCGTGGGCCTTTTCGTGGTGCGTGGAGTCGCGGCTTTCATGGCCACCTACCTCATGAACTGGGTGGGCCGACGCGTCGTCTTCGACATCCGGGGGGAGATGTTCGCGCGTCTTCTCTATCTCCCGACCACGTTCTTCGATGGACACTCCTCCGGCGTGCTGATCGCCAAATTGATCTACGACGTGGAACAAGTGGCAAGCGCCGCGACCCGCGCCCTGTCCACGCTCGTGAAGGATAATGCCACGGTCTTGGGGTTGCTGGGATGGATGTTCTATCTGGACTGGAGGCTGACCATCGCGATCCTGGTGGCGGCGCCTGTGATCACTCTCATGAATCGACGCATGGGGAGACGGTTTCGACGGACTAGCCGTGCGATTCAGGATTCCATGGGCGCGATCTCGCACGTGGTGCAAGAGGCGGCGGATGCGCATAGGGTGATCAAGACTTTTGGTGGGCAGGACGAGGCGCTGGAAAGCTTCATGGAGGTCAATGAAACAAACCGGCGCGAGAATATGCGGCGCGCACGCGTGGCGGCCTCCGGCGTTCCCATAGTGCAATTCATGGCGGCGTCGGCCTTGGCGTGGGTCGTCTACGAAGCCATGCGCGAACCGCACGCCACGGTCGGGAGTTTCATGTCCTATGTGACGGCCATGATGATGCTGCTGGCGCCCATCAAGCGGCTCACGCAAATCAATGAAACCCTGCAGACCGGGATCGCTGCTTCGCAGAGCGTGTTTTCCTTTATCGATGAGCCCCGCGAGACCGAGACCGGCGAGCGCACGCTCAGCGATGTGCGTGGCGAGGTCACCTACCAGGACGTCACTTTCCGGTATACGGCCGAGGGTGGGCCCGCGGTGTCTGGCGTGTCCTTCCTGTTGCGTGCCGGACACACGCTGGCCTTAGTGGGGACGTCCGGCAGCGGCAAGACCACGATCGCCAACCTTTTGCCCCGCTTCTATGCCCTGGAATCGGGGACGATCACGCTCGACGGCGTTGACACGCGCGAGATCGCGCTCGCCAACTTGCGCTCTCATATCGCGCTCGTAAGCCAAGAAACCGTGCTGTTCGATACGAGCATTCGGCAGAATATCTTGTATGGACACAGGGGCCCGGTCGATGAGGCGCGGCTCATGGAGATCGTGGAGGCGGCCCATGTCGCCGAATTCCTGAAAGACTTACCCAAGGGGCTGGATACGCGCGTGGGTGAACGCGGCGTGCGATTGTCGGGCGGGCAGCGTCAGCGGATCGCGATCGCCCGCGCCTTGCTGAAGAATGCGCCGGTCTTGATCCTCGACGAGGCGACGGCGGCCTTGGATACGGAATCCGAGCGGCATGTGCAGGCAGCCATGACGCGCCTCATGCGTGACCGCACCACGCTCGTCATTGCCCACCGTTTGTCGACCATCGAGCATGCCGACTGCATCCTCGTCATGAGCAAGGGGCGCGTCATGGAGCGGGGCACGCACGCCGAACTCCTGGCCCTGAATAAGATGTATGCGCGGCTGCACCACATGCAGTTCCATGATTGATGAGCGCGCCTATGCGGGGGGCCGCTTGGCGGGACTCACCGCTGATGTCCGCGACTGGTTTGGCGGAAACGCGGCGCGTGCTCGTGCGCGCCGGGGTTTCCTGCGCCCGGCGCCGGGGGCCCGACGCGCGGTGTGGATCAAGTCCGATGGCGGCGCGATTACGGGCGAGCTGGCCGCCGAGATTGCGCGGTCCGTGCGCGAGCGACGCGCGGATCTGCCCATCGTCGTTACCTTCGAGCACGAATATCGCGACGTTGAGGCGCGGCTTGCGGCGGTCCCGAACCTTGCCTATGGCTTCGGACCGGCCGATCGGCCGCGCGCCACGCGACGGGTCATCGAGCGGCTGAGGCCCGGCCTCGTCATCGCGCTTGGTACGGCCTTGCGCACCCGCCTTGCGGCGGCCCTCACGGAAGTCGCGGTGCCCTGTCTGGTTGTGCATGGCCCCCCACCGTCTTTCTTGGCCCCTGCCTGTCTGGGTTTTCCGCATGCCGCTCGCGAGCAGCGGGCCTGGCAAGGACGGGAGCATTGGGATGCTCCCCTGATGGCCTTGCTAGTCGCCGCCCAGGTGGAGCCGGTTTTTCAAGGTCTGGCGGGCGCCCATGCGCGCGCCATGTTTTGGGTCGCCGACCCTTCTGAGACGGTGGCGGCGGAGATCGCACGGCGATGGTGTGCTTCGCCGGCGGCGCGTCACGATATCCTGTTCCTGGGCGCGCCGGCGCCGGGGGCAAGCCGCCTGAGTATCTGGGATCAGGACCGCAGGCCCTTGGTCCCGGGGGATGTGGTGTGGGTTGATGAGCAACGGTTTTGGCCGGCGCTCGCCGCAAGCTGCGCGGCTATCCACCTCATGGCGCCGTCGGAGTCCTTGCTGTGGGCAGCCCTGGCTGGCGGCCGGGTCGTGACCGCTGAGGATGTCGCCGCGCTCGATCTCCTGGGGGTCGCGCCCTTGATCGAGGTCGCCTGGGGCGAATTGGGCCGCTTCTGGCAAGACATGCTCGATAGGCCGCAGGCGGCGCGGGCCGCGGCCGACGATGTGCGGCGCTATTTTTGGCAGGAACGAAGACGTGCCGCCGATGCCGCTCTGACACTTGTGGAGCGGGCGTGCGCGTACTGAGGGATCCGTGGCGCCATTGGGCCGAAAGAGGGCCTTGGAGCCGTATCTTGGGGCCGGTGGGCGCCTTGTACTGCGGGGTCGCAACACTGCGTCGTACATTGTACGCGGCCGGCGTCTTACGGGTGCACGCGCTCGCGGTGCCGGTGGTGGTGGTTGGCAATGTGACCGTGGGCGGGACCGGAAAGACGCCGTTTGTACTGTGGCTCTGCGAGCAGCTGGCCCTGGAGGGGCGGCGGCCCGGTATCGTGCTGCGCGGTTATGGCGGCCGCAATCGGGACGTATTGTGTGTGGAGGCCACGACCGATGCAGGCCTGGCGGGCGATGAAGCGGTGCTGTTGGCCCGGCGTGCGCCGGGTCCGGTGGTCGCCTCGCGGGACCGGGTGGCCGGCGCGCAGGCCTTGGTGGCGCAGGGGTGCGATGTGGTGATCGCCGACGATGGACTACAGCACTATCGTTTGGCGCGTACGGTCGAGATCGGCGTGCTGGATGGCACGCGGCGCTTCGGAAACGGGCTCTGCCTGCCGGCCGGTCCCCTCCGGGAACGGGAGGCGCGCTGGCGGAATCTGGATTTTCGGGTCACGCAAGGACGTGCGGACGCCGGCGAATGGCCCATGGGGCTCGAGGGTCAACAGGCCCAGGCCGTGGGGGGTGACGCGCGGGTAGCGCTGGCGACGTTTAAGCGTGTGCATGCCGTCGCTGGGATCGGGCACCCGCAACGGTTTTTTCGGGCGCTCGAGCAGTCCGGGATCGAGGTCATTCCGCATCCGTTCGCAGATCACCACAGATTTACGGAACAAGACTTGATGTTCGCTGGCCCCGAGCCCGTGGTCATGACCGAAAAGGATGCCGTGAAGTGTGAGCGCTTTGCGCGCCCCGGGCTTTGGTATGTACCGGTACGCGCGGCGCTGGACGATGAGCTCGCGCGGCGCATCATATCCAGGCTCTGAGGGCCTAATGGACCTTGGGTCCGGGTGGTGTGGCGTTGATCAAAAAGCGCGTCAAACCTCGCCGTCATTGGGGGCCGTATGGCCCCTATCAGGGCGAGGAGGATGTCAACGTAGCGGTGCTGCGATGCCTTGTTTTACAATAATCACACGGGGCGGTGCCTCGCGATGGGTCCGTCAACCGAAGAACAGAGGAAGGACAGGGATATGGATAGGCGGCTATTGGATATCTTGGTATGTCCGGTCTGCAAGGGACCGTTGCGCTTGCGGCGCGAGGCCCAGGAGCTGGTATGCCGCCCCTGCCGTCTCGCTTATCCGATCCGTGACGATATCCCCGTGATGCTCGAGGAGGAGGCGCGGAACTTGACTGATGAGGACATCAAGGACCTCGACTAGTGCATGTGATCATTCCGGCGCGTTACGGCGCCACGCGTCTGCCGGGGAAGCCGCTACGGGAGATCGCTGGGCGACCCTTGATCGTGCGCGTCTATGAGCGCGCGCGTGCCAGTGGCGCCGAGCGCGTGATCGTGGCCACCGATGACGCGCGCGTCGCGCGGGTCGTGGAGGAGGTCGGCGGCGAGGCGCTCATGACGGCGTCGACCCATGCCTCGGGGACCGACCGCATCGCCGAGACGATTGAGCGCGCGGGCCTGAAAGACGATGAGATCGTCGTGAATCTTCAAGGGGATGAACCGTGCATGCCACCGGATCTGGTGGCGGCGGTGGCGCGCGCCTTGGAGGCGCGGCCGGACTGGGGGATGGTCACCGCCGCGCGGCGCATGGCCGGGGCGGAGGCGTTCCGAAATCCGCATCAGGTGAAGGTCGTCTGCGACGCCGAAGGGCGGGCCCTGTATTTCTCGCGCGCGCCCATCCCGTGGCCGCGCGATCCCGTAGCGAACCCGGAGTTCCTCGGCCATATTGGACTCTATGCCTATACGGCGGGCTTCGTGCGTGCCTTCACCGCCTGGGGCCCCGGCGTTCTTGAGCGGCGCGAGGGTCTTGAGCAACTGCGCGCCCTGGACCACGGAGCACCCATAGGGGTGGTCGTCACCGAGGCCGATCCTGGTCCCGGGGTTGACACGGAAGAGGATCTGGATCGCGCCAATCGTGTTTGGAGGCCGCTATGAGCGGACTGCGTGATGCGATAAGCCGGGCCTACCGCAGCGGCTGGACGGGCGTCTTGATCGCCTTCGAGCTGATCGGCGCCTTGCTCGTGGGCCTGCATTCACGAACTACTCTCCTCTGGCCGTTTCTTTCCTGGCTTGGGTGCGCACCGCTCGTGCGATTCCTCTATCTTCATAAGCTACACCGTGGCGGCCCGCTCGTTTTGGGGCGCGCGGCGCGGCGCGCCTATGCTATTACCGGCTGGTTGCTGCTGGGCGGCTTGGGCCTCGGGGCGGTGGCTGTTGGGCTTCTCTGGTTGGTTCGTCATCTTCCGCTCATGCTGGCGATTTTGGCGCGCCATACGGGTTACATGGGTGTGGTGTGTGCCACGGTCTTGCTGGCTGCGGCGATGGTGGTGGCCCTTTGTGCCCTGTGTCTTTGGGGGGGCCTCACCACCGTCGCATATGCCAAGGCGGTGGTGGAGCCCGCAGACCACGCGCGCAAGGTCATTGCCCGTGGCCTTATGTGCGTATGGCGCAAGGCCCCTCTGGTCATCGGCGTGGGCGCGCTCCAAGGAGTCTTGGTGGCCTACGCCATGGGCGCGCAGCTTTTCAAGCCCAGTGGCATTACGGTCACGCCCATGGTGTGGCCGGCCGCACTTTTCGCGCCCGTCGCTCTCGTGTTCGTGTTGGCCCTCACGGAATCGTTTTCGGGGCGCGGATCGGTGACTGATCTTGTGACACAGGGGCCGGCATGATCAAGGTTTTGTTCGTTTGCCTCGGCAATATCTGTCGATCCCCGATGGCCGAAGGCTTGTTCCGGAGTGTCGTCGAAAAGAGAGGTCTCGCCGACCGCGTCTATGTCGATTCCGCGGGTACGCATGGTTATCACATAGGTGCGCCACCGGACGAGCGGGCACGTCAGACGATGGCCGCTCATGGCGTCGACATCGACGTGTTGGAGGGACGTAAAGTCAATGCGGTCGACTTGGATCAGTTCGATTATGTCTTGGCGATGGACCGCAACAATCTCCGGGACCTGGAACGGCTCGGCGGTGGGCCGCGCCCCCATGTGCGACTGTTTCTCGAGTTCGCATGCTCCCGTGCGGAGCGCGAAGTCCCGGACCCCTACTATGGCGGGCCCGAGGGTTTCGAGCGTGTCTATGCGCTCCTTGAGGACGCCGCCGCAGGGCTGCTCGCCGACATCGAAGGGCGCTTGAACCGGCCCTGAGCGCAGACTCGGTAAAGCCCTCTGGTCTCAGGGCGCCACAGAGCACCTTATCGGCTTCGCGTAGAGACTGTGCGGTGGCCCCAGGGGCCGCGCACGAGATGGCCGCCGAGCGGGTCCGGGCGCGTGGGCGCCCTCAGTGCGAGGCGATCGGCGTCGTATGGCCGCCCCCGCGGTTGCAGGACCGTTCCGCAGAAGAAGAGTGATTGAGGGGCGTGGGTTCGGCAGCCCCTGGTCCCATAGAGAGCCGCAGTATGCGGCCTCCATGGAACCTTAGGTCAGACTGAATGCCGGCCCAGGCCGAACGGGACGCGACCCTACTCGTTGCCCCGATTATCGTCATGGTCGTGCGTATCGCGCACGGGAGAGCGGTCAGGTTCCGGGGAGCGCGGCGCCTCAGCGGGACGGGCGACCTCAGCGGGACGGGCGACCTCAGCGGGACGGGCGACCTCAGCGGGACGGGCGACCTCAGTGGGACGTGGCGTCTCAGTGGGACGTGGCGTCTCAGTGGGACGTGGCGTCTCAGTGGGACGTGGCGTCTCAGTGGG
>JAKAXK010000124.1 GCA_021827145.1 Pseudomonadota bacterium
CACGGCGCCGTAAATCCCAAGAGCTTTTGGTACAGTTCAGTATCACGCATAGGGGTGCCATATTTGCCTGCGGGGGCGCCTGATGCAAGCCCAATACCCCCTTACCCACACGAAAGCCTGAAGACCCTTCAAAAATGGCCGATGGCGTGATCGGCGCCACTATTTCGAATGTCCGCATCTCCAAAATTTGCACCGATGCGCTCGAGCCAGGGCGGTCCGCATGACGGTGCCACCATGGCCACGGGTTTTCATACAAATTCCATGCTAGTCTGATCAACGGCCCCTGTGCAGGTCCATAACCAGAAACTGCGCCGGCTTGCCGTTGAAGGTTTTGCGGCATTCCCCCCTTTTTACAAAACCGAGCCGTTCGTATAAGCGGATCGCTCGATGGTTGTTCTTGCGCACCACGAGGTGGATTCGGGACAGTTCCACGTCGCCGAAGCCCTTGGCTAGGGTTTCGGAGGCCAGCGTCATTCCAAGCCCGGAGCCTATCTTGTCGGCCCGCAGCGCAATGCGGAACTCAGCCTCGGCGTCCCCGGTCTTTGCAAGGACCGAAAAGGCCACCGGTTCGCCCGATTCCTCTGCGATGAAACAGTGCGCGCCGGGTTTGTTCTCGAACTCGTCGAGCCAGCCGTTCGGCCGCAACGCGTAGTCTATGTCCTCGAACTCACCCGGATAGGTCGGCCAGCGTGCGATGCGGATCGCGTCACCCTTGCCGAGGCGGCGAAGCAGCGGGGACAGTTGCGCCGGGGTGGGAAGCGTTTCCAGGGGCGCCTGCCACCGTGCTCGCTGGTGGGAGGAGTAGATCGTGTCGCGCGGCAACGCGGCGCCGGCCATGAGGGCCGTGATCCACTCATCGGTGCTCGCAACCGCCGCAAAACGCGATTGCATGACCACCGAAAACACCCGATGGATTTCCTCGGCGCCCGCCTTGCCCGCGCGGTTCTCATAGGACAGCGCGCCAGCCGCATCGGCAAGAAACTCCACCGCGAAGCCTTCCTGCACCGCCTGTTTGATGGTTGAGTCGTCGCAGTTATGCGTCATGTATCCCACTACCGCCAGCGTGTCGATCTGGTGCTGCCTGAGCCACAGGCCGAGGTCCGTGCCGACAAAGGCGCTGGGTGATGATTTTTCGATGTAATGGTCGCAGGGGCGGGTACGGACTGTATTGTGCAACGCCCAACCCGGGGTGTCCCGCGCAAACGCCGACGAATCCGCTGGCGAGGCGTGCTGGACCACAATAACCGGAATCTCTGCGGCGCGGGCAGCGTCCATCGCCCGCGCGATATTGAACAGCGAGTGATGGAGGTCTGGGTATTCGATGGGCAAGGCGCCATCTATGTAGTCGTTCTGCACGTCAATGACAATCAGTGCGCGTCTGGTCTTGGACATGAGGTCTCCTCGCAGCAGCAGCGGTTGTGCCATTGGGCACGGGTAGTCGTCAGCCCATTGTCCTCAGCGCCGAGAGCGGTCGATAGTGGCCCGATGGCCAATATGCGATAGAATCGGGCCATATCGAACGTACTAGGTTGCAATGCCATGAGAAACAGGACTATCGCCGTGGTCGCCTTCCACGGTATCAGCCCTTTTCATCTATCAATACCTTGTATGATATTTGGGGAAGACCGCACAGCCGGCGGTGTTCCGCGGTTCGACGTGCGGGTCTGCGCCGCCGAGCCGGGTCCGCTGTCGACTTCCGCAGGCATCACCTTGACTACGCGCTATGGGCTCGAACAGCTCAAAAAAGCCGATATCATCATTGTGCCGAGTTGGCGCGAGCCCGAGGAAATGCCGCCAGCGCCGCTGCTCAATGCGTTGCGCAAGGCCGAGCAGCGCGGTGCGTGTCTGGTGGGCCTCTGTCTTGGCTCCTTTGTGCTGGCGGCGGCCGGTGTGCTGGACGGCCGCCCGGCCACAACTCATTGGCTGGCGGCGGAGACGTTCGCACGCCGCTATCCGGGCGTGCACCTCAACCCCGATGTGCTGTACGTCGATGATGGCAATGTGCTGACCTCGGCCGGCGCGGCCGCGGGCATCGACTGCTGCCTCCATTTGCTCCGCAAGTGGTGTGGCGCAAGGGTGGCCGGCTATGTGGCGCGCCGCCTGGTTGTCCCACTGCACCGCCAAGGCGGCCAAGCGCAATACATCGAACACTCGCTGCCGGCGCCCAGAGAGGGTGAGCGGCTATCGGGGGTTCTTGACTGGGCGCAACGAAACCTCGACAAGCCTCTCGGCTTGGATATGCTCGCAGAGCGGGCTCGAATGAGCCGACGTACCTTCACGCGGCAGTTCCGGAAAGTCACCGGCATGACGGCCGGCAAGTGGCTGCTGAATCAACGGCTCGTACTAGCGCAGCTACAGCTCGAGACAACCGCTTGGCCCATTGACGTGATCGCAGAGCGTGCGGGATTCGGGTCGGCGTTATCGTTGCGCCAGCACTTCAGGGTGGCGTTTGGGATTTCACCGTCGACTTATCGGCGCGGATTCCGGGGACGCTGACGGCCAGGAATTCCCGTCTAACGTAGCGGCCTAGGATACCTGCTCCTCGGCCGCACCGGTCATTCGAAAGCTTTCGACCGGGTGATGAATATTGCTGCTCCTAACGTCCGCTTACTGGTCAAGGATGAACAGGGGTTACCAGCACCATCCGGACGCCCGTCTGGTGTATGGCCCATCGCCGGGCTGTAGAGCGGTTGTCGTCCCAGACGATCGACAGGCTACGGTTTCCCGGGAAAGACGAGGCGCGCCAGGATCAGCCCGGGGCAGATGCCGGTGATGGCCGCGAACGTGAAGAAGCTCGGCGGGATGTAGAGAACCCAACTGACCACCGAAAACCCGGTGAGACCGATGCCAAGCCACAGGATGCTTGCGGCGAACAGAAAGAACGCCCGCGTGGCTGAGCCAATGGTGTATCGGGACATTTGCCCTCCTCGTATTATAGCCTTACAATGTAAGGTAAATCCACAAAGTCTAACCTTACACCGTACGATGTCAAGACGATCTACGAAGGCCCCGGTACCTAGGCGGAGGGCCACCCCCAGCCGCGAGGACATCGCCCAGGCGGCGCTTGCGCTCATCGATGACGAAGGTCTGGATGCCTTTAGCACCCGGAAACTCGGCGCGTGCATCGGCCTGCAGGCGATGTCCCTCTATCATTACTTCCCAAGCCGAGAAGCGCTGCTCGATGCCGCCTGCGAGCGGATGATCACGGAAGTGCCATTGCCGGATCCCAGACGGGCCGGATGGCGGCGGGGGATTGAGGAGCTCGCGCGTCAGTACCGTGCAATGGGCCATCGCCATCTGCGGGCCATCCCCTTGCTGGCGCAGCGATGTCCGGCATCTCCCGCCATGCAGGGATTTCTCGAAACGCTCGCGGGACTGCTACGGAAGGCAGGCTTAAGTCCGGCTGCGGCCGCGGAGTGGCTCCTTATCCAGAGGGATTATGTCATCGGGTCGTTGATGGCCGATCACGCGGCGCAGGTCTTGGATTCGGAATCCGCACCGGCGGTGCCGTCAAATGCCCACGATCAGCGCGAGGCGCTCCGACTGCGCGTCTCCGGCAGCCGCGCCCGAGAACGGGGGTTTCGCAAGGGATTTACCGCGATTCTGGATGCGATCGAGCGGGAGCGTTCTCGCGCGCCTGATTTATAAAATAAATTGCCAGCGCCCCTCGAGGGGACTCCGGCAGCATGCCCCGAACTTGGCGCCTGCTGCCGGCCAGTCGTTGTGAGTAGTGGTCACCGGGGGGATGCAGGCTGCCTCTGATGAGGAACATCCAGTTACGGTGTGGCCATGCAGGGCCGTGCGCCTCGGTCTTTGCAGAGCTCCACATAAGGCCGACGAATTATCGGTGGTCTGTTGTCATGAACGACTACGGCGCCTAGTTTCCAGCCCTTCACCCAGAGCCACTGCGAACATCGGCAACGGGTCGGGAGCTGATCATTGCAATTCCAGCTGGTTGGTTCGCCGCCATGGCCGACGATCTGTCGTTCGCAGCAGCATTTGCGACCGTCTCCGCCCGGCTGATAGTGCGCACTCGGCAATCGGCTCGCCGAACGCCCCCTGTTGAAAGAGCGGCGGACATTCGATTTTATTCACTGCGCCTATCGTGCAGTAACCAAAATCCCCTGTCACGAATCGCAAAGTACATGCTTGCAGGATACCGTATCCAAGTGGCAAAACAGGTCCGGCGCTCCGGTTCAATCGTCTGGCGTACAGACACGGATGCGGTGTCCGTCAAGATCAAGCGCGACGAATGTTAGACCAAACACAGCCTCCTGCAGATCCTGTTCAATCCGCACGCCTGTGTTTTGCCAGTGCTCGTACAAGGTACGCACGGCATCATCCCCCTGAACCATGAAGGCAAGTTCTGAACGATGCCCGGAGCCTCCAGAGGCGAAGTTCTTGGCTTTTACAGACCATAGGCCGAGAGTCAGGTCGTTTGGGAATTTGAATGCCACATAAGTGGGGAAAGCTGCCACTGGCGGACTATCGAACATCCGCTCATAGAATTGAGCGCTTCGCAAAGGATCTTCGACATACAAAAGAATGAGGTTCGGGTACTGCATCGTTAACTCCGTTGGCCTATTGACATGTCATCAGCTTAGCAGGCGACACTGCCAGAAAATGGCAGTATCATGAAGTACATGAGTCGCACCGAGCGCCTTTTTGAACTGCTTCAGATTCTTCGACGACATCGACAAGCGGTGAGCGGACAGCGCCTTGCCGAAGAGCTAGGTATCAGTCTCCGCACACTTTACCGCGACATAGCGACCCTGCAGGGGCAAGGGGCTGATATCGCGGGGGAGCCCGGTGTTGGCTACATATTACGCCCTGGATTCCTGATCCCGCCCTTGATGTTTTCCCAGACCGAAATGGATGCGGTGATGCTGGGCATGCGTTGGGTATCTACATTCGCGGACCTATCTCTATCGAAGGCGGCCATAGATGCCCTAGCGAAGATTGCAGCGGTTCTGCCGTCTGAGCAGCGCAACAACATGGGAGCTGTTCCGCTTCGCGTTGGACCGCCTGCAAGCCCCCTGTTTCAAACAGAAGATTTGTCCATCCTGAGGGATGCAATCCGGCGCGAGCGAAAGGTTGAGATCTCTTATCGCAACGGCCAAGGGAAGCGGAGCAGCCGCACAGTATGGCCCTTTGCGATCGGCTACTTGTCAGACTGCCGGATTATCGTCGCGTGGTGTGAAAAACGCGAAGCATTCCGTCATTTCCGAACAGACCGGCTCTTGGCCTGCACGGTTCTGGCAACACGCTACCCTCGGCGCCGTGATGAGATGTTCCGAACTTGGAGACGGACGACTGCGCACAGTATGGTCGAGTGAACTAGCGTCGGTGCCGCCAGCGTTAAGGACTCTCGCGACGGCCGTTCATGGCCGATTGTACGCATCCAGGGTGCGGACCGACAGCCACCGCTTGCTTCTCAGGAGAACGATCAGGCTCCAACCGCCAACATCCGTAGACGTCGCTCTCGCGATCGCCGATAGGGGTGCAGCGTGCGGGATCGGAAATCCGCGCCGTGGATTGCGGCCGGGTCTGAAGCCAGCGGATGCCTTCACCACCGCAATCGGCGCGCGCGTCGGGTAGATCTTCTTTTTCAGGGCGTCGGTCCTTTGAGTTTCTTCCGGGACCAGAACTTGATCGCCGCAGGCCCTGGCGGCAATCCTTCCAGTGTCACAACAAGGCTCGAATGCATCAGGATGCCACACACGGTATGGTGCTGAGGCCATCCCTTTTTGCCGACACCGGCCCTTATGATTCGCGTCCGACCGATGACTTCAATGTCTTCCCGTTGATAGCCGAATTCCGTGGTGTCGTGCAGTCCCAGTAACGGCCCGTCGGTCGCTGCTGCGCGATCCGCCGTGGACTCACGGCGCCCCGCCTAGGATACTGGCCTCGTGGATCCGGCCCTTATCGGGGAACCGATAGGCCGCGTTCGTGTTTACCTAGCCTACAAAGGGAGGCCCCCCGGCTCTGCCGGGGAGGCAGGTAAAGTTTGACAAATAGGGGAGTCCATCGACGAAACTCCCATTCGTGAGCCGCCAAGCTAACGAAGAGGAAATTTCACGATGG
>JAKAXK010000125.1 GCA_021827145.1 Pseudomonadota bacterium
CGCGCGAGGACCGCATCGATGAAGGGCGATGGTATCTTTGTTGCCACACAGGCCCCCCAGGCGCCCGCATAGGGAAGACAGACGCCCTTCCTTAACTCAACCGCTCCTTGATCCGCGCGCTCACGGCAGCCATGTCGGCGCGCCCTTGCGTGCGCGGCTTGATGTGCGCCACCACCCGCCCCATATCCTTGATCGAAGTCGCCTGCGTATGCGCCAAGGCCTCTTGAATGAGGTCTTCGATCTCCTGCGCGGACAAGGGCGCGGGCCGGTAAGCCTGCCAGACGGCCAGCGCGACCTGCTCCTTTTCCACGAGATCCGAACGACCCGCCGCGCCGAACTGTTCGATGGATTCCTGGCCCTGGCGCACAAGCTTTTCCAAGACCACGAGCACGCCGCCATCATCCAACGCTACGCGCTCGTCCACCTCGCGGCGCTGGATGGCGGCCCGCAACATGCGAATCGCCTCAAGCCGCGGGGCATCCTTGGCGCGCATCGCCGCCTTCATGTCCTCGGCGATTTGCTCCTTCAGTGTCATGGATGCTTAGAACGGCCTGTTGGCGCGCTGGGTCACCCGGGCGATTTTCTTCAGTTCGCGCTTGCGCGCGGCTGCCGCCTTGCGCTTGCGGACCGCCGTCGGCTTCTCATAGAACTCGCGACGACGAACCTCGGCGAATACACCCGCCTTCTCACACGACCTGCGAAAACGACGAAGCGCAACCTCGAAAGGTTCGTGCTCCTTGACGCGCACCGATGGCATAGACGCAATACACCTCGCTATAAGTGATGGATGAGCCAGGGGCCCGTGGTAAACGGCGGATTCTAGCGCGCGCCGAGCCATTTGTACATATTCACTCAGCCCCGGGCGTGCGATGCTCACGGGAGTGCCGCTCCGCGGGCACCCTCGGGGCGCGGCCCTACCGGCAAGCGCCCACAGCCGGCGTAGCCGCATCGGGAAACGGTCATTCCCCCGCAGTCACCAAGCGGTCCGGGCCCTATCGCCCCCCATTGTTGAGAATTTCGGCCCCCAGACCGCCGTCAGGGGCTGGGGCGCGTGGCCGTCGCGCCCAACTTTCCAAGCCCCTTCCGTGAGGTCGTAGCGGCAAGGGATAAGGTCTCATCGAGACGCTCCAGGGCCAGCGCATGAGGGAACTGCTGCCGCATGGCTTCCAGAACAGGCCTCGTGTGCCGAATGGCTTCCTGGCAACGGTTCAGGATAGGCACCATGTCCTGGCGGGAGAGGCGGCAGATCGTCTCACCAAAAACCAGAAGGTCTTCGATGGTGGGCCATGATAAGGGGCCGTTCTGTTGAAGAGGGAGGGCGGGCTGATCCTCTCGGATCCAGGCGACCGTACTGACGACGTCGTAGGCGGACGCGAGCGCAGGATAACGCGGGTCGTCGTACATCAAGCCAAAATTTTTAAGATGGGCGTCGCCATTGCGCAGCAGGGTATTCATAACGACCATCATAAACAGGGTATCCAGCGGCGGGTCTTGACAGTACATCTCAAGCACCCGGGCAACACTCGCCATGCTGGATGCGTACTTGGCGGTTCGTGGCAAACCCGAGAGGGCGCAGAAGTCTTCAAATCCCAGCTGTTGTCCGCCTTCCCCCCGGTCAAAACGTTTCACAAGAAGGGCGCGCCCGTTAACGGCAAGTTCCGAGTCCACCGTGGGGATACCGGCGGCACGGCATGCCAGGAGGCAAATATGTTCCACGATCGCAACGTCGGGAAATTCGGAGGTTTCAAGCTTGAGGATGCTGTCCCCCACGGGAAATGACAGGGGCCCCTGTAAAGGCGCTGCGGCGAAGGTCTTGGGGAGTATCCCCGATAAACCGGTTTGGGTGGCCAGCCGCTCAATCAGCTTCTCCAACAAAGGGGCGGTCGCCGACGGGCTCCTGAGAAGCTCCGATACCGCCTGGGCCGCACCCAACGCGGGGCCTGTGTCGGGGCTTTGCCCCTGTGGCAAAACCCGAACTCTGCCAACCATGTTCTGGCCCACCAGGGCGAGAACATCAAAATCGTCATCGATCTTGAGGGCCTTTCCTGCAATACGATAAATCGCCTCCAATAGAGCCCCTTCCGGAAAGCCCACTTGTAAGGCAGGGGGGATGATCATGAAGGGATCCGAGTAATCTTCGTTCACGGGCATCGTGAGCGACACGGCATCGTCCTCTTTGGTGCCGGGCAAATAGGAGAATGTATATTCGCCGGGACTGGAGCGATCGAGGCGCGCGACCCGCGTGTCCCGGACATAAATGTCCAGGCTATCCATCAAATAAGACCCTGTTCGCGCATCGCCATAAGCTGATAGATGCTCGGCCGCATGGGCAAACGGCCATCCGCCGTCCGCTCTATCCGAGGCTGATGCCGGAGATCCAAGGCGATATCCAGAGTGTCAAATACGGCTAATAGGTTCGCCATCGTGACACTGCCGCTTCCCGCTTCAATGCTCCGTAAGGTGCCACGCGCGATACCGGCCCTCTTGGCCAGGTCCCGCTGCGACAACCCCAGGAACATCCGGCGCTGAATGACTTTTTGCGCAATCTTGTCGGCGACCTCAATCTGGCTCATGGCCCAATGGTATAATGTACTGTACCAGAGGACAATCTTCGGAAGATGGTGATAGCGGCCGGGACCCTCAATGGCGCGGGCATAAGGCCGGGCTTGCATACCGTTCAGGCGCACCCTGTCACGGGCGGCGGCCGGGACCGGGGTTCGGGTACCGCACCCTTGGTGAACGCGGCCCGGGGCGGTAAGCTGCACGCATTCCTCACTTCACTCTACGGACCGCGACCCATGCTCGTGCTCGGTATCGAGACCTCCTGTGACGACACCGGCGTAGCGCTCTACGATCGCCATGCGGGGCTGCGCGCCCATGCCCTTTTCAGCCAAATGAGCCATGCGCGCTTTGGGGGCGTGGTCCCCGAAATCGCCTCGCGCGACCACATCCAGAAGCTGCTCCCGCTCATCGACACCCTGCTGACCGAGGCGGGGGTGGCGATCGCCGACGTGGACGCGATCGCCTATACGGCGGGACCGGGTCTCGCGGGTGCCTTGCTCGTGGGCGCCGCGCTGGCGCGCGCGCTCGCCTTCGCGCTCGCCATACCTGCGCTCGGCGTGCACCACCTGGAAGGCCATCTCCTCGCGCCACGACTCGAACAGGAGGCCCCGGATTTTCCGTTTCTCGCGCTGCTGGTCTCCGGGGGGCACACTCTGCTCGCGGACGTCCAGGCCCTCGGGCGCTATACGATCCTCGGGGAATCGCGCGATGACGCCGCGGGCGAGGCCTTCGACAAAAGTGCCCAGGTCCTGGGCTTGGGTTTTCCGGGGGGGCCCGCCATCGGCAAGGCGGCGGCGCGCGGGCGCCAGACGGACCTCAAGCTGCCGCGCCCCCTCATCGACCGCCCGGGCCTCGAGTTTAGCTTCAGTGGCCTGAAGACCGCGCTACTGCTGGCGGCGCGCGAACGACCCTTGGACGACGAGCGGCGCGACAACCTCGCCTATGCCCTGCAAGAGGCGATCGTCGACACCTTGGCCATCAAGTGTCGCCGGGCGCTGCTTCAGACCGGCCACGAGCGCCTCGTGATCGCCGGCGGCGTCGGCGCCAACCTGAGACTGCGCGAGCGCCTCACGAACGACGCGCGCGCCCTCGGAATCAAGCTCTACTATCCACGACCCGCCTTCTGCACGGACAACGGGGCCATGATCGCCTACGCCGGCTGCTTGCGGCTGGCCGCTGGGCAGACTGGCCACCAGGACTTCGGGGTCCGCCCCCGCTGGCCGCTCAACGAACTTTCGCCGCCTTAAGTCCCGATCTTGGTCTCGCGGCCCGCCAGGAGATTGCGGATATTGCTGCGATGACGCCACAAGAGGAGCACGCTCATGGCCGCTGTGGCGGCAAAGAACACACCGACATGGGTGCGCAGGGTCACGACCACCAGAAAAGGGGCGGCGACCGCAGCGGTGAGCGCCGCAAGCGACGAATAACGAAAGACCGCCGCCACCACAAGCCAGATACCGAGCAGCCCGGCACCCGCCAGGGGATCGATGGCCGCGAGCACACCCAGGGCGGTCGCCACACCCTTGCCACCGCGAAAACGAAAAAACACCGGATAAATGTGTCCCAACAGCGCGCACAAGGCGACGGTCGCCACGAGCCACGGCGCGAGCCCAAGGAGTCGCGCCAGAACCACGGGGAGCACCCCTTTGAGGATGTCGCCGATTAGGGTGATAATGGCGGCCTTCTTGCCCCCGACGCGCAGCACGTTGGTGGCCCCGGGATTTCCCGAACCCACGTGGCGTGGATCAGGTAAACCGAGCATCCGGCTTGCCAAAATGGCCGTGGAAAGGGAGCCTAAAAGATAGGCAATCCCCGGCAAAACATAGGCCCAATTCGAGATATGCGTGACGGCGTTCCCCAAGACAGTAGTGACGTGCTGTATTTACACGATCTGAAAGCGGATTGCATCATCGGGATCTGGGACTGGGAACGCCAGACTCGGCAGACCATCGTCTTCGATCTCGATATGGCGGTCGATATTCGTGCCGCCGCCGCATCCGACGACATCCGTGACGCGCTTGATTACAAGGCGGTCGCCAAACGCATCGTCGCATTCGTGGAGTCCTCGGAGTTTCGTCTCGTCGAGACCCTCGCGGAGCGCGTGGCGGAACTCGTCTTGCAGGAATTTCCAGTCCCCTGGCTGCGCCTGCGCCTCGATAAGCGCGGGGCGATCCGCGGCGCAGGTCAGGTCGGACTTGTCATCGAACGAAGCCGCGCGACCCCCTGACGCGGTCACCCACGGGAATCCCGATAAACGCACCCAAAAGGAGTTGTTGCCTCATGCCCATGACGTTCCGCGCCGCCGCCTTGATTGCCGCCTTGTCACTCTCCAGTGCCCATGCCGCCGGATTTTATGTGGGCGCCAATGTCGGCGCCTCCGACGCCCAGAGCCTCGGCAATGCCGCCAGTGCCGGAATCTACGCGGGGTACGCCATCGACTCCTGGGTGACCCTGGAGGCCGGTTACAATCGTCTCGGTCGCTGGCTCGGCCATGATCAAGGCCAGCCCTACACGACCATCGTCAACAATGTCGACGTTTCGTTGACCGCAGGACCCCGGTTCGACCGGCGGTTCCGAGCCTACGGACGCATAGGCTTCGTGGACTGGTCCACGATAGGCACTGGGGGCGGCGGCGAACATAGGGTCACGGGCAGCTCTGCGCAGAATGACATGCTGGAGGAACTGCACCAAGGGTTTTACGGCGTAGGCCTCTCCTATCGCCTGCGACACCGCATCGGTCTGCGTCTTGAATACCGCATCTACCGGGCCATGGCCGTCAACGGCCATGATCTCGACATAAGCTCGCTGCTGCTCGGCGCCACCTATCACTTCGGCTAAGGCGCGCCCTGGGCCACGCGGTTCCGCGCAGGCGGCGCCGCACCTGGTCGAGCCTCGCTCACGGAGACGAGCAAGCGATGTCTGCCACGCCGACTTGGGGTGGGGATGGCCAGACGCCCGAACCCTCAAAGCACGGTCGAGCGCCCGCCATCGACCGCTAATATCTGACCTGTCACATAAGGGGCATCCAGGAGCAGGAAGGTGGTGGCGCGCGCAATATCCTCGGGGGAGCCGGTACGGTGTAGGGGGATTTGCGCCAGCACACGCTCACGCTCGGCTGGGTCGGCGCCCGCCTCGGGCCACAGGATGGCGCCGGGCGCCACACCATTGACGCGCACCTCCGGGGCCAATTCGCGCGCGAGCGACTGCGTCAACATGGCAAGCCCGGCCTTGGCGATGCTGTAAATGGGGTAATCCTTGAGCGGGCGGCCAGCATGGATGTCGACGAGGTTGACGATGGCGCCACCGTGCGCGGCGAGGTGCGGCGCGGCGCTACGACTCAAGAAGAACGGCGCGCGCAGGTTGGTGCCGAGAAGGTCGTCCCATTGGCCGACCGTCGCCTCCTGGAGCGGCGTCGGGTAGAAGGTCGAGGCGTTATTGACGAGCATGTCGAGGCGCCCGAAACGCGAAAGCGCCTCATAGATCAGGACGCGCGGGGCGTCTTCGCTCAGGATATCGG
>JAKAXK010000126.1 GCA_021827145.1 Pseudomonadota bacterium
GTTGACGGCGAGCACCAGAAAGGCCAGTCCGGTTGCGAAGAGGGTGGTGCCGAGGTAGTCGATCTTCTCGCGCTTGCCCGAACGCTCAGCCGCCGGCAGACAGTAGAGGGCGGCGAAGGTGCCCAGGATGCCGATGGGGACGTTGACGTAGAAGATCGCCCGCCAGCTGACCACCGAGATCAGGATGCCGCCGACGAAAGGGCCGATCGACATGGCCACGGCCTGCACCGCGCCCTGAATGCCGATGGCGCGCCCCCGTTCCTTGGCCGGAAAGGCCGCGGTGATGAGTGCCACGGAGTTGGCTTGCAGGAGGCCTGCGCCGATGGCTTGCAGGATACGCGCGCCGATCAGGAAACCGGCCGAGGAGGCCAGTCCGCAGAAGGCGGAGCCGACCGTAAAGACCACGAAGCCCGTGTTGTACATCTTGGTGCGGCCGAAGATGTCGGCAAGGCGCCCAAAGAGCGGCAGGAAGATCGTAAGGGTGAGCATATAGGCCATCGCCACCCACTCGATGACCGCCATGTTGACCTTGAAGTCCCCTTGCAGGGTGGGTAGGGCGACATTCACGATGCTCACATCCAGGGCCGACATGGAGGCCCCGATCAGAACCGTGATGAGAATGAACCAACGCCATTGCGGGTGGGAACTGAAATAGGGGTGGGGAAACCGAGATTCCACGTAATGGTCCTCTCAAAGTCAGAGCCGTAGGCCGCCTTCGGTGCGCCTAGTGGCGAACCATAGCTTATGCCCGAGTGCAGCCAACGGAGTTGTGTCCGCCTTCGCGCCCAGACGACTCGCCGTCCCTTGTCGGATGGTGTCTCGAGCATAAGGGTTCGAAGGGATCGCAAAAAGGCGGCGATTGGGGTCCGTAGTATACGCGCCACAGGGGGGCGGCGCTACCGATTTTCAGTATAAGCTGATATACCAAAAGAGAGAGACGGTCCGCATTCAGCGGGGCAGGCGTCGAGAGAGAGCTTCCGTTCCCGCATGGCTTGGGGCGGGTGATCCGTTGTGTACAGATGAGACGGGACTAAAGCTTATCATGGACAGAATGGGAGCGGGATTGTAATGTACCCAAAACGGGTATTGAGATACACGAAATGGGTATGCGCAAACCAGCCAAGTCTCCAAGACCGGATGCCCCTGCGCGCCGCAGGCCTATTCCACGGGGGACGAGCCTTGCTGATGCGTTGTTTTCGACGACCCAGCAGCGGGTGTTGGCGCTGCTATTTGGCCAGCCCGAGCGGAGTTTTTTTACCACTGAGATCATCGGTCTGGTCGGTGCTGGGTCGGGTGCGGTGCAGCGCGAGATCCGGCGCCTGACGGAGAGCGGGTTGGTGATGGTGACGCGCATCGGTAATCAGAAGCACTGCCAAGCCAACCCGGCGACGCCGATCTTCGCGGAGTTGCGCGGCATCGTGGCGAAGACGCTTGGCCCGGCGGAGGTGCTGCGTGGCACGCTGGTGCCGCTCGGGGACGAGGTGCGGTTGGCGCTGGTATATGGATCGGTGGCCAAGCGCAGTGACACGGCCCACAGCGACATCGATCTATTGATCGTGTCGGACGTCCTGACGTTGGAGCGGGTTTATGAGGTGCTGGCGCCCGCCGAGCAGCAACTGGGGCGGCGTGTCAGCCCGACTTTGTATACCGTCGCGGAGTGCCGCAACCGCCGGGCGCACGGCAACCCGTTTCTCAGAAAGGTTTTGGAGGGCGACACGATCCTTCTGGTAGGTGATGACGATGACCTCCTCGCCGCTGGATAATCCCGTTCGCGTCGGCCAACTCAAGGCTGAGCCGCCGGCGCAAGCCGAGTTCGACGGCCTAGTCCGTTCAGGCCAGGTGCGACTCACGGATGCGGACAATCCCGCCTTGGCCTTGGAGAGCCGCTTCGATCTCGCTTACAACGCCGCGCACGCCTTATCGCTCGCGGCGCTCCGCTGGCACGGCCATCGATCGGAGAACCGCTATCAGGTGTTCCAGACCCTGACGCACACGCTTTCCTTGGACGCGACTCAATGGCGCATACTCGATCAGGCACATCGCAAGCGCAACCTAGCTGAGTATGAGGGTGATCTGGATGTGGACGAGGCGCTGGTGGCGGCCATCGTCCGCGTTGTGCGGGTGGTGGCCGAACGGGTCGCGGCACTCGGACCCATTATGCTGGAATAATCTCCGTCCGGTACGTCCGCCCCGAAAGGCCTTTCTCGACGAGTCGGCACGCTCGTATGGAATATAATGGGCCAGGACCTGCCTCGCCATCCCGATATGTTTTGCGCCATCATGGCGTGCGTCTTCGGCCCGCGGGTTCTTGATCGAAAAGCGCGTCTTGTCCATGGGTCGACTCCTTTAGCCGTGGGCCACGCCTTTCTTGACGTCCTTGTCCACACGCAGGGCCCCTCATAGATCAGGGGAAAGACAGAAAGGAGGGGGGCGCTCTAAGGGCTTGATTTTATTGGTGCCGGGAGAGGGGGTCGAACCCACACGGTATCTCTACCACCGGATTTTGAGTCCGGCGCGTCTGCCAGTTCCGCCATCCCGGCGCCCGCGCAGTATAACGGGTTTTGTCCACGAGACAACAGCACGCCGTCTTCCCGTATAATGCGCGCCGCTATGAACCCTGATGCCTTTGACTACGATCTCCCGCCCGAGCTGGTGGCGCAAGCCCCGGTCTCGCCGCGTAGCGCAAGCCGGCTCATGGTGCTTGACCCCCGGGATGGAGGGGTCACGGACCGCCGATTTGCCGAGCTCGGCGATTATCTGCGACCAGGAGATCTCTTGGTCTTTAACGACACCCGTGTGGTGCCGGCACGTTTCTTCGGACGACGAGCCACCGGCGGCCGGGTGGAGCTTCTGCTCGAGCGCTTCCTGGATGATGCCGGACGCGCCCATGTGGCGCTGCGCGCGAGCAAGTCGCCGCGCGTAGGGGAGGTGCTCGTGCTCGAAGGGGGCCTCACGGCGACCGTCTTGGGCCGCGCCGATGAACTGACCGAGGTCGTCTTCAGGGGCCCAGGCGATCTCATGGACTTGATCGAGCGCGTAGGCCATGTCCCGTTGCCGCCCTATATCGCGCGGGCCGATAGCGAGGAGGATCGAGTCCGCTACCAAACCGTCTACGCGCGCGCCCCTGGGGCGGTTGCGGCCCCCACGGCTGGCCTTCATTTCGATGAGCCCCTGCTCGAGGGCCTGGCCCGCCAGGGTGTGGAGAGCGCGTATGTGACGCTCCACGTTGGGGCCGGCACGTTCCGCCCGGTGCGTCCCGAGACCCTCGCGCAGGGGCGGCTGCACCCTGAAAGGATTGCTGTGTCCGCCGAGTGTGTGGCCGCGGTGGAGGCGACGCGAGCGCGTGGCGGGCGGGTGATCGCGGTGGGCACGACGACCGCACGTGCGCTGGAGGCCGCAGCCGCCCATGGCAGGCTTGAGCCCTACGTCGGGGACACGGACCTTTTTATTCGCCCGGGTTATGGGTTTCGGGTAACCGAAGGGTTGATAACCAACTTTCATTTGCCGCGGTCCACGCTTTTAATGTTGGTATGCGCGTTTGCGGGCCATGACCATGTTATGGGTGCTTATCGAAGGGCGGTCGCGGAACGTTACCGATTCTTCAGTTATGGCGATGCGATGCTTTTGTGGCGCGCGCGAAATTCGGGGAGCGACGCATTCGCTCATGGGCGACCAAAGGTCTGAGAGACCTTTGGTCGATGGCATGGAAGCCGAGTCCGGTTGATGCTGGACTCCCACCCGATAACGAAAATAACGCAATTGTCGAACACTATTCTTGTCGTCGAACCAGCCAGGGGAGGCGGATTCGATCGGATTACCAAGACCCTCGGGCGTCTGGGTCTGGCCTCATACCGGGCGTGCACGGTCGAAGACGCATTGCGTTATCTCGCCGCACGCGGCCCTGCAAGTCCTGCCGTGGCCGTCATCACGGAGGAGATACCGCACCCCTTCGCGGTCGCCGAAGAGATTCAGGGCGCCGCCCCTTTCGCTCATGTCGTGTTCGTGGCTGATCGAGCGCGCGCGGACGAACTGGCCACGGGTCTTCATCATAGCCCGTTATTGAACAATGCGCGCTGGGCGGTCAGTCCCCCTGACGAAGCGCGAATGGGAGAGGTGTTAGCGTGCGCCCTGGGGGCCGCGCGCGCTCACCACATCAAGACGCAAGGTCCAGGTGCGCCAAGCCCTCATGCGGCCGCCGCCTTTGCGCTCGCGGATAAATGGCCCGTGATGGCATGGTCGGCGACCGCCACCGGGGCGATCGACTATTGCAATGCGGAATGGGAGTCGATCCTCGGACTGTCTTGCGATGAGTTGGTGCGCCATGGATGGATTGCCTTCACCCATGATGCCGATCGCCCGCGTGTCCAGGTCGCCTGGGAACGCGCCTTGACCGAGGGCGGGCGCTTTACGGCGGAGGCGCGTCTGCGCTCATGCGACGGTCGCTGGCGGTGGTGCCAGTGGGAGGCGCGCCAGGGGCAGGCCCCGGAGGACGGTGGACGCTGGTACGGAAGCTGTATCGTTCTGCACGCCTCGCGTAGTGCGGAGGAGGCGTGGCGATTTATGAGCGAAGTCGCGCGCCAGGTCGCGGAAAGTCTGGACTACGAGGAAACCCTCGCCAATCTCGCGCAAGCGGTCGTGCCGAGCTTCGCCGACTGGTGTGCCGTTGACGTCGTCAACGAAAACGGTGTGCTCGAGCGCGCGAGCCTTGCCCATGAAAACCCCGAGCTCGCGCGCGAGATCATGAAGAGGAGGCCTGGCGGGGCGAGCGGGGAACTGACTGCAGAACATGTCGCGCGCACCGGCAAGCCACAGCTGATTACCGATTTCGATCAGTCCTTGATCGATGCGCTGGTGCCTGATCCGCTCTCCCGGGCCTTTTTCCGCTCACTGCGGCTGCGCTCGTTCCTACGCCTGCCGCTCAAGGCGCGCGGTCGCACGGTGGGCGTCATTACCTTCGTATTATCGGGCCTCGGCACCCGTCTCTACACCGAGGACGATCTCCTGGTGGCCACCCGCATCGCGCAGCAAGGCGCGATTGCCGTGGAAAACGCGCGGCTCTATCGTCGGGCGTGTGCTGAGGTCGAGGAGCGCCGGCGTGCCGAGCAGGCGCTGGCCATGAGCGAGGGGCGCTATCGATCCCTCGTGGAGGCTTCCGCGCAGATCGTGTGGGGCCTGGATGTCTCGGGGCGCGCCCGCGACGATATGGCCGGGTGGCGGGCCTTCACGGGCCAATCTCGCGAGGACGTGGCGGGATATGGCTGGATGGCGGCCTTGGGTCCGCGCGATCGCGAGGCCTTGCACGCGCGCTTCGCGGATCCGGGCGCGGTTCACGGCGCTATCGCGTACGAGGGCGATCTGGCGGCGGCGATTGCGGGCGCTCGGCGCGTGATGTTACGTATCGTGCCGCTTTTCGGCGATGATGGGCGCCTGCGCGAATGGATTGCGGCCGCGACGGATATCACCCATGAAAAGACCGCGAGCGAACTTTTGGCACGTGAGAAGGAGCGCTTGGCGGTAACCCTCAATAGCCTCGGGGAGGCGGTCATCACCATCGATACCGCAGGCCGCGTCGCGCTCTTTAATCGGGTGGCGCAGGGCCTGACGGGCTGGTCGGAGAGTGAGGCGCTGGGGCAGTCGGTCGACGCGGTCCTGCATCTCCGGGAGGCGTCCACACACGCCCGTTGCGCGCCCGTTGCCCAACGCCTGCTCGATCTCCAGGGGCAGGCGGAACCCAATGGGCGCTTCTTCCTTCAGCGACGTGATGGGGGCAAGCGGCTGGTCGTGTGCACGGCGGCGTCGCTTCGCGATCCGGACGGTCGGGGCGCGGGGGCGGTGGCCGTGTTCCGCGACATCACCGCCCAGCAAAAGCTCGAGGACGACTTCCTCAAGGCGCAGAAGCTCGAGTCCGTGGGGGTATTGGCTGGCGGCATTGCGCATGATTTCAACAACATCCTGACCGCTGTAATCGGCAATATCGCGCTTGCCAAGATGCAGGCACCCGGCGGTGATCGCGTCGAGCATGCCCTGAGTGAGGCCGAAAAGGCCGCATG
>JAKAXK010000018.1 GCA_021827145.1 Pseudomonadota bacterium
CGCCGGATATGACGCTTGGCGCGAGACACAATGACACGCCGCGTCCATCTTTGGGGAGTCAGAAATCACAAACTGGATAAGACCTTGTAAATACTGGTGTTTTATGTGACACCTTCGTTGGCACGGTGCTTGCTTCAATACAAGTAAGAACACAGCAACCAGACTCGGGGGGCACGATGCTAAGTTGCGTACTGACGCTCGTCAACGACTACCAAGAGGCGTTCGGGGTACGGCCCAACGTCGTGTACATGAACCAGGCGCACTACGAGTATCTACGCGAGGAGATGCCCGGAATTCGGGCGCATGATGACGTCGTAGCCATGCTTGGCATCGACATCTCGCTCTCGAATAACGTGGCCTACCCGCATGTCGCGACCGCGCAATTCCGTGAGCAACGCATCCTGGTCAGCTAAAGATTCCGTGTGGGGGGAGTAACTTCGGGGCCGAAAAGGCCCCTTTTTTTACGCTCACACTCGTGCCGCGCTAAAGTCGCGCGAACACCTGTTCAGCCGCCGCGACCGTCGCCTCGATATCAGCGTGCATGTGGGCCGCGGAGACGAAGCCGGCTTCGAAGGCCGAGGGTGCGAGGTAAACTCCAAGCCCCAGGAGTCCGTGAAAAAATCGCCGGAAACGCTCGACATCGGCACCCATGACATCTTCATAACTGCATACCGGGCCTGGGGCGAAGAAGAGGCCGAACATGCCGCCGACCGCGTTGGTGGTGAAGGGCACGTTATGGCGCTTGGCCGCCTCGGAAAGCCCGCCTACCAAATCCTCAACCCGCTTGTTCAGACCTTCATAGAAGCCCGGCAAGCGCAGCTTGCGGAGCGTGGCGAGACCCGCGGCCATGGCAACCGGATTCCCGGAATTCGTGCCTGCCTGAAAGACGGGACCATCGGGAAGCAAACGATCCATGAGCGCGGCCGGCCCTCCGATCGCGCCCACCGGTAGGCCACCACCTATGATCTTACCCAGCGTCGTCAGGTCCGGCCGGATGCCGTACAAGGCCTGCGCACCGCCGGGGGCGACCCGGAAGCCCGTCATGACCTCGTCAAAAATCAGCAAGGCGCCGTACTTGTCACATAGAGCCCTCAAACGTTCGTGAAAGCCCGCGGTCGGCGGAACGCAATTCATGTTTCCGGCCACAGGTTCGACGATGATGGCCGCGATGTCATCCCCATGGCGGGCAAAAAGCTCGGCTACGGACTCCGGGTCATTGAAGCGGGCGACGAGCGTGTGAGCAGCCAGCGCGGCCGGTACGCCCGGCGAGGTGGGCACCCCCAACGTAAGGGCGCCCGAGCCCGCCTTGACCAACAAGGAATCCGGGTGGCCGTGATAACCGCCCTCGAACTTCACCACCTTATCGCGCCCCGTGACCGCGCGCGCCAGACGCAAGGCAGTCATCGTAGCCTCGGTCCCGGAACTCACAAACCGCAGCCGCTCGAGACCCGGCATCAGCGCGCGCACCTCGAGGGCCAATTCCGTTTCGAGCTCGGTGGGCGCGCCGAACGACAAGCCACGCGAGGCGGTATCGGCGACCGCGCGCGTCACCTCGGGATCGGCGTGCCCCAGGATGAGGGGCCCCCAGGCGCCAACGTAGTCGATATAGCGCTTGCCATCCACATCGAACAAGTAAGCACCTTCGCCGCGCTGCATGAAGATCGGTTCGCCCCCGACGCCCTTGAAGGCTCGGACCGGCGAATTGACGCCGCCTGCGATAACCGATCGGGCACGCATGAAGGCGCGGTGGCTTGCAGTCATAAAGTCTCCTCGAATAGCCATTGATAGGCGCGCGCGGCGCCCTCGATATCATGGTGTCCAAAAATGCCATCGATCACGGCCAGCGCCGAGGCGCCGGCCGTGATGAGGGTGCGCCCATTCTCGGGCAGGATCCCGCCGATCGCTACGAGAGGCTTGCCCAGACCCCGCGCCGCGGTCAGCAGCGACGGATCGGCGCGGACCGCATGGGGCTTGGTTCGTGAGGGATAGAAGCTCCCGAAAGCCAGGTAGTCAGCGCCATACCGAGCCGCGTCCCGCGCGCGGTCGAGATCCGCGTAACAGGACACGCCTATGATAGCGGAAGGGCCCAGCGCGGCGCGCGCGGCCTCCAAGGTCATGTCCTCGCGCCCCAGGTGCACGCCGTCGGCGCCCGCCGCCCGGGCAAGCGCCACATCGTCGTTGACAATCACAAGCGCCCCGTAGGCATGCCCCAACGACACCAGGGCGCGGGTGGCGTCGACGGAGGGGCGCGAGCCCTTGCAGCGCACTTGCAACATCCGCGCTCCGCCCGCGAGCGCCGCCCGGACGCGCTCGCGGCCCTCGAGACCACAACATCCGGCGTCGGTCACCGCGTACAGGCCCGCGATCTTCAACCCGTCCCGGCCTCATCTTCGCGGGCCCAGAACAGGCGGTCCGGCATTTGCTGCCCCATCCCCATAGACCACGCCCGTTCGAGCGTCTTATAGGTGTATTCCAGCGCCTGGATGATCGCGTTCACGGGCTCCAGGCCCTGCGCCAAGGCGGCCGCGCAGCTCGATGCGAGCGTACAACCGGAGCCGTGATATTCCCCAGGCAGGCGCTTATAGGCAAAGCGCTCCAGGAACTGACGATGACCGTAAAGGAGATTCACCACCGACTCCGTCGGTTCGTGGGTCCCGGTGACAAGGACGTAACGCGACCCCAGCGACATCAAACCCTGAGCGCAGGCCTCGAGCGTATCGGCCTCCGACATGAGCCTGCGGGCCTCACGGCTGTTGGGTGTGAGCAAGGTCGCAAGCGGGCAGAGGAGTGAGCGGAATCCCTCCTCCAGCGGCTCGTCGCTCAGTTCGTCGCCACGGCCACTCGTCAACACCGGATCAATGACCGCGGGGATGCCGGGGTAGTCCGCTATGACCTCTGCGATCGCGTTTAGGTTAGCGAGGCTTCCGACCATGCCGACCTTGAAGGCGGCGACCGGCATGTCCTCGAGGATGGCGCGCGCCTGCTCGATCACCAGGGCCGGCTCCAAGGCCGCAAAGCCCTTCAGTCCAAAGGTATCCTGAACGGTCACGGCCGTGACGACGGGGGCGGCATGACAGCCCATACTCAAGAGCGCCTCGGCATCGGCCTGAAGGCCGGCGCCGCCGGTCGGGTCGTTACCCGCGAAGACCAGCACGATAGGGGGATTCACAGTCACCTCTCTTCCTTAAGGGCGTGACGCACGGTGCGCGCGAGCGCGCGCATAAGTGCCGGATGGGCATTCAAGGCCGGCACGACATGATACTCCCGAACACCCACGTCCCGAGCAAGCCCGGCATAGGTTATCCCGAGCTCGTACAGTGTCTCTATGTGGTCGGATACGAACGCGATCGGGTAGACGAGAATCTGATCGACGCCTGCGCGTCCCTGGTCACGAATGACATCGTCGACGTACGGACGCAGCCACTCGAGCGGTCCAACGCGGCTCTGATAACACAAGGTCACGCGCGGCCAGCCAAGCCGCTCGGAGACCAGCCGCGCGGTCTCCTCGATTCCCGTGCGATAGGGGTCGCCTTGCGCGATCAGGCGTTGGGGCACGCCGTGCGCGGAAAGAAGTAGACTGATGTGGGCGGGGTCCGGGACGCTGAATCGCGCCGCCGCCGCCTGGATGCTACTGACGATCCCGTCCAGATAGTCGGGATCCTGATACCAAGATTCGACGAACCGGACGTCGGGATGATAATGCAGGCGGGCACACTGCCGCACGAATTCGTTGCGTGCACTGCCGGTCGTGGTCAAGGAATATTGGGGGTAGAGGGGCAAGAGGACGACGCGCCCGTAGCCGCCCGCCTTCAGGGCCGCGACAACCTCCGCCGTCAGGGGGTGCCAATAGCGCATACAGACGAAGACCCGCGCCCCGAGGTCGGCCAGGGATTGCTCGAGTGCCCAGGCCTGATCCTGGGTATTGGCGCCGATGGGCGAGGCCCCGCCGAGAGCCGCATAGCCGCGGCTCGCCTCCTCGCGCCGGCGGCGCGCGACCACCCACGCGAAGAGGCGCTGGGTGACGGGAGCCCACGGAAACTTGAAGATATCGGGGTCGGAAAACAGGTTGCGCAAAAACGGCTCGACTGCCTCGAGGCTGTCGGGGCCACCGAGATTGCAGAGAACAATGGCGGTACGAGGACTTGTCATCGCGGCATTGTACTGCCTACGGTCGCGTTTCACGAGAAGGCGGAATCATGGCAATATAGCGGCATGAATGCGAACGTCCCGAAAGTCTACATGTGCGTCATTTGCGGTTTCCTATACGAAGAAGAAAAAGGCCTGCCAGAACATGGCATCGCGCCGGGCACGCGCTGGGAAGATGTGCCGGAGAACTGGACCTGCCCGGACTGCGGGGCTACCAAGGACGAGTTCGAGATGATCGAGATCTGAAGGTGGCGGACTACGCCCTTGTCCGTAGCCGCAAGCGCCGCACCCTCTGCTTGCAGATCAACCCCACGGGCGCCATGCGCCTGCTGGTTCCCGCGACCACCCGACAGGCCGACATCGAGGCGTTCCTCCGGGCCAAGGCGCCATGGATCGAACGGACCTTGAAGCGGCTGAACGAGGCGCCGCGGACCCCCGTGTTCGCCGACGGCTTGGGCCTGCAATACCTGGACGAAGGTATACGCTTACGCCTTCACTACCGGCCCGGCACGCCGGAGGTCCGTCGCGACGGCGAGCTTCTGCATGTGGCGGCCCCCGATGAAAACCAGGCGCGTGCGGCCTTGGAGTTCTGGTACCGAGAGGCGGCACGACACCACGCACTGGCACGCATCATCCATTACGCACCTCTGGTCGGGCGGGCCCCCAAACGGATTCGGATCGCCGGTCAGAAGACACGCTGGGGCAGCTGTTCGCCGCGCGGGACGATCAGCCTCAACTGGCGACTCATGCTCGTGCCGACGGACCTGTTCGATTATGTGATCGCCCATGAGCTCTGCCACCTGATCGCCCCTCACCACAAGATCCCGTTTTGGCGGGAGTTGGGTCGGGTCATGCCGGACTACGAGGATCGCAGGCTGCAGCTGCGTAAGATCGGGGCACACTTATCGCTATGACCGAACAACGCGGGGGGACACAAGCGGCGATGCGCATCGACAGCCTGGGCGCGGATCCTGCCGCGGAAACGACATTGGCGTTCTACGACGCCCTGTCGATTGCGCCCGCCGAGCGCAATCAGTCGCCCGAAGAAGAGCGCATCAACGCCGCCCTGCATGGCCTGGGCGCGGTCGCGGCCTTGGTCGCGGGCACGATCCTCACGCGACTTGCGGCGCAGACGGATGATTTCCCAAAGCTCCTGTGTGCCGCGATCTTTTCGCTCGCCATGGTCGGCCTGTACGCGGTGTCGGCGGCCTACCACATACTGCCCACGGGCCCCTTGAAGGAGCGGTTCCAGCGCCTGGATCGGATGGCCATCGCCCTATTCATAGCCGGCACCTACATCCCTGTCGCGACGCTGCTGGTGCGCGGGTCGACAGGGACCTTCCTCGTGGTCACAGAATGTGCGCTGGCCGCACTTGCGGTCCTATTCCTGTGGGGGAAGCCAGAACGCTACATGCGCCGTTCGGAGCATATCTACCAGGTCATGGGTTGGATCACGATACTCGGCGCCGCGCCGTTTTTTCGTCATACCCCGCTGGCGGTGCTTGTAACCCTGGGCCTGAGCGGCGCCTGCTACGGCATCGGCGTGGTCTTTCTCGTACGGGACCACGTGAAATACTTTCACGCCACCTTCCATATTCTGACCTTGGTCGGCGCAGCTCTGCAGTTCTGGGCCATCAGTCGGCTCGTCACCTGACCGAATAAGGTACCCGGCGGGCGCTCGCCCCGGTCCTCGCCCCGGACTAGAATCATCTTGGACCTGGGGCGACGCACGAAGCGAAGACCCCTGGCACAGGGCCACCCGAGCGGGGTAGGCTGCGCCACGTGCCCCGGAGGGGCCACGTCCACAATCGCCATTTTGGCCTCCCCTGGGACGCCCTATCCCTGGAGACCGGGTGCCGGTAAGCTTTCATCGAACATGCGCCCTGAAGCCGCACCGTTGGATTACGATAAGACCGGGACTCTTAAAAGGATAGTTTGATGACTACACAATGCGACGTTCTCGTGATCGGAGGGGGGCCGGGAGGTACCACCGCCGGGGCCTTGCTTGCCGAACGCGGCTATCAGGTCGTCATCATCGAAAAGAGCCGTCACCCGCGGTTTCACATCGGCGAATCCCTGCTCCCGGCCAACCTGCCGCTCTTCGAGCGCCTGGGCGTGGGCGAGGCCGTGCGCGCTATAGGAATGATGAAGTGGGGGGCCGAATTTGTCTCCCCCTGGCATGAAAAGTCCCGACAGGAATTCCAGTTTGCCGAGGCCTGGAACAAGGATATGCCCTACGCCTATCAGGTGCGGCGCGCCGATTTGGACACCATCCTGTTCCGCAATGCGGCCGCCAAAGGGGCTACGACGCGGGAAGGATGCCGAGCGCAGGATGTGGTTTTTCTCGAAGGGGGGGCGGGCGCGCACGTGAGCGCCCGCCATGAGGACGGAGGCCTCGAGGATTTCGAGGCGCGTTTCGTGATCGATGCATCCGGGCGCGACACCTTCCTCGGCAACCGATTCCATATGAAACGACGCAACCCCCGGCACAACAGCTCGGCGCTCTACGGCCATTTTCGGGGCGCCACACGCCACGACGGTCGCGCCGAAGGCAATATCTCGATCTTCTGGTTCGAACACGGCTGGTTTTGGTTGATACCTTTGGCGGACGGCACCACGAGCGTGGGCGCCGTGGTATGGCCCTATTACCTCAAACAGCGCAGCAAGCCCGTGGAGGCCTTTTTTCGCGATACCATCGCCCTTTGTCCGGCGTTGGCCGAGCGCCTCGCCAGCGCCGAATTGGTCTCGGAGGTGTCCGCGACCGGCAATTTCTCCTACGACTGCGAGCGCTCGTACGGCGCGAACCACGTCCTGCTCGGCGACGCCTTTTCATTCATAGACCCTGTGTTCTCGTCAGGCGTGATGCTGGCCATGCACGGCGGCTTCCTGGCCGCGGATGCGGTCGACGTCTGTCTAAGCGAACCGCGCGCGGCGCGACGCGCGCTCCGCATGTACGACCGCAAGCTCCGCCAAGGGCCACGCGAGTTCTCGTGGTTTATCTACCGCGTCAACCACCCGACGATGCGAGACCTCTTCATGGGACCGCGCAACATATTTCGCGTCCAGGAGGCGCTCTTGTCTGTACTGGCTGGCGACATCTTCGGGGACACCCCCATCTGGCGCTCCCTGGCGGCCTTCAAGGGCCTCTACTACCTAAACTCTCTCTATCATTTCCGCCGGTCCATGCAAGCTTTTCGTAAGCGTCGCGAGCGGCGGCAGCCGTCCGAGGAGGCGGCCTTGACGACCGGAAGCGAATGAGAGCGCCACTGAGGAGCGGGGGCCGCAGGCCGGTCCTTTTGTCGCCAAGAAGCGGGCGCCGAATGCGCCACCACCTGCTGACTATTTCGATAAACTGATGCCAGTCCCTTCCGCAACACGGCTCGTCCTGATCCCAAGTTACAACCCCGGACCCAAGGTCTATGAGACCGTGGCCGCGGCCTTGCAGCATTGGGCCCCCGTCTGGGTGATCGTGGATGGTAGCACCGACGGAACGGCTGAAGGGCTTGCCGATATGGCCCGTCGCAACACCGGCCTGCGCATCATCACCGAGACCCGCAATCGCGGCAAAGGGGCCGCGGTGCTCCTGGGGCTCGACCGCGCCCAAGCCGAAGGATACACGCATGTCCTGTGCATGGACTCCGATGGCCAGCACCCGGCGGGGCTCATACCGACATTCATGGAGGCGTCCCAATCGAATCCGGACGCTATGATCCTCGGCCTGCCGGTCTTCGCCTCCGATGCACCCCGGGTGCGCGTCTACGGGCGACGCCTGTCGAACGCTTGCGTCAACCTCGAAACCTGTGGCCGCCATATCGGAGACTCGCTGTTCGGGTTTCGCATCTATCCGATCAAGCCGCTGTTTCGAATCATGGCCGCGCGCCGCACCATGCGCCGCTTCGACTTCGATCCGGAGGCAGCCGTGCGGCTTTTCTGGGCGGGCGTTCCCGCTGTCAATATCGAGGCCCCGGTGCGGTACCCAGGCAAGGCCGAGGGCGGCGTCTCGCACTTCCGCTACGTGCGCGACAACGTCCTACTCACCAGCATGCACATACGCCTGCTTCTGGGTCTGCTCTACCGTATTCCGCGCTTGCTGTACCGCCGCGGCAAGTCTAGATCATGCCACCGTTGATCGATATGACCTGCCCGGTGATATAGGCGGCCTGATCGGAGACCAGAAAGGCCACCAGATCCGCAACCTCGCGACACTCGCCGGCGCGCCCCATGGGCACGAGGCGTGCGATATCGTCGGGGCCGAAGACTTGGCTCATGGGTGTGTCGATAATGCCGGGCGCGACGGCGTTGACCGTGATGCCGCGGTTTGCGACCTCGAGTGCCAGGGATTTGCCGGCGGCGTGCAGCCCGGCCTTGGCCGCGGCGTAATTGGCCTGACCGCGGTTGCCGAGCAGCCCGGCGACCGAGGTGATGTTCACGATGCGCCCCCAGCGGGTCCGTATCATGGGCAGAAGTAGCGCACGAGCGACGTGAAAGAAACCATCCAAGGCCACATCGAGGGGGCGACGCCATTGCTCGGGCGTCATGCCGGCGAGGACCGCGTCGGCATGGACGCCGGCATTGTGGACGAGCACCTGGATGGGTGCCTCGGCGAGCAACGGGGTCAGTGCATCGGCCGTCGCGCGCGCATCGGCGACATCAAACACACACAAGCTCGCATGGGCGCCCGCACTCGTTAACTCGGAAACGAGCTGCGCAGCCTTGTGCGGGCGGCTGTGGGCGTGACAGATGACATGGCAACCATCGGCGGCCAGGCGGCGGCAGATCGCCGCGCCTATGGCGCCGCTCGCGCCGGTCACGAGCGCGCGCGGCGGGCCTGCGTTCCCGGCACTAAGTCTGATCGGCATGGCCGAGGCCCGCAAGGGCTATGAATTGCACGGTCGCGCGTCCGGATACGAGCGGCCGGGCGGCCGTACTCACCTGAAAACGATATAGGGCACCGCGGGCGTCTTGAGCCAAGGCGCGACAGTTGATCACGAGTTCCTCTTCGATATCATCCAGGCGCGCGACGAAAAAGTGGATGTCGCGAGCCGCCAGCAGGGCGCCCCCCGGTTGCGACGGGCCGCTTCCGCGCAAGGCGCCATGCACGGCCATCGCTTGCGCCGCGTACTCGATCGCGCAAGCGGCGCCCAGCCGGTCACGGGCGCGGAGGGGATTGCTTGGGTCGCGATGGCTCACGGCAAGGCATTCTATGCCCTCCGCGTGCCAGGTGCGCACCGCCGCGAGCAGACACATGCGATCACCGTGGGGAAGCAAGGCGCGGATCCGGGCGTGCGACACGACGTCTTGCGCCGCGTCCGCGCGGGGCTCGGTGCACCCGTTCATGAGCCGGTCCGCATGCCCACGGACAGGACCGCCACAATCTCGCCCGCGACCTGCAGCCTGACGTTTAGGAGCCCGGTCCCGGCCTCCTCCCAAGACAGTTCGACACCCTGGTCGGGGCGCACCGGTTGGACGAACTTCGCGTGCCGTACCTCGAGGACCTCGTAGGGCAGGCCACGGCGCACGGCCACGGCGGCCAGGGTCTCGTCGAGGAGCAGGGCGCCTGGTACCACGGGGTTTTCAGGAAAATGATCGGGAAAGGCTGGATGACCCGCGGGGAACAGAAGATGGGCAATCTCAGCCATGTCCCTGACCGACCTCGCGGGCGTCCGAGGCGAGGAGCCTGCGGAGCTTTTCCAGGGGCAGTTTACCCGTTGCCAGCCGCGGCAGGGCATCCACAAGTACCAGCGGACGGGGCAGGAACACCGGGTCGATGCGGGTACGTAATGCCGTCTCGATCATGGCAGCGGTCAGGGTAGGGGCCACCGCAAACGCCGTCAGCCGGGCGACCGGGCCCGCAAAATCCTCGTCCGGCATATAAAAGGCGCCATCGAGCACCCCCGGGATGGCGAGGAGCTGCTGCTCGAGAAAGGCGATGGAACTGCGCTTGCCGGCCACGTTCACGATGTCGGCGCCACGGCCATGAAACCGGAAGGACACCGGACTCACGGGCTCTATGATGTCGTTCAAAAGGGCCGGGGTTTGCACATGGCCGCCACGCACGACAAACCCTGCCCCCCGCGGCTCCAGGACGAGGCCCGGAAACAGCCGCCAGTGCTCCTCGCGCGTTGGGCGACGGCTCGCGATCTGGCCAGCCTCCGTCGCCCCGTAGATCTCGTGCAGAGGGGCCCCCAGGCGTTCCTCGGCCTGCTCGGCTAGGGCCAGGGGCAGGGGCGCGGTCGCGCAGAGGATGGCATCGAGCGCCGGGGTGGCCACGCCGCTCGTCAAGAGTGCGCGGAGGTGGACCGGTGAAGTCACCAACAGGCGCGGTCGCGGGACCGAGGCCAACGTCTCGGCGATGTCCTTGGGGTAAAAAGGCCGGGCCGAGTGCGGTACCGCCCCGCCGTGCAGACCCAGCATGACCGACGATTCGAGCCCATACATGTGTTGGGGCGGCACGGTCGCAACCAGCGACCAGGCGCCGTCGCGCAGCCCCAAGCGGTCGGCCTCGGTATGCGCACCCTTAACCAGCGAGCCCCAGGTCTTAACGTGACCCACCGGGGTGCCCGTCGTCCCCGAGGTGAAGACCATGACCGCATGGCGCCCCAAGGGGATGTGCGGCATGGGCGGGAAAACGGAACCGGCAGGGGCCTCGGGGTCGAGTCGAGGAAACGATACCAGCGGGAGGGCCATGTCGAGATCCCCGTCGCTCAAGCCATGCAGATCCGCCATGGACGCGCGGAGGGCCTTGATCGTCTCGGGGGCATAGGCAGCTGGCAGAACGGTCATCCGGTCCGCGACCAGGGCAGCCCCGAGGCCGACGGCGAAATGATAGCGATCGCCACAGGCATTCAAGACCGGCCCCGTCGGGGGCAGCAAGGCCGCGACACGCGCTACGTCGCGCAGAAACTGCGCCACCGAGCGCGGTGCGCCATTATAGATGGCAAACGGGGCGGCCAGATCGGCGGCCTGGACGAGCGCGACAGTGCTCATCGCCCAGTCCGCCCACGCAGAGACGGCTCATGGGAGTCGGTCTCGATCAGCTGGCGCCAGTAACGGCTGCCGGCGAAAATCACCTGCAAAAAGCCCGCGCGCTCCTGGGAGGGAATGACGAGCCTGCGGACCAGGTATTCAGCGATGAACACGACGATCATGATGGGCCAAATGAGCACATTGGCGTAGAAGCCCCAGACACGGGGCCCGGCCACGAGAAAAAGAAGGAGCGAAACGATCGCCATGACACCGAAAAGCCCCGCCCACAGTTGCGTTACACGCCTCGTGTAGCGTGCAAGCCGCGGGCTTAGGGAGCCGTGCACGAGCTCAGACAAGCGCGAAATGAGCGGCACGCGTGGGGGCGTAAGTGTGCGTGCAAAGAAACTGTAGAGCAGCGTAAACATCCCTACATCCTCAACGAGGTAGGCCCACGCGTAATGGGTCGCGATCAGGGCGCGGTCATGCCAAAGACCGACACAGGCGATGGCCCAGAGGGCAAGCCACAGCATGCGCGGACGTCCTCCCCGGGCCGCACCGAATGACAGTGCGAGCAAGGGCACGAACGCGAACAAGGCGCCGAGCGTGCCGGCTTGTCCGGCCACGTTTGAACGATAAGAAACGGCGGAGTAGGCGACGACCGAGGCCACGCCACCCGCTATGCGGGCCTTGCGTAGCCACGTCCCCATCTTGCGCGCTTCCATGAGAGTCTCCCAAGCCAAGGTGCCCACCGCTGCGGAGCAGTCAGCCCCCTTCACGCGCCACTCCTGAGCACAGGCGCAAGCATAGCAGAAGATGCCGCCTCGCTTCGTCCACCGCTCGGCGGGCAGACGTAAAAAAGGGCGGGGGCCTTGCGGCCCCCGCCCCGCCACTCTGAAGAGCGGTCGGCTTACATCATGCCGTCCATACCACCCATACCACCCATACCGCCCATGCCACCGCCGCCAGCGCCCGCGGCCGCCTTGTCCTCCTGCGGGAGCTCAGCGATCATGGCTTCGGTGGTGATCATGAGGCCGGCGACCGAGGCCGCATTCTGCAGTGCGGTACGCGTGACCTTGGTGGGGTCGAGGATGCCCATGCTCAGCATATCCCCGTACTCACCGGTCGCCGCGTTGAAGCCGTAGCTCCCCTTGCCCTCAGCCACCTTATTCATGACCACGGAGCCTTCGAGGCCCGCGTTCATGACGATCATGCGCAACGGCTCTTCCATGGCACGGCGGGCGATCTGGATGCCCACCTCCTGATCGTGGTTTTCGCCCTTGACCTTCATGTCTTGCAGGGCCCGGATCAGGGCCACACCGCCGCCCGGCACCACGCCTTCCTCGACGGCCGCGCGGGTCGCGTGCAAGGCGTCTTCGACGCGCGCCTTTTTCTCTTTCATCTCCACCTCGGTGGCCGCCCCAACCTTGATCAAGGCAACGCCACCGGCGAGCTTGGCAACCCGCTCCTGCATCTTCTCCTTATCGTAATCGGAGGTGGCCTCTTCGATCTGGGCGCGGATCTGCTTGACGCGCGCCTCGATGTCCTTGGAGCTGCCGGCGCCATCGATGATGGTGGTGTTTTCCTTGCTGACCTGGATGCGCTTGGCCTGGCCGAGCATGTCGATCGTGGCCGCCTCGAGGGTCATGCCAAGTTCATCCGACACGAGCTGGCCGCCCGTCAGGATCGCGATATCCTGCAGCATCGCCTTGCGACGATCGCCGAAGCCTGGGGCCTTGACGGCGCACACTTTCAGAATGCCGCGGATATTGTTCACGACCAGGGTCGCGAGCGCCTCGCCCTCGACATCCTCGGAAATGATGAGCAAGGGCCGACCAGCCTTGGCGACCCCTTCCAGGATCGGCAGGAGCTCACGGATGTTCGAGATCTTCTTGTCGTAGATCAGGATGTAGGGGTTCTCGATATCGGCCGTCATCGTGTCCTGTTTGTTCACGAAGTAAGGCGACAAGTAGCCGCGATCGAACTGCATGCCCTCGACGATCTCCAGGGCGTTCTCAAGGCCCGACCCCTCCTCGACGGAAATCACGCCCTCCTTGCCGACCTTCTCCATGGCCTCGGCGATGATCTTGCCGATGGAGCCGTCGGAGTTCGCGGAGATGGTGCCCACCTGAGCGATCTCCTTATGGTCGGAGCACGGACGCGAGATCTTCTTCAAAGCCTCGACCGCCCCCACGACGGCCTTGTCGATCCCGCGCTTCAGATCCATCGGGTTCATGCCGGCGGCCACCGACTTCAAACCCTCGCGCAGAATGGCCTGCGCCAGGACGGTCGCGGTTGTGGTGCCGTCGCCCGCGATATCGGAGGTCTGCGAAGCCACCTCCTTCACCATCTGCGCGCCCATGTTCTCGTACTTGTCTTTGAGCTCGACCTCTTTCGCGACCGAGACGCCATCCTTCGTGATCGTGGGGGCGCCGAACGACTTGTCGAGGACGACATTGCGGCCCTTGGGCCCCAGGGTGACCTTGACCGCGTCGGCCAGGATGTTGACGCCGCGCAGCATACGGATGCGCGCGCTATCACCGAATAAGACTTCTTTCGCTGCCATGATTCTTCCCTCTCTTTAAATGTTCGTTATTTGCCGTCGATGATCGCGACTACATCTTCTTCGCGCATGACGAGAAGCTCTTCGGCGCCGACCTTAACCTCGGTCCCTGCGTACTTGCCGAAAAGGATCTTGTCACCGACCTTGACGTCGAGAGGACGGATCTCGCCATTCTCGAGGATCTTGCCCTTGCCGACGGCCACGATCTCGCCCTGGATCGGCTTCTCCTTGGCCGTATCGGGAATCACGATGCCGCCGGCGGACTTCCGCTCTTCTTCCAGGCGGCGCACGATCACGCGGTCGTGCAGGGGGCGAATATTCATGCTGAGTTCTCCTGTTTGTGAGTGAGGCTGCGCTTTCATAGAATCTCCTTACTCTTAAGAAACCGCGATAACTGGGACCAGACGCGCTTGCTAGCACTCTGTCCAAGTGAGTGCCAATCATAAACAAGGCTGATGCCTTGTCAAGTCCGACCTAATCGCGGTACGAGCGAAATCGGCCTTCGAGGGGCTCGCGGTCCGGGTCGCGGGCGGCGGGCGGTGGCGGAGTAGGCGGACGTCGCAGGGCACGGCGCGCGGGCCCGATCAAAAGCGCGAGCGCCAGAAAATCCGAAAGAAATCCCGGGATCAGCAACAGCAGGCCGGCCAAGCCCAGGGCCGCGCCCTCCCAGACCGCGTCGTCCGGAAGCCGTCCCTGCGTAAGGGCCGCGCGCGCATGGCCAAAGGTGCGCACAGGCGAGAGACGCAGGAGCGCAAATCCGGCGATCGGGCCCGCCGCGAGCAGGGCCAGCGTCCACCACGGCCCGATAGCACGCCATACCAGCACGATCACGACGACCTCGATCAGCGGCAGGAAGGCGATGAAACGCAGCAGGCGGGCCATCACGCGCGGACCCCCATCACCTGGTCGGGGCGTGGCCACAAGGCATCCACCTCCTCGAGAATACGCGGGATCGCCGCGGTCAGGCGGTGGTCGCCCCCGGGAATGACGACCAGACGCTTGGCCGGCGCGCGCGCATGGCGCAGAAAGGCCTCGCTCACGGCCAGCGGCACGACCTCATCCCGCTCGCCGTGGATCATGGTCAGCGGGCAGGGAAGAGTGATGGGTGACGACAAGGCGTCGTGCGCGTCGGCGTCCTCGATCAGGCGATGGCCAAGACGGTACACGGTGCCGGCGGGGGCGTAGAGGTCCGGTAACGCCAGAGAGCCGTCGATCCGCCATTGGCGACGCAGGTCTTCCGAGAGACTCGCATAATAGCGCTGGAGGAAATTGAAGGCCGGGGCGAGCAAGACAAGCCCTGCGACCGGGACGCGGCCCGCGCGGGCCATAGCCACCGCGAGCCACGCGCCGAGGCTTGATCCCACCAGAATGAGCGGGCGCGGTGCGGTGCGCTCAGCCACCGCCAAGGCATCCGTCAGCCACCCCGAGACCGTCTGTTCCTCGAAAGCCCCGCTCGATGCGCCGTGCGCGGCCAGGTCGAAACGGACCCACGAATAAACGCGCTCCTGGGCGTGCGCGACCAGGGCCCGAGCCTTTTCGCCATCACAATGGGAACGAAAGCCGTGCAGGAACAGTCCAACCGGGCCGTAGCCTAAGTCGAGGGCCCGGCCACGGATGACGACACCGGGTCGGGATGTAAGGGAAAACGAGGTCTCATGCACTGGGCTATCCCGGATGACGGTAAGAAGCTATGGTATAAGAACCCGAGCCGCCCGCGCGACTGTCCGGGCCCCGGAACCCCCGGTCCCTCGTGCGCCGGTATCGCAAGACCCTGGGGTCGAGCGTGAACCGCAGCGCGCGTGAATAAGTTGAGACGCGCGAATCGGCGAGGAGTTCCGTGCGCCGCGCCGCTCAAAGCGCATGACGAGGCGAGACCGTGCCCCCAGAGGCCCTGATCGTTTTTTGTACCTGCCCCGAGGCTTACGCGACCACCATCGCGCAGACCCTCGTGCATGAAAGACGGGTGGCTTGCGTCAACCAACTCGCGGCCGTCCAGTCCGTATACCGCTGGCGGGAGCGCGTGGAGACCGCCACAGAAACGCTTTTGATCATGAAAACGACGACAGACCTTTATGATGAATTGGAACAGCGCCTGCGCGCCCTGCACCCCTACGAAGTCCCCGAGATTTTGGCGGTCCCCGTCGCTCGCGGCTATCCGCCCTACTTGCAATGGATTGAAGACTCTCTGCGCGCTTAGCGTTGCGGTCGTGGCCCTGCTGGTCGCGAGCCCCGGCAAGGCCATGGCCCAGGGAGGGCCGCTCGCCGCCTTCAAGGCCTTCTTCAGTCACCGGCAGAAACCATTCCTGCAGCGCGGCCAGGCCTACCGCCTGACCTTGACGGCACCCACCAAGGACGGCCTCGAGGCCCACTTTCGCATCGCCCACGGCTATTACCTTTATCGCGGCAAGATCCATTTCACGTTGCTGTCGCCACGCCACGGCGTAACCCTGGGGCCAGTGGCCATGCCGCCTGGCGCGGTGGAAAAAAACCGCGTCCTCGGCACGATCATCATCTACAAAAAAACCTTTACCCTCCCCTTGCCGCTCACGGGGGCCCATGCCGGCCAGTCGCTCACGGTGAGCGCGCACTACCAGGGCTGCGCGATCGCCGGCATCTGTTATCCGCCGGTCACACACATTTTGCAGGTCCGGCTCCCCGCCTCATCGGCGACCTTGAACAGCACGGCCGCACCGACCGCCGCAGCGCCGACGGTGGCGCAGGCACCCTCCGTAGCGGCTGCGCAAACCGCGGGCCCGAGCACCAAGACCTGGCTCTTGGCGATCGTGAGCGCCTTCGGGGTCGGCCTCCTGCTGACCTTCACCCCCTGTGTCCTGCCCATGATCCCGATCCTGTCCGGCATGCTGGTCGGTCGCGGACAAGGGCGCCTGACAAAGAAACAGGGCGCCCTGCTATCGGCGACCTACGTGCTTGGAACCGCCACCACCTATGCGGGCGCGGGCGCCTTGGCGGGGGCCACGGGTGAACAGCTCCAGGCCTACTTCGAAAACGCCTGGGGCATCGGCTTCCTAAGCGTCTTGTTCGTGCTCATGGCGCTGTCCTTGTTCGATATCTATACCCTGCAGGTGCCAAGCGCCATCCAAAGCCGCATAGCCGCACGCACCGGCGGCGGCAACGCCCGATCGCTGGCTGGCGCCTACGTCCTCGGCCTCTTGTCGGCCTTGGTGGTCGGCGCCTGCGTGTCGCCGCTGCTCGTGTCAGCGCTCGCCGTGGCCATATCGAGCCATAGCGCACCCTTGGGCGCCGCCATCATGTTCAGCATGGCGCTGGGCATGGGCATCGTACTGATCGCGCTGGGCGTCGGGGCCGGCTACCTGCTGCCGAAGGCCGGGCCCTGGATGCACGCGGTGAAGTACGCCTTCGGGGTACTGCTACTCGGGGTCGCCATCTACCTGCTCGGGCTCTTGCCGCATGTGCCGGTGCTGCTCTTATGGGGCGCGCTCTTCATCGGGGTTGGGGTCTATCTCGGCGGTGGACGCTTGGCAGCGGGGGCGAGCGCCGCTCAGAAAGGGCGTGCCGGCCTCGGCGTAGTGCTGCTGGTGTGGGGCGCCCTGTCGATCGTGGGCGGCCTGCAAGGCAACAGGGACCCGCTGCGGCCACTCACCTTCCGAAGTGCTGGCGTCACCAAGACCGGGGGGCAAGCGCTCACCTTCCATAAGGTAGAGTCGCTTGCCGCGCTCGAACATGACTTGTCGCGCGCCGCGAGCCTCGATGAACCCGCGCTCGTCGACTTTTCGGCCAGCTGGTGCGTAGACTGCACACGACTGCGACGCGAGACCTTCCCCGACAGGCGGGTCCAAAACGCGCTGCGCGGCTTTATGCTGATCGAGGCGGATGTCACCCACAATACAAAGGCGACGCGCGCCTTGAAGCGCAAGTTCGGCATTCTCGGACCGCCGGCGGTCTTGTTTTTCTCAGCACGAGGACGACCTTTGCGACAAAAAGACTTTTACGGTTACAAGGGGCCGCGCGCCCTGGCGGCGCTCGCGCGTTCGGTGAAGACGACATGAGGGGCCGCGTTCATGCGGTCTGGGCGGTAGGTTTGATCGTGGCGCTCGCCCTAGGCTTCGGCTTGGGGCGCTACACGGGACCCAAGCCGCATGCGCATCGACGCGCCCGGCATGCGGTACGCGTGCACTTCAGCCTGCCCAATCTCGCCGGCAAGACCCGATCGCTCGACCATTGGCCGGGCAAGGTCTATCTCGTGAACTTCTGGGCCCCGTGGTGTCCGCCGTGTCGGGCCGAAATCCCCCTGCTCATACGGACGGCCAAGGCCGACCGGTCGCGCGGCTTGGTGATCGTGGGTATCGCCCTGGACCGCAAACAGAAGGTTGCGCGCTACGTCCGCGCCCACCACATCTCCTATCCGATCGTGTTGGGTGGCGAGCAGGGGCTGCAGATGCTGGCCAAATACGGGGATGCGCAGGGGGCGATACCCTTTAGTCTGCTCGTGACCGCGCACGGACGCATCTTGACCGGCCAATTGGGGGCCTTCACCCGCGGAACGCTCGGGGCAGCGATTGCGACCGCTTTCAAGAGATCGTGATTTGCCGGGAATTGCGTCGAAAAGCAGGTAACTGGACAAGAACGAGTGACACGGGCACAATGCGCGCACCGGGGATGTCCCGGCGGGAAACGCATGGCTGAATTGCTCGTACTTAACGGCCCCAACCTCAATCTTCTCGGTACGCGCGAGCCGCGCCTTTATGGCGCCGATACCCTTGCCGTGATCGAGGAGCGCTTGGCGGCCCTGGCGGCCGACATGGGGTACGGCATCGCGTTCATGCAGAGCAATGCTGAGCATGAACTAATCGCGCGCATTCACGAGGCCGCTACCGATGGCACGCGCGTCATCGTCTTCAATCCCGCAGCGTTCACTCACACGAGCGTCGCACTACGCGATGCCTTGGGAGCGGCGGCCCTGCCGTTTGTCGAAGTCCACCTTTCGAACATCTCCGCCCGCGAGCCGTTTCGTCATCACTCCTATTTCTCGGACATCGCGCTCGGCACGATCAGCGGGCTTGGCGCCCTGGGCTACGAGCTCGCCCTAATGGCGGCCATTTCCCATTTGCAATCTTAGGTAAACATCCCGTGGATATCCGCAAAGTCAAAAAGCTGATCGAAATGCTCGAGGCGTCCCACCTGGGCGAGATCGAGATAAAGGAGGGCGAGGAGTCGATCCGCATCAGTCGAGGATCGTCAGCCACGCCCATGCCGACCATGGCCACAACGGCCCCCGCGCCGACCGCCCCCGCGGCAACCCTCGTGCCAGCCGGCTCCGTGACCCCCGAGACGACCGGGGGGCGGTCCATGCCGAGCGGCCACCCCATCACCTCACCTATGGTCGGCACCTTTTATCGGGCGCCGTCGCCGGATGCCCAGCCCTTCGTGGAGGTCGGCACCTCCGTGAACGTTGGCGACCCGCTCTGCATCATCGAGGCGATGAAAATGCTCAACGAAATCGAGGCGGATCGCGCCGGCGTGGTCAAGGCCATCCTCAAGGAAAACGGCCAACCCGTCGAATACGGCGAAACGCTCTTCGTTATCGAATAGCAACCATGATCGACAAAGTGGTCATCGCCAACCGCGGGGAAATCGCCCTGCGCGTACAAAGGGCCTGCCGGACCCTCGGCATCAAAACCGTGGCGCTCCATTCCGAAGCCGATCGCGACGCCAAATATGTGCGCTTGGCGGATGAGTCCGTATGCATCGGGCCTGCGGCCGCCGCCAAAAGCTACCTCAACATACCGGCGGTCATTAGCGCCGCCGAGGTGACTGACGCGGTTGCCATCCATCCCGGTTACGGCTTTCTGTCCGAGAATGCCGACTTCGCCGAACGCGTCGAACAAAGCGGGTTTATTTTCATCGGTCCACGCCCCGAAACCATCCGCCTCATGGGGGACAAGATATCGGCGATCCGCGCCATGAAGGAGGCCGGCGTCCCCTGCGTGCCCGGCTCCGATGGGCCGCTCGATAACGATGAGGCGCGCACGCTCGCGATCGCACGGGATATCGGCTACCCGGTGTTGATCAAGGCCACGGGCGGTGGGGGCGGGAAAGGGATGCGCGTGGTCCATTCCGAAGGGGCGCTGTTGAGCTCGATCGCGCTCACGCGCGCGGAGGCCAAGGCGGCGTTCAATAATGACGTCGTCTATATGGAGAAGTACCTGGAAAAACCCCGGCACGTGGAGTTTCAGGTCCTGGCCGACGAACACGGACACGCCATTCACCTCGGAGAACGTGACTGCTCACTCCAACGCCGCCACCAGAAGGTGATCGAGGAGTGTCCGGCCCCCGGGGTCTCGAGCGAGATGCGCGAGCGCATGGGGGCAGTCTGTGTCGAGGCCTGTCGGCGCATCGGCTATCGCGGCGCGGGTACCTTCGAGTTTCTCTACGAGCACGGCCGGTTCTATTTCATAGAGATGAACACGCGCATCCAGGTCGAACACCCGGTCACCGAGCTTGTGACCGGGGTCGATCTCGTGCAGCAGCAGATCCTGATTGCCTCGGGCGAGCCCCTGCGCTACCGGCAGGAGGATATCGTCATGCGTGGCCATGCCATGGAGTGTCGCATCAACGCCGAGGATCCGACGAGTTTCATGCCTTCGCCGGGGCGCATCACTCAGTATCATCCGCCGGGCGGCCCGGGTATCCGAGTCGACTCTCACGTCTACAACAACTACGTCGTGCCCCCATTCTACGACTCCATGATCGGCAAAGTCGTGGCCTACGGAGACAGCCGTGCGGTGGCCATGGCGCGCCTGCGCATCGCCTTGAGCGAGATGGTGGTGGATGGCATCAAGACGAACATCCCGCTCCATCATCTCCTCTTGAACGATGCGCTTTTCCAGGCCGGCCCGGTCGACATCCATTACCTTGAAGAACGCCTGAAGGCGTAAGGACCGCGCTTTGAGCGTGAGGCTTTCATGTAGCGCCCCCGGGTCCCGCGTGGAGCTGCTGGCAGAGCTCCTCGACGCGGCCGGGGCCTATGCGGTCGCCTTTGAAGAGGCGCCCGGGGGGCCCGCCTTTTACGACGAGGGCTTGGCGGCCGAGCCGCGCTACTGGCCGACCACGCGCATCGCCGCGTTCTTTGCAAGCGCGGCGGCGGCGCGCTTCGCCTCCGAGATCATAGCCGACGAAGTCCGTGAGCTCACGCGCGACTCGGTGGCCGACGAGGGATGGGAGGCCCTCTCCTCGCGCGACTGGCAGGCGTTTCCGGTAACCGAGGGTCTGTGGATTTATCCTAAGGCCGAAGAGGCGCCGGCCGGGCGTCTCGCTATCCATCTGGACCCGGGACTGGCCTTCGGCACCGGCACCCACCCGACCACACGGCTTTGTCTCCAATGGCTGGCCCGGACCCTGCGGGAGGGCCGCGAGACACCAGCCGATGTCCTCGATTTCGGATGCGGATCAGGGATACTGGCCATCGCCGCGCTGCGCCTGGGCGCCCGCACGGCGCTCGGCGTGGATATCGATCCGCTCGCGCTTTCGGCCAGCGAAGACAATGCGCGCCGCAATGCGGTGGGCGACCGACTACGCATTGCGACCACGCTCGCCCCCGACGATGGTCCCTACGATCTCGTGGTAGCCAACGTCCTGGCCCGGCCCTTGATGGCGCAGGCCGCGGCCCTCACGCGCGCCACGGTGGTGGGCGGCCATCTGGCCCTGTCGGGCATCCTGCCCGATCAAGCCGCAACCGTCGCTTCGGCGTTTCCCGAATTCCGGCTGGCGGCCGAGGAAGACGAGGGCTGGGTCCTCTTGCACGGCAAGCGCGGCGCATGATCCTGACCCAGTGCCCCTCGTGCCGCACACTCTTCCGGGTCGAGGGCGAGGCCCTGGAGGCCTGTGGCGGGGCAGTGCGCTGTGGGGAATGCGGGGCGGTCTTTCAGGCGGACGTCTATCGGCTCGACGAGGCGGCGGGCAAGACCGGGGGCCGCGCGCTAAGGCGCCGCTGGCCGTTCGCCGTGGCTGCGGGGCTCCTGGCGATGGGCCTCTTTGTGCAGGCCTTATATGCGGCGCGTCAGCCACTTGCGCGCATAGCCATGACTCGGCCCGTGATCCACATCGTCTGCCGGGCGCTTGCGTGCGGGCTTGCGCATCCGGCGGCGCCCAGTCGCTTTCGCCTTCTCGCCCCCGAGGTCCATCTCGTCGGCGCAAGCCACGTCTTGCGGATTCGCGCCCGACTCGAAAACACGGCCAACTTCCGCCAGACCGTGCCGCATCTGGCGGTGACCCTGCTGGACGCTAGCGGCACGCGCATCGCCCGTGCCGACTTCCCGGCGCGCGTCTTTCTGCGCCATCCGCGGGCCGCCCTCGGACCGGGAGGACAAGCGGGGGTAGGGCTCACCCTGCGCATCCCGGCGCGGGCGGCAGGCTACAAGCTCATGCTCTTCGCTACCGGCAGACGATAGGTCTCCCCGCGCCGCTCTTTTCTCGGTATCATGTCCAGCTTCCCGGACGCGACCCATGCAGATCGGACCCTATACGCTCACAAACACTCTCTTCGTGGCGCCCATGGCGGGTGTCACGGATCGGCCTTTCCGCATCCTCTGCCGGAGCTTGGGCGCGGGCATGGCGGTCTCCGAAATGGTGGCCTCGCAGTCGCTGCTCTACGGCTCGGAGAAGACGCGCCGACGCGCCGACCATGAGGGGGAGCCCGAACCCAAGTGCATCCAGATCGCGGGCGCGGACCCCGCGATGTTGGCCCAAGCCGCGCGCCACAATGTCGACAATGGCGCACAGATCATCGACATCAATATGGGTTGTCCGGCCAAGAAGGTCTGCAATGTCATGGCGGGCTCGGCGCTCCTACGCGACCCCGCTCTGGTCGCGCGACTCCTCACGGCGGTGGTCTCGGCGGTGGATGTGCCGGTCACCCTGAAGATCCGGACCGGCTGGGATCGGGACCATCGCAATGGTGTCGAGATCGCGCGGCTCGCCGAGTCCTGCGGAGTGGCGCTGCTCGCAGTCCATGGGCGCACACGATCATGCTTCTTCGAGGGCGAGGCCGAGTACGAGACCATCGCCGCCATCAAATCCGCGGTGCGTATCCCGGTGATCGCCAACGGCGACATTGACAGCCCCGAGAAGGCCCAGGCGGTACTCGCCGCCACCGGCGCCGACGGCCTCATGATCGGACGTGCCGCCCAGGGGCGGCCCTGGATCTTCCGTGAAATCGACCATTACCTGAAGACCGGCCAAAGACTTGCGCCGCCCAGCCCTGCGGAGCTGTACACCGTCCTGATGGGGCATTTGGAAACGCTCTACGCATTCTACGGCGAACATACGGGGGTGCGCGTGGCGCGCAAGCATATCGGTTGGTATAGCAAGGGGCTTGCCGGGGGCGCCGCCTTCCGGCACACCGTGAATCAGGCGGGCACGGTCGGGGAGCAACGCCGTCTCCTGGAAGAGTTTTTCGGGCAAGGGCTCGCGGGAATCGCGGCATGAGCGACGACAAACCGGCAAAGACGGGACGAGGGCCGCTCGCAGGCTGCGTGCGACTCGCCGTGGAACGCTATTTCGCGGATCTGAACGGCCAGTGCCCTGGGACATCCCTGTATGAAACGGTCATAGGCGAGGTCGAGGCCCCCCTCATAGAGACGGTCATGCGCCATGTCGGCCATAACCAGTGCCAGGCGGCCAAGATCCTCGGCATCAACCGCAACACGCTGCGCAAGAAACTCCTGAACTACGGGCTGGCCGACCGGCCGGACGCCGCACCTTCCACTCAAGGCAGCGATTTACTATGAAGAGAGCGCTCATCAGCGTGTCGGATAAGACCGGCGTCATCGATCTCGCGCGCGCACTCACACAGGCCGGCGTGGAGATCCTCTCGACGGGCGGCACGGCAAAGCTGTTGACGCAATCGGACATCCCGGTCACCGAAGTCGCGGCCTACACCGAATTCCCGGAGATGCTCGACGGGCGTCTGAAGACCCTGCATCCGCGCGTGCACGGCGGCCTGCTCGGGCGGCCGGACCGGGAATCCGATCGCACGGCGATGCGCGAAGCCGGTATCGTCGGTATCGACCTGTTGGTGGTCAATCTCTACCCGTTTGAACGCACAAGCCGTGATCCGCGCGCGCGTTTCGCCGAGGTCGTCGAACAGATTGATATCGGCGGCCCCGCCATGCTGCGGTCGGCGGCCAAAAACCATGAGCACGTGCTTGTGGTGGTCGACAGCGGCGATTACAGCACCGTGATCGAGGCCCTGAAAAACCCCGCGACGGTCACGCGAGAGACTCGCCGACGGCTGGCCGCCAAGGTGTTCGCGCACACATCACGCTACGACGGCCTGATCGCGCGCTACCTGGCCGGGGAGTCAGACGTCGCTGAGGATCTGCCGGAGATCTTGAACCTCACCTTCGTCAAACGCCTCCCCATGCGGTACGGAGAAAACCCCCATCAACGGGCCGCCTTCTACGAGGCCCCCAATGCCAGTCCCGCGTCCATCGCCCAGGCCACCAAGATCCAAGGGAAGGAGCTATCGTTCAACAATATGGCTGACGCCGATGCCGCTCTGGAGTGCGTGCGCGCCTTCGCGGAACCGGCGTGTGTGATCGTCAAGCACGCCAACCCCTGCGGGGCGGCGCTCGGCGAGACCCTGTCCGCGGCCTATGAGCGCGCCTATGCGACCGATCCCACTTCGGCCTTCGGTGGCATCATCGCCTTCAATCGGCCCCTGGACGAAGCGACCGCCGACCTCATAGTGGGACGCCAGTTCGTCGAGGTGATCGTCGCCCCGGAAGTGACTGCGGCGGCGGCGCAAGTACTTGGTGGCAAGCCCGGTATCCGGGTATTGGTCGTGAACATGAGCGAAGCCATGCGCACCGGGCTCGATTACCGGCGCGTGAGCGGCGGGCTGCTGGTGCAGGATCGTGATGTGCCCGAGGCCGAGGTGCAGCTCGAGCCCGTGAGCCGCAGGCGACCGAGTGCCGCTGAGACACGCGACCTCATCTTCGCCTGGCGCATTGCCCAGTTCGTGAAATCGAACGCCATCGTCTTTGCCCGAGACGGGCGCACGATCGGCATAGGGGCAGGCCAAATGAGCCGGGTCGACAGCGCGCGTGTGGCGGTCTGGAAGGCGGAAGAGGCGGGCCTCACCGTCAAGGGCTCGGTGCTCGCATCCGATGCCTTCTTCCCATTCCGTGACGGCCTGGACAGCGCCGCCGCCGCGGGCGTGACCGCCGTCATTCAGCCGGGCGGCTCGGTACGCGACGCCGAGGTCATCGCCTCCGCCTGTGAACACGACATCGCCATGGTCTTTACCGGCCGGCGCCACTTTCGGCACGCCTGATGAAGATACTGATCGTAGGGTCGGGGGGACGCGAACACGCCTTGGCCTGGAAGGCCGCGCAATCCCCGCTCGTCACCGAGGTCTTGGTCGCGCCCGGCAATGCTGGCACCGCGCGCGAGCCCGGGGTCCGGAACGTCCCCGTCGAGGCGACCGACATCGACGGATTGATCGCGATCGTGCGCGACTTGAGCATCGATCTTACCATCGTCGGTCCCGAGGCCCCGCTCGTGGCCGGAATCGTCGACCGCTTCGCCGCGCTGGGATTGACCTGCCTTGGACCCACGGCCGCCGCCGCGCGGCTCGAGGGCTCAAAAAGCTTTGCCAAGGAATTCCTCGCGCGCCACCGTATTCCCACCGCACGCCACGAGACCTTTACCGATGTCGTCGCCGCCGCCCGTTACCTGAAGGATCATCCAGGCGCGCATGTGGTAAAGGCCGATGGGCTAGCCTCCGGCAAGGGTGTCGTCGTGGCGGACGAGGAGGAAACGGCCCTGACGGCGGCCACCTCCATGCTGAACGGGGAGTTCGGGGACGCGGGCCGGCGTATCGTCATCGAGGAGCGCCTGATCGGCGTGGAGGCAAGCTTCATTGTGCTGGCCGACGGACTCGACTATGTGGCCTTCCCGACATCGGAAGACCATAAACGGCGTGACGACGGTGACCGTGGACCCAATACGGGCGGCATGGGGGCCTTCTCACCCGCCTCGGCCGTCGACGCCGCCCTGGAGGCCGTGATCCGCGCGCGCATCATCGAGCCGACATTGCGCGGACTGAAGGATGACGGTCATCACTACCGCGGCTTCCTGTACGCTGGCCTCATGCTGACCGCCGACGGCCCCAAGGTGTTGGAATTCAATTGCCGCTTCGGAGACCCCGAGACCCAGCCCATCATGATGCGACTGCAATCCGATCTCGTGGCACTCACGCACGCGGCGGCCACGGGGCGACTGGGGGCCGCGACCCTCGAGATCGACCCGCGCCCGGCGCTCTGTGTCGTGCTGGCGGCACCCGGCTATCCCGCGGCACCGCGCACCGGCGACCCCATCGGGGGACTCGATGCCGCCGACCCCGCATGCCGGGTGTTTCATGCCGGAACGCGGGACCAGGACGGGCAGGTCGTCTCGAGCGGCGGCCGCGTGCTTGGCATCACGAGCCTTGGGGCCACGCTCGAGGAGGCGCGCGGGCACGTCTATCGGCGCCTGCAAGGCATCACGCTTGACGGCGCACTCTATCGCCGCGACATAGGGCGCAGGCCCTATGGGGCACGCCCATGAGGACGGTCGGGGCCGGGGTCCTGCGGCGCGATCCAGCGTCCGTGGCGCGCATCGTGCGCGCGGGCGGCGTGGTGGGCTATGCGGTCGAGGCCTGTTTCGGGCTGGGTTGCGATCCCCGCAACAGGGCAGCGGTGCAACGTCTGTTACGTCTCAAGCGACGGCCAGCGGCCAAGGGTCTGATCGTGCTCGCCCACGACACTGAGGCCCTGCGGCCCTATGCGCAGGATCTCCCGCCGCAGGCGCGCGCGACCTGGCCCGGCCCCCACACCTGGCTCGTGGAGGCGAGACCCATGCTGTCGGTCTCGGTACGCGGCCGCCATCGCGAGGTGGCGGTGCGCGTCACCGCGCATCGGCAGGCGGCCCGTCTGGCGCACCTCTGCGGCGGGGCACTGATTTCGACGAGCGCCAACCGCGCGCGCGAGCGGCCGGCCCGCAGCCATCGTGAGCTCTGCCGGCGCATGGGCCGGGGACTCGACGCAGTGCTCGCCGGGCGCATAGGCCGCTTGGCGCGCCCAACTCCCATACGCGACGCCCACAGCGGGCGCTTGGTACGCCGATGAATACGCCCCGTGTCGAGGTCGAGAATTACCTGAAGGACCTGCAGGACCGCATCTGCCAAACACTGGCCGCGCTCGACGGGGCCGTCGGCGGCTTCCGCGAGGATCTCTGGCAACGCCCGCAGGGCGGCGGCGGCCGCACGCGCGTCCTGACTGGCGGCCGGGTCTTCGAGCAGGCGGGGGTGAATTTCTCGCATGTCTTCGGCGAGGGCCTACCACCCTCGGCCAGCAAGGGGCGTCCGGCGCTGGCGGGCTCGCCCTTCGAGGCGGTGGGACTTTCGCTGGTCATCCATCCGCGCAACCCGTACGCACCCACCACCCACTGCAACCTGCGCTACTTCGAGGCCCGTACCGAACCCGTCACTTGGTGGTTCGGCGGCGGCTTCGACCTGACGCCCTATTACGGCTTCATGGAGGACGCACGCCATTGGCACGCCACGGCGCGCGCGGCCTGCGCGGGTTATGAGGCCGGCGCCTATGAACGCTACAAGGCCTGGTGCGACGAATACTTTTTCTTGAAGCACCGCAATGAGCCGCGCGGCATCGGCGGGCTTTTCTTCGACGACATTCAAAGCGATGACTTCGCCCGCGATTTCGCCTTCATAAAAGGCGTGGGCGACCATTTTCTGCCCGCCTATGTCCCCATCGTCAAACGACGCCAGGATCAAACCTATGGCGAGCGCGAGCGGGATTTCCAATTGTATCGCCGCGGGCGCTACGTCGAGTTCAACCTGGTCTATGACCGCGGGACCTTGTTTGGGCTCCAGTCCGGCGGACGCACGGAATCGATCCTGATGTCTTTGCCGCCTGAAGTGCGTTTCCGTTATGACTGGCGCCCGGAGCCCGGCACGCCCGAGGCCGAACTCTATGATATCTACCTAAAGCCCCGGGACTGGTTGGCCGGGGCCTAGGAGCACGCGATCAAGGGAGGGCTTATAGGTAGAATGACCAGAGCGGTGGTCGCGGCCCTCGTGTTCTTGGCGGGGGCCCAGGTCGCGCATGCGAATCTTCCTAAAGGGCCGCTCTGGGGCTTCCTGCGGCACACCGCGTCCATCCGACAAGGCGTGGGCCCGGCGCGACTCTATGTCTTCTTCGATCCTAACTGCCCCTACTGCCATCGGCTCTATGAGGCGCTGCAGCCCCTGATCCGGCGCACGGGGCTTGCCGTGCGTTGGGTACCGGTCGGGATACTGGCGCTGTCGAGTTACGGCAAGGCCGCGGCCCTGCTGGAGGCCACAGACCCGGCGGCGACACTCGCGCGCATGGAGCAGGGTTTTCGTAACGGGCGCGGGGCACTGCGGCCGGCGCGCGCGACCGCGCGCGTGGCCCACGGCCTCCTCTATAACGTCCGGCTCTTCGAGGCCTCCGGCGCCCAGGGCGTGCCGTTCCTGGTGTTTCGGACGCCGGCCGGTAATGTACGCACCGTGGAAGGTGACCCGCCCGGGGCGGCGCTCGCGCGCATCGTGGCGGGCGTCACCGGCCCCTCTAGATCGAAATCACAAAGGGTAGTGCCATGAAGGCAAGTCCGCCGAGGATGAGCCATACTTCCTGGGAGACGAGCATGGGGAAGATGATGAGGCCCACACCCGCGAGCAGGGCGATCGGGTGCTGCTGTTTGCGCCCGTACACGAAATAGGCGGAACCTATAGTGCCGAAGACAAGTCCGAGAATCAGATCCATAAAGCGCCTCCTCCTTCGCCACGCATCCTCGTGGCGCGGGGCCGTGGGGCTTCTGGGCTTTCTGCCGAACCTCTGGTCATCGACGCCGCCCCTGCTGCTGCTCAAACATACCTATCAGGGCCACCCGCTGACGTGGGCGGTCCCCGCCCAGTCGGGCCAGTACAAGGCGCCGGTGGCGGGCCTCACAGTATCCTCCTGGACCGTGGTCCCCGGCGGTCCGGTGAGCGGTCCGCAGCCGCCCGACCGCATGGTCCGATTTTACGTCGCGGGGCGCCTCAAACCCAAGCTGCTCTGCCTCGTGGACGTGCGCTACTTCCCGCAGGGCAATGCGTGGGTCCCGTATTATCGCATGGACGAGCGCATGTACTTCACGCGTCGTGGTCATCAGTGGGTGCCGCTCACGCTCCTGAACGGCGTCCCGGCGCTCGTGACCGCGACCCCACTGGGCTTCGCCAACGCCGCCGGCTATTACCAGGGCTTCAGCTTCTCGCGGACCACAGGACCCATCACGCTCGTCGGCTGGAGCGTGATCCGCGACAACGCAAGCCCCTTGCCCGCCCCCTAGGGTCGCGCCGCGACAAGACAATAGATCGGCGATCTTCCTGCGCTCGGCGCGAACAGGACCATTGTCGCGGGTCGGGGGCGGACGTATGCTGTCGCCAGAGACAAGGAGGGAACCATGGATGCGGCCGACGAGGCATCCCCGGCGAAGGGGGGCGGCGCTGCGGCACTCGATATTCGCGGTGAGGCCAGGCGTCGTGCGGCCGCCATGCGCGATACGGCCCTCGCGGTCCTTGTACCGGCCCTCGCGCGGGGCCTGAGCGCCCGACGGATTTGGGTGTTCGGGTCGGTGGCGCGGGGCGTGCCGTCGCGGGATTCGGACCTGGACGTACTGGTCGAGGTCGGAGACGCGGTGGCGGCCTTGCCGTTCAAGGAGAGAGTGGCGGCGGCCTACGAGATCGTTGCCCGCGCCTCCCTGCCCTTTGGCTGCGACATCATCCCGTGGACGCAAGCCGAGCTCGCCGCGAAGCAGCGTGCGGACGGACCTTTTTTCCGGACCTTATGGGAGGAACGGGACCTTATCTATGAGCATTGAGACGGAATTCGCACAGGCCGGGCGCTGGTTTAAAGCCGCGCGGTCGGACCTCGACACCGCGCGGGCGCTTCAAGGACTCGGACGCTTCGCACCGTCGTGCTTCCATGCCCAGCAGGCCGCGGAGAAGGCCTTCAAGGGTTTGCTCGTGGCCACGGGAAGGCTCCCGAAGACCCATTCGATCGCCCAACTATTGCGCGAACTTCCCCCGGAGCCGGGACGGCAGCCACTGCTCGCCCAGGCAGCACGGCTCGACAAGCTTTATATCGGAACACGCTACCCCGATGCCCTACCCGAAGGCACGGAGATCGCCGACGCCTACGATGCGAAAGATGCGAAAGACGCAATCGACGTGGCGGAAGGGGCCATAACGCTCCTAGTCCAATGGGGGCGCGAGTTGGGCGTCCCTGAGACCGATCTCTGAGGCCTCGTAACGCTCCGGTCATGGCCCAAACGGGATCAGGTCTTTGACCAGGAAGCGAGAGGTCCGCGGGCTTAGGGCGGCACGACCCTGAGCGCCTCCGGGCATGGCGTGAGAATGGTGTAGCGATAACCGAGGCGATACACAGTCTCGATGCAACCAGGCGCCCCGGCCTCGCGTAACACTTTCCGCAACCGCGACACGCACACCGCCAAGGCCGCCGGCGTCATGGCGTGCATGCCGGTAACACCGGAACAGAGCTGTTCGGCCGAAAGCAGCCTGCCCGGTGCGCTCGCCAACGCATGCAGCACACAGAAATGGCGGGGCGACAGCACAAGCGGCGTGTCGCCGAGCCGGGCCTGGGCGGTCAAAGGGTCGAGCCATAGACCATTGGCGTCGGCACCCTCAAGGGCCTCATCTCGTCCCGACACGGGGATGAGCCGGGACAGACCGAGAATCAAGGCGGAAGGGTGGAGCGGAAGGGGGACGAAAAGCGTGGCGCCCCCATGAAATGCAGCGGGCGCGCGGCGCGCGGGACCCAAGGCCACCACCGGCACAGGCCAGGCACCATGGGGATGTCGCGCCGCGATCCGGTCGGTGACCACCGCCACCGCGCTCAAGGCGTAGGCGGCGCGATCGACATAGCGCAGCCCCGGCACGCGATGACCGGTCCAACCCGCGTCCGTGATGGCCTCCACGCAGCGCGCGGCAAGCGCGTGGGCGGCGCAGACCAAGACCGCGGGGGGCCTCGAGGCCTTGCCCATCCTTTTTTGGAGCGCGGAGAGCGCGAGCTTGAACTGACAGATCGCGGTGTGCACCAAGAGCGGCAAAAAGCACATGCTTGGAAAGCCCGGTCGATGATGTCCTGGGGAAGCGAACGGGGCCGCCCTTAGGGGCAGGCGCGACCCCCCCGAGTTGCGATGACCGTCAGTGTATGGGGGAAATATGACGAATCGGTAACCAGATTCTTTCAGTAGGGGCAGTCTCGACGGCCGTTCTTAGGTTCAGCGACGGTCACGCACGCGGTGCGGCGAGAAGATTCCCCACGACTTGGACCCCGCGTCCACGCAGAAGGGGGACGCAAGCGACGCCTGCAAGCGCCCGTCCCATGTGGGGGGTTTGGGCCCCGCTGCCGATAGTAGTAACATTTCTACAGTGACACTCTCAACCCGCTAAAGCGGGTAAAGACAGGGGCAACGTGCCGTGACGATCACGACCCTGAGCAGCCGTGAACTGAACCAGGATATCGGTCGCGCGAAAAAGGCCGCGCGACGCGGCCCCGTATTCATTACTGATCGCGGGCGACCAGCGCATGTGTTGCTCACCATCGAGGAGTACCGGCGTATCACGGGGCGCCCGCGCAGCATCGTGGACATCCTCGCCATGCCGGGACTTGCCGATATCGAGTTCGACCCGCCGCAGTCGCGGAAAGCGCCCTTGCCAGCCGCCTTCGACTGAATGTATCGGCTCGACGCGAGCGTCATTTCGGAGTTGCGCAAGGCCGGCGATGGCAGGGCCGATCCCCGTGTCACGGCGTGGCTCTCGCAAGCGGATGCAGGCGATTTTTATCTGTCGGTCGTGACACTCATGGAGCTTGAGCTCGGTATCCTGTTGGTCGCCCAACGTGACCGCAAGCAAGGTGATTACTTGCCTGCCTGGTTCGAGACGCGCGCCGCGCTCGAATTCGCCGAACGGACCTTGCCCGTAGACGCTGCCGTGGCCCGCCGCTGCGCCAAGCTTCATGGGCCGGATCCGCGCCCGGAACGCGATGCGTTCATCGCCGCCACCGCCCTCGTCCACGGCATGACGGTGGTGACGCGCAACACGGGCGATTTCGCGGTGGCGGGCGTGCCACTGCTCAGCCGGTGCGTGTCAAGGCAGTTGCCGCCTGAGTTAGGCACTCTTGCGTTTTTCGGTTAAGGGATCGGGAGCCACATTGATGACTGACTCTCGCTCCGGGT
>JAKAXK010000019.1 GCA_021827145.1 Pseudomonadota bacterium
GACAGGTCGAAACGTGCAAGCAATCCACGGTGTGTTAACGCGAACGGGACGTGGAAGAAGGGTCAGAAGTTCACACCGAGCAATCGCTATGCCCAACTGTGCACCGCGTATGCGGAAGTCGAACGCAAGCTGGCCGCTGAGCGCAAACGCGCCCATGGCGAGCTGGCCAATCAGATCCTTGGGCTTGGCGATGTCATTCAGTCCGAAACCTTGTCTTACCGCGCTTTCCAGAAGAAGTATGGCAAAAGCGTAAAGATCAGAGCGCCCGGGATGTTTGTCGAACTCTTGCGTCGCAAGGCTGAAAGTGCCGGCGGCCAGTGGGTCGATCTCCATACTGGGTCGCTGAAGTTGTCGCAGTACGATCATCCGACGGAAACCTACACAAAGAAACCGCTTAGTCAGCAGTGGCATGTGCTGGGAGATAGATCGGGTGTGGTGCAAAGGGACGTGTATTCGGCGTTCCTTGCCCGCTGCGTCGTCAGCAACACACATCACCCATCCCACATTAAAGCGCTGTGGGCGGCTCAGAAACCTGTGCTGTGGCAAACGGGGTGGTGGCGCACCGAACCTACGAAGATCGAGCCTGATGGCTTGATCGCGGTGGTCACACCGTCAGAGCAGGTTGTTTGCCTAAGAGGGCTTGCCATCGGTCATGGCCAGGATGCTGTAGCTGCAAAGCGAGAGCCTGGAGACCCCGATGGGTTCGCCCTTAGAACCCCCTGCCTCATTGCAGGCCGAATGGCCTGTTAGGCATGGGGAGGTTTAGTGGACTACCGTCGGATCGGTGGAAAGTAACGCTTGTGGAGGTATGAGCCACGCGGTCAGGCGCTCAGCCCAGGAACCCACCGAAGCGACGCAAGTCGGCTTGTGCGTGAGCGCCGTAGGAATCTCCTCCCTCTTGGGGAGGGGAGAATGCAAGCCCGGCCAATAGCCTCTTTCAATCACTTTACAGTTAAGGAGCCCTCGTGGCGGATCACAACACGGACCCGGAAATCATCTTCAGTCTGGAAAAAATCTATGTGAAGGACATCTCCTTCGAGGCCCCGCACGTCCCTGCCATTTTTCTTGAAAAGGCGGCGATGGAGGTCGATATGCAGCTGGGCATCGAACACAGCCCCGTCAACCCGGCCGAAGGACTGTACGAGGTCATCTTGGCCGTGACCGTGACCGCGCGCATGGATAAGCGTACCGCCTTCCTTACGGAGACCAAGCAAGCCGGGGTGTTTCGGATTACGGGCGTGCCCGACGAGGAACTCGTGAAGGTCCTGGAGATCGCGTGTCCCAACATCCTGCTGCCATTCGCCCGTGAGGTGGTAAACGACCTCGTCAGCAAGGGCGGCTTCCCGCAATTGCTCATCAACCCCGTCAACTTCGAAATGCTCTACCAACAAAAGCAGGACGGCGAAGCCCAAGATGGGTCGAACGCCCACTGAGTCACCCGCCGAGCCCAAGGGTTTGGAGACGCTCGGTGTGCTGGGCGCGGGGGCGTGGGGTACGGCACTAGCCATCGTCCTCGCGCGTGGCGGGCGGCGGGTGCTGTTGTGGGGTTCGGATGAGGCGCGCATGGCGCGGCTGGCGCACGAGCGTATCCACACCTCAGCCCTTCCGGATATCCGTTTTCCTGCCGGCCTGGAGATCGAAAGCGACCTGAAGAGGGTCTGCCAGACCGCCGACGGGCTCGTACTGGCGGTCCCCAGCGGCGCCTTCAGGACCGTGCTGCGTGCCCTCGTACCACTCTGCGATGACCGGACCACCCTGGCGTGGGCCACCAAGGGTCTCGAATCCGGCACCCACAAGCGACTGTCGGAGATCCACGCCGAGACACGGCCTGGAAAACCGGCCACGCTCTTGACCGGACCGAGTTTCGCCCGCGAAGTCGCCGCGGGACTGCCAACAGCGCTCACAGTCGCTTCGGATGATCCCGCGACCGCCGAGACCGTGGCGTCCTGGCTCCATGGGGAGCGTCTGCGGGTTTATACGAGCGACGACGTGATCGGCGCTGAGATCGGCGGGGCCGTGAAGAACGTCCTGGCCATCGCCGCCGGCATCAGCGACGGGCTGGGCTTCGGCGCCAACGCCCGCGCCGCCCTCATCACCCGCGGCCTCGCCGAGCTCCTGCGCCTCGGCATTGCGGTCGGGGGTCGAAGCGAGACGCTCATGGGCTTGTCGGGTGTGGGCGACCTCATCTTGACCTGCACCGATGACCTGTCGCGCAATCGACGCGTCGGGCTTGCGCTTGCGCGCGGGCGATCGCTCGGCGACATCATAGGCGAGCTTGGACAGGCCGTGGAAGGGGTGGCGAGCGCCCGCGAGGTGTCCGCCCTGGCGCGCGAGCACGCCATCGATATGCCCATCACCGAACAGGTCTACCAGGTGTTGTTTGGCGGCCGCAGGCCTGAGGCGGCGGTGGCGGCCCTCTTGGGTCGCGACCCCACGACCGAGACCCACGACATGACGCCTTAGTTTTTGATGGCGGCCAATATCTGCTTCAAGGCCCACACAGGAGGCGCACCCGAGTTCATGATACGTATCGTGCCGTCGGCCTTCTGGTAGACCAAGATGGGCACGAGCGGGAAGCCCGCGGCCTCTGTATCGAGCTTCAGGTTGTGGGCGAGCGCGCGCCGCACGGCCGGGGACGCCGGTCGCGGGGTGATCGAACCCCCGGTCTTCCAGGAGTAATGGGCTTCCAGGGCGCGTAAGGCCGCATGCTTACGGGGCGCCTCGAGGAGCGCCGCCGCCTTGCCGGCACTGGATGAGGTGAGGTAGCCGACGGGGATCTCGTGGACCGTCAGGTGGTAAGGGCCGATCAAGCCCTGTAGCCGCTCGTAAAGAATGTGGCAATAAGGGCAGTTGGGGTCGAAGAAGTCATAGACCACGCGCGACCCGTGCCCCTCGGTGACGGCCGTGGCCCCCGCCAAGGCCCGGTAAAGCGCGAGCCGGCGCGCCTGCTTGGCGGCAGCGGGCGCGGCCTGCGCGCCAGCGGCTGAGCCGAAAAGCCCAAAAACCAACGCCGTGGCGAGCCCAAGGGAAAGGCACGCCGTCCTTATCGAGGCCAGCGGCGCGCGGCAAGGGTGTGAAGCACTGTGCATGTGTCCGAATCTCAAGGGGAAACCTCCGCCAGTGGCGTCCGCTGTGGCCCCGCGGGGACCGGATGGGCGAGAAGAGCGAGAAGGGCATGGGGCCCTTTGTAACCTGGCCAGAGCCCGATGCGCTGCCCACGATCATTCAAGAGGACCAGAGTCGGGGGACCAAAGGCATGTAAACGGGCCTGCAAGCGCCGGGCGCGCGCATCGTTGTGCGTGACATCGGCGCGTACCAGGACGAAGGACCCCAAGGCTGCGGCGACGCGGGCATTGTGAAAGGTGTTGGTCTCCATGCGCCGACATTGAACACACCAGGACGCCCAAAAATCCACTAGGACCGGCCGGCCATGGGCCGCAGCCAATACACGACGCAGACCACTGTCGCCGTGGATCGTCTGGAACGTGAGCTTCGGCCTCGCGGGCGCCAGGACGCCTGCGCCCGTGAGGCGCGCAAGCGGGGCCAGCGGGTCACGGGCCCCGGACAGCGCGCCTGCGCCGAGCACGAGACCGTAACCGAGCATGGCGATACCGAACCCCTTGGCGACGCCCGCGTAGCCTGGCGCCTTGGAAGGCAAGGGCTCGAGCGTGCCCAGGGCCACGCTGCCGACGATGGCCAGCAATGACCAGAGACCCAGGGTCAGAGGGCCCGGCAGGATGCGGCTTTCGAGCCAGATCGCGACCCCGATCATCACGACGCCAAAGATCGCCCGAATCTTGTTGAGCCATGGGCCGGCCTTGGGGAGGAAATGACCCGCCGAGGTGCCGACGGCGAGCAGCGGGAGGCCCATGCCGACGCTCAGGGCAAACAGCGCAAGGCCTCCAAAGACGGCATCACCCGTACGCGAGATGAGCAACAGCGCACCGGCCAAGGGCGCGGCGACACACGGTCCCACAATGAGGGCGGAAAAGACCCCCAGAACCAGGCTGCCGAGGACCTGGCCGCCCTGCCCAAATCGGCCCAGGCGCGCCTGAATCGCGGACGGCATCTGCAAGTCATACAAGCCGAACATGCAGAGCGCGAGAACCACGAACAAGGCGCTGAAGGCTGATAACACCCAGGGGCTCTGGAAGGCCGCTTGCACATAATGTCCAGTAAGCGCGGCGACCACGCCAGCACCGGTGTAGGTCGCGGCCATGCCGATCACATAGGCGAGCGACAGCGTGAATGGGCGGGCGCGCCCCCGACATTGGCCGACGACGGTAGCCGACAGGATCGGAATCATCGGGAAGACGCAGGGTGTGAACGCAAGCCCAAGCCCGGCCACCAGAAACAGGGCGAGCGTCGTCCATGGCGGGGCGGACTTGGCTGGGTGCGCCGGAGCAAGAGACGCGATGGGCGTCAGAAGGCCCGTCTTAAGGGTATTTGTGGGTGGTGGCGTGCGCGGTGAGCCCGTGGAGGACGCCTTGAGAGGGCCCACGGGGGGCCAGCCGCTCGCCGGGGCCTGGAGCACGACCGTCTTCGTAAGGGGCGGGTAGCAGATGCCCGCATTGGCGCAGCCCTGGTAGCGCGCGGTCACGCGCATCGCGGGGACACTGGGGGCCGCGCCGAAAGGGATGGCCAGAACGGTCCGACCTTCATACACCTGTTGATGGCCGAGTGCCGCATCGTTGACCCATCGTCCCTTAGGGAGCGTGAACGGCGCGAGATGGACGCTGCGCGGTCCGACTGACAGATGGATACGGCTGCGGTAGAGGTGGTAGCCGGGCGCGGCGGTCCAGCGCACGAGGAGCTTGCCGTGGGCAACAGCCGCGTGGAAGCGAAAGGCTTGATTAGGGGCCAGCGGATGGGCAGCCGCGATCGAAAGCGCACCCCACAGGGACACCACGATCCCAAGAACCGTCCGCTTGATCATCGGACCCCCCGCTTCATTATTGTTTCCCGCTATAGAGACGGCCAGGGGTCCGACTTAATTCCCTGTCTCGGATGTGCGGACCTCGGGCGCCTACGAGCCACCGTCCGCGCACTCGGGGCAGGGGATGGCATAGCCGCATTCTTTTTGCGGACAGACCTTCTCCGTGCCCCGGCGCTTGGTGGTCTTCACCGTCAGGATGGGGTGGCCGCATTGCGGGCACGGCTCGGCAAGCGGCGGATTCCACACCGCATATTTACAGTCCGGATAACGGGAACACGAGTAAAAGAGCTTTCCATAGCGGGACTTGCGCTTGAGAAGCTTCCCCTCTCGGCACTCTGGACAGACCACCCCGGTGTCGGTCGGCTTCTCCAAGGGCTCCATATGCCGGCAGGTCGGATAGTTACTGCAGCCCACGAAGCGACCGTAACGGCCACGCTTTATGACAAGCGGACTCGCGCACAAAGGGCAACTACGATCGGGGACCACCTCGGCCGTCGGCGCCTCGGCCTCCTCACCCAAATTGCGGGTGTAATCGCACTCCGGATAGCCGGTACAGCCGATGAAGTAGCCATTGCGCCCGAGTCGTTTGGACAACGGCTTCTGACACTGAGGACAGGCCTCCGCCAAGACCTCCACACCGGGCCGCTCGGCATCCTCCTTGTCGCTGACCTGGCGATGGAATTCGGCCCAGAAATCCCGCAGCAAAGGGATCCATTCCTTTTCGCCGCGCGATACCGCGTCGAGGTCATCCTCGAGGCGCGCCGTGAAGTCGTAATCGACATAGCGTTCGAAGTGCTGGGCGAGGAATTTGTTGACGACCCGCCCGACATCGGTGGGCTGAAAGCGGCGCTTATCCAAGACCACATACTCGCGCTGCTGCAGCGTCGAGATAATGGTCGCATAGGTCGAGGGGCGTCCGATCCCGAATGCCTCCAGAGTCTTTACGAGACTCGCCTCCGAATAGCGCGGGGGCGGCTCGGTGAAATGCTGCTCCTTATGGATCTTCTTCAGCGCAATGCGGTCGTTCTCGCGCATATCCGGGAGTAAGCGGTCGGCCTCGTCGTCCTCCCCCTTTTTATCGTCCAGGTCCTCTTGGTACACGGCCATGAAGCCCGGCACAAGCACCACCGAGCCGGTCGCGCGGGAGACGTCGCCAGGGCCGGCCTCGAGATCGACCGCCATGGTGTCGAGTACCGCCGGGATCATCTGGCAGGCCATGGTGCGCCGCCAGATGAGGTCGTAGAGCTTCATCTGATCGGCCGTCAGCAGGGTCCGCAAGCCCTCGGGTGCCCGCGCAACCGACGTCGGCCGTATGGCTTCATGGGCCTCTTGCGCATTCTTGGAGCGCGTCTTGTAGACATGGGGCGCCGGCGGCACATTGTCGGCACCGTATCGCTCTTGAATCGTCGCGCGGATCTCGGTCAACGCATCCTGCGCGAGGGTGAAGGAATCCGTACGCATGTAAGTGATGAGGCCCACGGTCTCGCCTTCGATCGCCACACCCTCGTAGAGCTGCTGGGCTGTGCGCATGGTCCGCTGGGCGGTGAAGTGGAGCTTGCGCGAGGCCTCTTGTTGGAGGGTCGATGTGGTGAACGGCGGCGCCGGGTTGCGCTTGCGCTGTTTGCGTTCGACCGCAAGCACCCGATAGCGACCGTCCGCAGCGCCCGACTTAAGCCGCCCCTCGATCTCCGTGGCGCGCGCACCGTCGGGTACCGCGAATTGGTCGAGCCGAGCCCCAGACAGGGTCGTGAGCTTGGCGCGGAAGGCTTGGCCCTCGGCCTCCATCTCCGATTCGATGGTCCAGTACTCACGCTCGACGAAACGCTCAATCTCTTCCTCGCGCTCGACGATCAGGCGGAGCGCCGGGCTCTGCACGCGGCCCGCCGACAAGCCCCGCCGGACCTTCTTCCAGAGTAGGGGTGACAGGTTGAAGCCGACCAGATAATCGAGGGCGCGGCGCGCCTGCTGCGCATTGACCAGATTCTCCGAGAGCGCGCGCGGTTCGGCCACCGCCTTCTGGATGGCACGCTTCGTGATCTCGTGAAAGACGACACGATGCACGGGCTTGTCGGCGATGAGCCCCTCGTCTTTCAGGATTTCGTAGAGGTGCCAGGAGATAGCCTCACCTTCGCGATCCGGATCGGTGGCGAGATACAAGGCGTCAGCGCCCTTCATTGCCTTGATGATGAGATCGACGTGCTTGCGATTTTTCTCAATGACCTCGTACTTCATACCGAAGTCGTGCTCGGTATCGACCGCGCCCTTCTTCGGGACGAGGTCGCGCACATGCCCGTAGGAGGCAAGCGCGGTGAATCCCTTACCCAGGTATTTGCTCATCGTCTTGGCCTTCGCAGGCGATTCGACGATAATGAGATTCTTAGCCATGTGTCTTAAGCAGCAAACGAGTTGGACGCACTATGGGCCTTGGAGGATACAAACGCCACCCGGCGATTTCCTGGGGGAGGAACCGCTAATTGAGGGCGCCTTGGGTTTCGTTGAACACGAGGTCCTCCATCCAAGCGTAAGCCTGTTCCTGACCCGGCTGATTGAAGAGCACCATGAGAATGATCCACTTGAGCTGCTCCAGATCCATCTCATCCGTCTCGAGCGCCATGACGCGGTCGATGACGAGTTCGCGCGCGGCGGCGTCCAGTACCCCGCCCTGCTCCAGGAACAGGAGGAAACCTCGCGCCGACGTATCCATCTTCTTGTGCTCGTCCTCCGAGTACACCCGCAAGGACTTCAGGGATGCGCTGGCAGACAACACCGCTTGGTTATTCCTCAAGGCCGCAAGTCCCTCAAGCCACGCAAAGGCCTTGACGATCTCCGCTTTGGGAAAGCCGGCTTGCGCCAACTCATCGACCAGGGATTCCTGGTCGGGCTGGAAGTCGGGTCCCTCGTCCATGTAGTTTTCGAACAAATACATCAGGACGTCGAGGACGTTTTCTTTCATTTCAGGATCTTGCACTCTACGGTCCGCTCCTGAGGTACGGCGCATGGCGCCTTTAGCTAAGAGCATGGAGCAAACCGCGGTCAAGGTCAATCTTACGGCGTTGCGACCGTATCCCCCACGTGAATCTCACGACGCGCCTGCATAATGATGCCGTAGCTCACATGCGAGAAGGTCCGGAAGATCATGAGCAAGCCCAGCGGTTGCCTGCGGCCGCGCACCGTCTCGTGCGCGACGGGGTCATAGAAGCGGCGCGGGCGGCTATAGATGCGCAGCACGTAACCGCGACGGATGCCCGCGTTCTTGCCCACGTCGATGGCGAGCGCGGCGTAGGTGCCAAGGTTCAGGTTGTCGTGGGTGGCCGCAACGACAGTCCCGTGGATGCGCTTCTTAGGAGCGCGCGGGTAGTAATAGGGAGTGGGCGGTTGCGGTTGCCAGGGGATCAGACGGTCGCCGGCTTGCACCTCGCGAATCGACGACAAAACCTGGAGCTCGGGCAGATGGCCACGCCGCACAAGCTTGGCGCGCCCGATGTATTTCGTCTCATAAGCCAGGAAATTCCCATCCTGATCGCGCAGCGCCGGACCACGCCGGTAGATCTCATAAACCTTGGTCGGATGGGTACCGAGACCACGCGCATAAAAGCGGGCCACGGGGCTGAGAAAGGTGTGCCGATGGACGGCCCCCGCCACATAACCCAGGCGCCCAAAGGCGCGGCGCGACAGCGCCAGCGGTCGCTGCAAGAAAGGTCCTATGACATTCGGGCTCAGGGTGGGAATAGCCCCGACCAGGGCGTGCGACCGCGTCGCGGGCTTCAGCACGACGGTATTATTGTGAGAACGCCCGGCCACGGCCTGAACCGGCCCTTCGTCCACCAGATAGGGCTTGCCATGGGCGTAGCGGAGCGCGACCACGTCACCGGGATAGATGAGGTCGGGATTGCGAATCTGGACGTTGCGGTTCCAGATCCCAGGCCAACGCCACGGGTCGCGAAAGAAGTGATTCGCGATGCCCCAGAGCGTATCGCCCTTGCGGACCACGTAGCTGTGCGGGACATGCGGAACGACCAGGCGATCCGCCCACCCAACGGGCGACAGGGCCGCCACCAGTAGAAAACCTAAGCGAACTCGACGCATGGGGTGGAGTGTAGAGGGTGATTCGTGGATCGTCCACCCGCCGGGGGAGCGGCGGCCACCGAATTTCGGTATAATGCGGTCTCATGGCACTGCGCGATATCCTTCGTTACCCGGACCCACGGCTGCGCAAAAAGGCGCTGCCGGTTGCGTGCGTGGATACAGAAATCCAGTCTCTGATCCGAGACATGGCCGAGACCATGTACAAGGCCCCGGGCATAGGCTTGGCGGCGACCCAGGTCGACGTGGCCAAACGCGTCATCGTCATCGATATCAGCTCCGACCGCAAAGACCTTAAAGTCTTCGTTAACCCCGTCATCACCGAACGGTCCGGGGTGTTCGGCGTCGAGGAAGGCTGCCTGTCCGTACCAGGCATATTCGAGGAAGTCGAACGGGCCCAAAAGGTCACGGTGCGCGCGCAGGATCAGCAGGGCACACCCTTCGAGCTTGTCGCGGAGGACCTGCTGGCGGTATGCATTCAGCACGAGATCGACCATTTGGACGGCAAAGTCTTTGTCGACTACCTGTCACGTCTGAAACAACAACGCATCCGCAAGAAGCTCGAAAAGCAACAGCGGCTGGCCATGTGAGTCAGTCGTGAACATCGTCTTCGCCGGCACGCCGGCCTTTGCCTGTCCGACCCTGACGGCCTTGAGGGGGGCAGGCTACCCCATTGTCGCGGTCCTCACGCAGCCCGACCGACCGGCGGGTCGTGGTCGCAAACTGACCCCGACCCCGGTCAAGACCCTTGCGACCGAACTCGCGATACCGGTCCATACGCCCGAGGACGGGGCCGCGGCTGAGCGAATCGTGCGGGAATACCGTCCGGACGTGCTCGTGGTGGTGGCCTACGGGCTCATCCTGCCAGCCCGCCTCTTAGCCATTCCGCGATTCGGCTGCCTGAATATCCACGCCTCGCTGCTCCCGCGCTGGCGCGGGGCGGCACCCATTGCCCGGGCGATCGAGGCGGGCGACACGCAAACCGGTATCACCATCATGCGTCTGGACGAAGGTCTGGACACAGGCCCCATGCTGGCCCACGCCACCACCGACATCGGGCCTGCGGACACCACCTCGATCCTCGGCGATCGGTTGGCGCGACTCGGCCCCGAGACATTGCTGCCGGTGCTCGACGCCCTAGGCCGTGGCATGTCGGTGCCGGAAGTGGCGCAGCCGGCCACCGGCGCGACCTATGCGCGCAAGCTGCGCAAAGAGGAAGGGGTCATCGACTGGCAACGAGAAGCGCTCGCCCTGGATCGACAGATCCGGGCCCTTACGCCCTGGCCCGAGGCACGCACCGTGATCGACGGCATCGCGACCAAAATCTGCGCGGCGCGCGCCGTGGAGACCGAAAGAGAGCCCGCCCCGGGCGTAGTGCTTCAAGTCAAGCCAAACCTCTTGATCGGCACCGGCCGCGGGGCGCTGTGCGTGACAAGCCTGCAGGCGGCGAACGGACGCGCGCAAGCAGCGGCGAGCTTTCTTCAGGCGCACCCCCTGCGCCCCGGGGACCGAATTGGCTGAAACCCGCCATGCCTTGAACCTGAGGGCGCGGGCCACGCGGGCGGTCACCGCCGTGCTCGGCGGGCGCGCGCTCGATGCGGTGCTCGATGAGGATCGCGCGCAGCACGGCCGCCATGGGCTCGTGGAAGAATTGGTGATAGGAACCATCCGCCATACACCGCGCCTCCTGGCGCTCTCGACACCCCTCCTCAAACGGCCATTTCGTAAGACCGACCAGGACCTCCAGGCACTGATCCTGGTCGGACTCTATCAGGCACGCTTCATGGCAACACCGATCCCGGTGGCCGTATCCGAAGCGGTTGCCACGACCGAGGCCCTGGGTAAACCCTGGGCCAAAGGGGTCGTGAACGCGGTGCTGCGCGCCGCCGCCAGCCAAGACGATGCCGGCACCCGAGACGACCCCAACCACCCGGACTGGCTGGTGGCGCGACTCAAGGCCGCGTGGCCCGAGGCGTGGCGCGCGATCTTGGCGGCCAACGACGAACGCGCACCGCTCACGCTGCGCGTCGATACCGTACGAATCGCGCGGATCGAGTACTTACACCGGCTCGCCGCGGGCGGTATTTCCGCCCACGCCCACCCCCTGGTGGACACAGCGGTCGTGCTGGCCCACGGCACCCCGGTGCTGGCGCTGCCCGGCTTTAGCGAAGGACTGGTATCGGTTCAGGACGCGGCCGCGCAGCTGGCGGCGCCCCTGCTGGCCGCGGGCGCGGGTGACACCGTGCTCGACGCCTGCGCCGCACCCGGCGGCAAGACCGGACATATCGCGCAGAGCATGCCGCAGGCCCACGTGACCGCCGTTGACCATGATCCGGCGCGGGTTGCGCGCCTGCGGCAGACCGTGGAGCGCCTCGGGTGCGACACGCGGGTGCGGATACTGACCCAAGACCTCGTCGCGAACCCCCTCGCCGACCGGTTCCGGCGTATCCTGATCGACGCGCCGTGCTCGGCGACCGGCGTAATCCGGCGCCACCCGGATATCAAGCTGCACAGGCGGGTAAGCGATTTGACGCCCCTGCGCCTTGCGCAAGCGCGGCTGCTCGACCGCCTCTGGCAAAACCTGCTTCCCGGGGGCACCATGGTCTACGCGACCTGCTCGGTGCTGCCCGAAGAAAACGAGGAACAGATCCTGGCGTTTCTCGAACGCACACCCGACGCGCGCGAGGAGCCCTGGAGCTTCGGGGCGGGGCGACGCTCCCGCGCGGGCTGGCAGTTTCTTCCCGGCGAGTCGGGGATGGACGGGTTCTACTATGCGCGCCTCGTGCGGCACGCCTGAGGATTGCGAGGAGGCTGGCCACGGATACGGAAGCCCTGGAAAAGATGTTGGCACGCGGACAGGACAATCTGCTCTTGCGCTTCGGGCTGGGCGGCGAATACGCGCGTCGCGGGGAATACGACAAGGCGATCACGCACCTCGAAGCGGCGGTCGCCTTTGACCCGAAACACGCCGCCGCCTGGAAGCTTCTCGGTAAGGCGTTGGCCACCTGCGGACGCCTTGATGAGGCCCGCCAAGCCTATCAGAACGGCATACACGCCGCCCGCGCCGACGGACATGTGCAGGCAGCGCGCGAGATGGAGGTCTTCCTGAAACGCCTCGACAAGGCCGACCCTTGACGCCATCGCCGATCGCGGCGCGTGTCTTCCCTCAATACACGGACGGCTCCCCAAGGGGGCGGGTCTTGAAGCGTTTGTGGACCCAGAAATACTGCTCCGGATGCTCGCGCACGCCCTCTTCGATGGCGCGATTGGTCGCCGTGGCATCGGTCAAGACGTCACCGCTCGGGAAGTCGGCCAGCGCGGGGGCAAAGGCGATCTCGTAGCCCCGGCCGCGCGGCTTCTGCCATATATAACAGGGAACGACCTGCGCCGAGACCGCGCGGGCGAGCCTTCCCACCGCATGGAGGGTGATGGTCGGCACCTCGAAAAACGGCGCGAAGACACTGGAACGCTCGCCAAAGTCTTGATCCGGAAGATACAACAGAACACGCCCCTCCTTCAGGGCCTTCAGGACTGGCCGCACACCCTCTTGCTGGGTAATCATGGTCGCCCCGAAACGTCCGACGCCGCGACGGAAGGCGGCCTCGAAGACAGGGTTCGGTAAGCGACGATAGACATTGACCATGGGTCGCTCGGTCGACAGCAGGCAGGCGACCTCCAAGCCCGCGAAGTGAGGGGTGAGCAAGATTACATTCCCGCGCGCCAAGGCCCGATCGTAGTGTTCGCGCCCCCGAAAGGAGACTAGGCGCGCCAAGCGCGCGGGGCTCGCCCACCAAGCGATCATGACATCGAAAAACCCCTGACCCAAGGAGGCGAAGTGGGCGCGCGCCAAGTTCTGGCGCCACGCCTCGCTCTGCTCGGGGAAGCATAAACGCAGGTTCGTGGCCACAACCCGCCGGCGCGAGCCGAGCAAGCGATACCCGAGCGCCCCGAGGATCCGCCCCAAAAAGGCCAGCACCGGCAGGGGGAGGCGACTCAGGCACCAGAACACCCCCAGGGCCACACGCGACAGGACCTGTCGAAGGCTCCCCGCACGCTCAGTCATACAGGGACCTCCCGCCGCGATGCACACGCTTGAAGCGCTTGTAGGTCCAGAGATATTGCTCGGGCATCTGGCGGACTCCCTCCTCGATGGCAGCGTTCATGCGGGTCGCGTCGGCGAGCGCGTCGCCCGTCGGGAAGGGCGCAAGGGGCGGGCGGATCTCGACCTCATAGCCCCCCACTCCTGGCAGCTTACGGGTATGGCAGGGCAGCACCACGGCATCGGCCAGACGAGCGATGCGCGCAAGCGCCGTGAGTGTCGGGGTCGGTATCCCGAAAAAGGGGGCGGGGACTGCCTCGGCATCGCCCGGATCCAGATCGGGTAAATAATAGAAGGGTGTATGTCCGCGAATGCTTCGGATAAGCGAGCGCAGGGGCGCGTCGTGGCGCCAGAGCGTCGCTCCGTACTGCGTGCGACGGGCAAGCAAGGCGCGCTCGAGAATGCTGGCGGGGGCGCGATACATGCTGACACACGGGCCGAGACTCGAGACCCGCAAACCCCCGACCTCCAGGGCCAGGAAATGCGGGGCGAGAAAGATGACGTTACGGCCGTTCGCGAGCGCCTCATCGTAGGGTCCCCGTGCAACGATGCGCACGCGTCGGCACAGCTCGTCCTCCGAGGCCCACCAAAGACGCAGGGTCGCGCATGCGTTTTGTCCTATGGCCAGAAAATGGCGGAGCACCAAGCGCTCGCGCGCGGCCGGCGACATCTCGGGAAAACAGAGACCGACGTTGACGCGCGCGATATGGCGTGGACGCGCGGCCAGCGCGTAGGCCAAGGCCCCGAGGGCGGTCCCCATCATCACGAGGAACACCCAAGGCAGGGCGGCAAGCCCCCGCAAGGACCCCCCCAGGATCCGCTCACCCCATCCGAGCCGTTCAGTCATAAGGGGAGACGCCGTCATCGCGGGTCTTGAAACGCTTCATGGTCCACAAATACTGCTCCGGCATCCTTAAGACCGCTCGCTCTATGGCGGCATTCATGGCGGCAGCGTCCCCGGCCTCGCTGCCCGTCGGGAAGTCGGCGAGCGGGGGCTCCAGCCACAACTCGCAACCGCCGCGCGGCAAGAGCCGCGTGAAGCACGGTATGATCGCGGCGCCGGTCAAGCGCGCGAGGCGCCCCAGGGTCGGCAGGGTCGCGGCCTGGACCCCAAAAAAGGGGGCGTAGACCGATTCCTTGGGTCCGAGATCCTCGTCCGGCACATAGGATGCGCCGTAGCCCGCCTTCACGGCGCGCACCAGGGCGCGTAGTCCGGCCTCGCGCGCGAACACGCGACCGCCGAAACGCTCGCGCCCGCGCGTCATGACAAAGTCCAGGACCGGGTCTTTCAGCGGCTTCACGAACCCCACGTAAGGGAAATGGCGCGACAAGGCGAGGCTGGCCTCGAGACCCACGCAATGACAATGGAGAACGATGATGCGGCGGCCGGCGGCGCGCGCCGCCTCATAATGCTCAAGCCCCGTCATGCGCAGACAACAATCGATCATGCGCTCGTCGCCCCACCACAAAACCGCCATGTGAAAGAGCGCAAGCGCCGCCAGCCGGAAATGCTCCCGCACCGCTTGCGCCTGGCGTTCGGCGCTCCAATCGGGGAAACAAAGCGCGATATTGATCGCGGCGATGCGTCGGCGCTTGGCGTTGCCGCGATAATAGAGACGGCCGAAGATCCGGGCAAGCCACGCACGCGCACCGAGCGGCAGATAGAGGCTGGCCCGCAGAAAGGCGACGGCCACCCAGGAGGGCCAGTGACGGGGCGCAAGCAGACCCCAGCGAAAAGGGGCGCGATGGGCGCCAGCGAGATCAAAGACTGCAGTCATGGGCGCGCATTGTGCCAGAACCACGCCGGGCCGGTCACCGCGAAGTGGTATCGGAGCATTCGGCAGTACCGAGCAGCGGACGCACGGCCTTCAGGAGACTACGAAAGAGCCCTGTGTGCCGCAACTCCTCGGCGGCCAGCAAGGTCTTCATGGCCGCGCGCTCGGTGGGCCTACGGAAACACGCCGGGCAGTTGTCAGCGATCACGGGAAGCCCCGCATTGCGCGCGAAATCCCGCAACTGGCGCTCGCGGACGTAGGCGAACGGGCGAATGACGCGCAGATCCCCGACGTCAATTCGATAATGCGCGCGCATGGTGCGCAAGGTCCCGGCATGAAAGGCGCTCATCAGGAAGGATTCGGCGATATCATCGAGATGCTGGGCGAGCGCCAGGACATTGTAACCGTGGTCGCGCGCCACGCGATACAAGGTTCCGCGCCGCATGCGCGAACAGTAGCTACAGAATGAATCGTTGCCGAGCGTGGTGCGGGCGCGTTCGGCGATGGCCTGCCGTTCATAGAAATACGGGACACCGAGCCCCTCCATATAGGGTATGAGCGGCGCGGGGTCGAAGCCTTCTATGCCTGGATCCACGGTCGCCACCCCCAGATCAAAGGCCACCGGGGCCTTTTTCTGCAAATGGCGCAGTACCTGCAGAAGGCTCAGACTATCCTTGCCCCCGGACACGCCCAGAAGCACACGATCCCCCTCGCGAATCATGGCGTAATCAGAAATGGCTTGGCCTGTCAATCTCAACAACGGCCTTGGGGGAATGAGCGACATCCAGGTATGTTAGCCGTTAGGCGGTGCCTTGCCAAAAGGCGGCCGCCGGCAGTCTGTCTTTTAACGAGAAAGCTATGTTATGGTATCGGTTTCTAGCAGGCTAGCCCTCGCCCGATTTCGGCGTATTTTCACTTCGTCTAAGGACCTCACCCAAAACCCGGGAGCTATCATGTCGAAAACCTATCTCTTTACGTCTGAGTCAGTATCCGAAGGTCACCCTGACAAGATCGCGGATCAGATCTCGGACGGGGTGCTTGACGCCGTACTGACGCAGGACCCCCACGGGCGTGTCGCGTGCGAGACGCTCGTGAACACGGGGCTTGTCGTGTTGTCGGGCGAAATCACGACCACGGCGATCGTGGACTTCACCGAGATCGCGCGCTCGACCATACGACGCATCGGCTATGAGGCGCGCATGGGTTTCGATGGGGATGCCTGCGCCGTGGTGCTTGCCATGGACAAGCAGTCGCCGGACATCGCGCAAGGCGTCAACGAAGGCGAGGGGCTGGATCTGGAACAGGGCGCGGGTGATCAAGGGCTGATGTTCGGATACGCCACGAACGAGACCGAGACGCTGATGCCCATGCCCATCACCTTCGCGCACACGCTCATGCAGCGACAGGCCGCTGTGCGCCACTCTGGGCGCCTGCCCTGGCTACGGCCGGACGCCAAGAGCCAAGTGACGATACGCTACGAGAACGACGTCCCGGCCGCGATCGACACTATCGTTGTCTCCACGCAGCACGACCCGGAAGTGCGCTACGAGGACTTGAAGGAAGCGGTCATGGAGGAGATCATCAAGCCCTCGCTGCCCGAGGGCTGGCTCAAGAAAGAGACGCGCTTCTTCATTAATCCGACGGGTCGCTTCGTGGTAGGCGGCCCGGTCGGAGACTGCGGGCTCACAGGCCGCAAGATCATCGTCGACACCTACGGCGGCATGGCGCGCCACGGAGGCGGGGCGTTTTCCGGGAAAGACCCCTCCAAGGTCGACCGGTCGGCGGCCTACGCCGGCCGCTATGTCGCCAAAAACATCGTGGCCGCAGGATTGGCCGCGCGCTGCGAGATCCAGGTCGCGTACGCGATCGGGGTTGCGCAACCGGTCTCGATCCGGGTCGAGACCTTCGGCACCGGGGTGGTGAGCGACGACCGCATCGCGGAACTGGTCGCTGAACACTTTGATCTGCGGCCCAAGGCCATCATCCAAACCCTGGACCTGTTGCGTCCGATTTACGCGAAGACCGCCGCCTACGGCCATTTCGGTCGCACCGAGAGCGAGTTCCTGTGGGAGCGCACCGATAAGGCTGAGGCCTTGCGCGCGGCCGTCGAAGGCAAGAAGGTCCAGTCCCTGCGGTAGGAGAGAGACATGAAATCGGCTGTACATGCAAAAGAGACGAACGACTACAAGGTAGCCGACATCGGGCAGGCGGCCTACGGCCGCGCCGAGATCGCGATCGCGGAGACCGAGATGCCGGGCCTCATGGCCCTGCGCGAGGAATACAAGGGGCAAGCCCCCCTGAAGGGTGCGCGAATCGCCGGCAGCCTCCATATGACGATCCAGACCGCGGTCCTGATGGAGACGCTGATCGAATTGGGCGCGGAGCTGCGCTGGTCGTCGTGCAACATCTTCTCGACCCAGGATCACGCCGCGGCCGCCATGGCCGCCGCGGGCATACCGGTCTTCGCCTGGAAGGGCGAGAGCGACGAGGAGTACTGGTGGTGCATCGAGCAGACCATCAACGGGCCCGATGGTTGGCACCCGAACATGCTGCTCGACGACGGCGGCGACCTGACCGCGGTCATGCATGAGCGCTATCCGGAGCTCATGAAGGATGTGCGCGGGCTGTCCGAAGAGACCACCACCGGGGTGCATAGGCTCTACGAGCTCGAGACCAAGGGGAAGCTGCTCTGTCCGGCCTTTAATGTGAACGACTCGGTCACAAAGTCCAAGTTCGACAACCTCTACGGATGCCGTGAATCCCTGATCGACGGGATCAAACGCGCCACGGACGTCATGATCGCTGGCAAGATTTGCCTCGTGGCGGGCTATGGCGACGTCGGTAAGGGTTGCGCGCAAGCCTTCCGGGGCATGGGCGCCACCGTCTGGGTGACGGAAATCGACCCGATCTGCGCCTTGCAGGCGGCCATGGAGGGTTACCGGGTGGTGACCCTGGACGAGGCCGCGCCGCTGGCGGATATTTTCGTGACCGCGACCGGCAACGTCAGCGTCATAGGCCTGGAGCATGTGCGGGCTATGAAGCATGAGGCGATCGTCTGCAATATCGGGCACTTCGATTCCGAGATCGACATTGCCGCCTTGCGGACCCTCCCGTGGGAGAATATTAAGCCCCAGGTGGACCACGTGGTGTTCCCGGACGGCAAAAAGGTCATCATCTTGGCCGAGGGGCGGCTCGTGAACCTGGGCTGCGCGACCGGCCATTCGAGTTTCGTCATGTCGGCCTCATTCACAAACCAGGTCATGGCGCAGATCGAACTGTGGGGCCGCTCGCAGGACTACAAGGTGCAGGTCTATACCTTGCCCAAGCACTTGGACGAGAAGGTCGCGCGCCTGCACTTGACCAAGATCGGCGCACACCTGACACAGCTCACGCCGGAACAGTCCGCCTATATCAATGTGCCAGTCGAGGGCCCTTACAAGCCAGCGCGGTACCGTTACTAAAGGTGGAGTCGCAACGACAGCACACGCGAGTCTTCAGCTTCGAGTTCTTTCCGCCGAAGAGCGAAGAGGCGCGCGCGGCCTTCCATGCGGCCCTGGAACAACTCGCACCGCTCGACCCGCGATTCTTCTCGGTGACCTTCGGGGCCGGGGGGAGTACGCGGGAACGGACGCTGGAGACCGTGCGCGAGATCACGGAGCGCGGCAAAGCCGCGGCGCCCCACCTGTCGTGCATCGGCGCGACCCGCGAGGGCGTTCGCGAGATATTGGGCACGTACAAGACGCTGGGTGTCCGCCATATCGTCGCGCTGCGCGGCGACGTCCCTTCGGGCATGGTCGATCCCGGCGACTTCCGCTACGCCTCCGAGCTTGTGCGCTTCATACGCGCGGAGACCGGAGACCACTTTCATATAGAAGTGGCGGCCTACCCCGAGGTGCACCCCCAGGCCGTGAGCGCCGAGGATGACATCAAGCACTTCCAGGAAAAGGTGGAGGCCGGGGCGAATTCGGCGATCACCCAGTACTTCTACAACGCCGATGCCTACTATTGGTTTGTCGACGCCTGCGAGGCACGGGGGGTCGCGATTCCGATCGTGCCTGGCATCATGCCGATCACGAACCACCGCCAACTGCTGCGCTTCTCCGAGGCCTGCGGGGCCGAGGTGCCGCGCTGGATCCGTCGGCGACTGGAAGATTTTGGGGACGACGCTGAATCGATCCGCTCCTTCGGTCTCGATGTGACCACATCCCTGTGCGCCGAACTTCTGGCCGCGGGCGCCCCGGGACTCCACTTCTACACCCTCAATAAGGCGGCCGCCTCGAGCATCATCTGGGAGCGGCTCGGATTGTAGGCCTTAGGAGCGGACGCAAGACGCGCAAGGCTTACATCGCCCCACCAGGCATACCACGCGTGCGACCTCGGCAAGCGACCGACGCCACAGGAGTCGCCACGCGTATGCTTACGGTGCCCCGGGCGAGACCATTCGGTCGACCATCCGATGGACAGTCGTGCTGCCCTAGGCCCGCGGCCAATCGCCGCATGGTGGCGTATCTCGACGCTTCGCCCGTCGTATCGCCGCACGGATACGGGCGTCGGAGACGCTTAGGGCCAAGTCCACCACTCCCTTGCCAAACCCAAAGTATAGGGTGCCAACAGAAGGACTCCCGCACGCAGAAGCGCCAGCCCACCTGGGCGTAAAGCAGACCCTCAAAGGCGCAAAGGGCCCAGGCCGCGGGAATCCGGCCCCGGGCCTGTGAGGGGGCTCACTGGGCCCATCATTCCGAGGAAAGATCGCGCGGCCTGCGTGGCGACCACGAAGACGGGATGATCGCAACGGCTTACAAGGGACAGCGCTCCAAGCGCCGAGTCGTCCATATAGGACCAGAAGCAAAGCTCGTGGGTTCGATCAGAAATCGCGTTCGATTTTGAAGGTGCTGAAGAGGATATCGACGGCGGTATGCGTGCACCGTGCGCCATGGCACGGTAGTCGAGATCCCCAAAGCCACGCCTGATTGGCGGACACAACCGATCGTAACGACACAGTTGGGATGGCGCCGGTCGGTGAGGACGCGGGGCCTTACCATACCCCGCAAATACCGGATTCCTCGCGACGAGAGAGCCCGGTAGCCTGTTATCGCCGTGCACTGAAGGATCGAGGGGCCTTGGGACCCCTTTTTGTTTGTGGCGACGAACGGCGCGCTACACTGATGGAGCATCCACACAATGAGTCGGGAAATGCTCGATACATTGACGTACGCGAAAAAGCTGCGGGGTGTCGGATTCACCCAAGAGCAAGCGGAGACGCAGGCAAGCGCCCTTTACGACGCCGTGAGCAGCCTAACGGCGACCAAACTCGACGTGGTCGAGGCCGCGAGCGAGGTCAAAGACGCGGTGGCGCGGCAATTCACCGATGTGCGCCGGGAGATTGCCGAGTTTAAGGGCGCCCTGGCGCGAGAGTTGGCGGACGTGCGTAGGGAGATGGGTGAACTCAAAGACGCGGTGGCGCGGGAGTTCGGCGACGTGCGCCGGGATATGGCGAACATATGGCACGCTCTACAAGCGACAAATGCCCAGATCTCCCTGCTGCGCTGGATGGTAGGATTCAATCTCGCATTGACGATGGCGGTGCTCGCAAAATTGCTGGCCTAAGCCCGGAGTCCGGGCGACGGCCGGGGTGACGAAAGGATCTCGTCACCCGACTGAAAGGTCCAACGGGACCGCCCCATCAAAAGACACGCCGACCTCATTCACTCATCCGCCCGCCCCGCCGTTATGTCGTGGTGATTGCCGAAGCCCGTTGGTCATCCACCCTTTTGGTGCGAAGCCCCCATCCCAACGGGCAAGGGCTCGAGGCAAGCGGTCGAGCACTATCCGCGATCAGAAATCCCGCTCGATTTTGAAGGTATTGAAGATGATATCGACGGCGGTATTGCGCGCGCCGTGCACCACAGCATCGAGCAGATCGCGATCGGTCCATCCGAGGGCGCGTAAGCGATCCAGATCCGGTTTGCCCACGGCATGCGGCGTCACGGTCGCCTTTAGAACGAACAGCAGCATCGCCTTGTCTTTGGGTGCAAGCGGTGTCGCCTCGGGGTCGGCCTTGGTCGCCGCGATCTGCTCGAGTGTCTGCCCGCACATGTTGACTAAGAGCCCTTCGTTAAAACCCACGCAATAGGCGCAGTCGTTGTTCTTCGACACCAGCATGCGGATCGAGGCGAGCAAAGCCGCGGAGAGCGTGGGATGGTTGCGGTAATAGCGCACGGCCTCCCACTGCTGAGCGAGCAACTCGGGGCTTGCGCTATAGATCTGGAGGGCGTTAGGAACGCGGCCGAAGAGATGAGAGATCTCCCGGTAGGTCTCGGCGACGGCCCCGCTCGTCGCATCGGGTGTCTCGGTTGCCAGCAATGTCATGATATGACCTCCTTTTTGAAGAGTAAGGGAAACCTATGAGAGGGGGTGGCTCGCCTCAAGCCAAGCCACGCACATAGTCGCGCAGCGCGCGCAGGCATCGGCGAAAGACCGGCCCCGACTGGCGATTCTTGGCAATGCCCCAACAACCCTCCCAGGCCGCCAACACAAAGAGCGATGCGGCCTCGCAATCGATGTCTGCGCGAATCCGCCCCTGCGTCTGGGCCCTCGCAAGGGCGGCCTGCAGTACGCCTTGCCAGCGCGCCAGAAGGACCGAGAGGTGTTCGCGGAAATCCGGATCGATGGGGCTCATCTCCTGGACCAGATTGTTCAGCGGGCAACCCCACTGGACAGTGTCATCATCCACGCCCCGCGCCCCCTGCTCCAGGAGGGCGAGCAGGGTGGCAAATGGGTCTTCGGCCTCCTCAAGGGGCCGAAACACGCGACCGGCGAGCCGCTCCTGGATCACCTCGTCGATCACCGCGAGACCCAGGGCGTGCTTGCTTGGGAAATAGTGGTAGAGCGCGCCCTTCGTCAGCCCCGTATCCTGCAGGATCGCCGCCAGGCCCGCAGCCTGGAAGCCGTGGCGATAGATTTCCGCGAAGGCCGCTTGCAACAGCCGGTCGCGTGTTTCGTCAGGGGGATGTGCAGTCGTCATGAGATCTATCATACCAACCGGTCTGTATCTGTCAAGAGCAGATGCCTTGCCTTCATCCGCGCTCAATGCTGTACTCTGGTGCCACCCCAGCGGAGTAGATGACGTGAAACTTGTGACACCTCTCGCGGCGCTGTTCGCGGCGGCCGGCGCCCTCACGGGCTTCCTGCTGCGGCCATCCGACGTTTTTGGGGTACAACTGCCGCTATCGATTGTGCTCACGCGGGGATCCAACCTGCACGGTCTGAACCGCTTACTGATCCCGCTTGCCCAGCGCTCGTTCAATGAAATGGCCGCCGGTCTCATCCTGGGGGCAGTGCTCGGCACGGTCGTGGGCGCGTTACTGAACCGACGCTAAAAGAGTTTTCACGCCACACCCTTCCCCCGGACCGGGGAGGCCAGTACAATGCGCGGGTCCGACACCCAACAGAGCGTCGCCCCTATAGCATCACCTCGGTGTTGCCTGTATACTGCGCGCCCCTTTCCCCCTGCGTCCCTATGACAACCCAGAATCTTCGGAATATCGCGATCATTGCCCATGTCGACCACGGCAAGACCACACTGGTCGATGAACTGCTGAAACAGTCCGGCACATTCGAGAGCCGGGCGACCATCAGCAGCCGCGTCATGGACTCGAACGACCTAGAGCGCGAACGCGGCATTACGATTCTCGCCAAAAACACAGCGATCCGTTGGCGCGACCATCGCATCAATATCGTCGATACCCCCGGGCACGCGGACTTCGGTGGAGAAGTGGAGCGCGTCCTGTCCATGGTCGACTCAGTGCTTCTGCTCGTGGACGCCGTCGACGGGCCCATGCCCCAGACGCGCTTCGTGACGCGCAAGGCCTTCGCCTTGGGCCTACGGCCCATCGTCGTCATCAACAAGGTCGACCGGCCCGGGGCGCGCGTGAACTGGGTCCTGGACCAAACCTTCGACCTCTTCGACAAGCTCGGGGCTACCGAGGAGCAGCTCGACTTCCCGGTCGTGTACGCCTCGGCCTTGTACGGATACGCAGGCCTCGCGCCGGACATCCGCGAAGGCGACATGACGCCGCTCTTCGAGGCCATACTTCGCCATACGCCGCCGCCTGATGTGGACCCCGACGGCCCTTTCCAGATGCAGGTATCGAGCCTCGCCTACTCGAGTTACGTCGGCGCCATCGCGACCGGACGCATAAAGCGGGGGACCGTACGAACCAACCAAGCTGTTGCGGTCATCGATCGCGAGGGCAAGCGCCGCGAGGGCAAGGTCCTGCAGGTCCTGGGCTTCCTCGGCCTCGAACGCACGGAGGTCAAGGAGGCCTCGGCGGGCGACATCGTGGCGGTGGCGGGAATCGACCCCGTCTACATCTCGGATACGCTCTGCGACCCGAGCCGCCCCGAGGCGCTACCACCCCTGACAGTGGACGAACCCACTGTCAGCATGACCTTCGAGATCAATACCTCGCCCTTCGTAGGCCAAGACGGGAAGTTCGTGACGAGCCGCCAGCTGCGCGAGCGGCTGGAGCGCGAGCTTATCCACAATGTCGCCCTGCGCGTCGAGGATACGGCCGATGCGGACAAATTCAAAGTCTCCGGGCGCGGTGAACTGCATCTCGGCATCCTGATTGAAACGATGCGGCGCGAAGGCTACGAGCTCGCCGTATCGCGCCCACAGGTCATCACCAAGGTCGTGGATGGGGAAGTCCATGAACCGTATGAGGCCTTGACTCTGGACGTGGAACAGGCCCATCAGGGTGTCATGATCGAGCGTCTCGGGAATCGTCGCGGCGATCTGATCGGCATGGAGCCTGACGCGAGTGGGCGGATACGCCTGGAATACGTCATTCCTTCACGCGGCCTTATCGGCTTCCAAACGGAATTTCTGAGCCTGACGTCGGGTACCGGCCTCATGCATCACGTCTTCGATCACTATGGCCCCGTGAAAAAGGGTGACACGGGTGGACGCGTGAACGGCGTATTGATCGCCAATGGTAACGGCAAGAGCGTTGCCTACGCACTCTTCAGTCTGCAGGAGCGCGGGCGGCTTTTCGTGGGGCCGGGCGAGGACCTCTACGAAGGCATGATCATCGGCATCCACTCGCGCGACAACGATCTCGTGGTGAACCCGCTTCGCGGCAAGCAGCTGACCAATATGCGCGCCTCGGGCTCCGATGAGAATGTCCTGCTTATCCCACCGATCCAACTGACACTGGAACGCGCCATCGAGTTCATCGATGACGACGAGCTCGTCGAAGTGACGCCGCATCATATTCGGCTACGCAAGCGGTACCTGAAGGAGAACGATCGCAAGCGCGCCCAGCGCGGCTAAGCGGCCTGTTCGCGGATGGCGTGGAAGCGGGCCTTCGGGAAGCGCTCCGCGGTGAGATCGAGGTGCGAACGCGACGGAGCCAGATAGGCCAATGCACCGTCGGCGTCGCGCGCCAAATGGCCCGCGAGGCGCTTATGCATGTCGTCGAGCGTGCCAGCATCGGCCTCGATCCAGCGCGCAGCAACGACCGGCGCCGGTTCGAAATCCGCCTCCACCCCATACTCATTGCGCAGCCTATAGGTCACGACCTCGAATTGCAGAGCGCCGAGCGCGCCCAGAATCATGTCGTGACTTGCGAGCGGCCGAAAGAGCTGGGTCGCCCCCTCCTCGGTGAGCTGCTCCAGCCCCCGCGACAGCGCCTTGCTCTTCAGAGGATCCCGCAAGACCACCCGCCGAAAGATCTCGGGCGCGAAATTGGGGACGCCGGTGAAGCGCAGCTCCTCGCCTGCCGTAAAGGTGTCCCCGATCCGGATCGTGCCATGATTGGGTAATCCCAGGATATCGCCGGCATAGGCCTCATCCGCCATGGACCGCTCATTAGCGAGAAAGGTCAGGGCATTGGCGGCATTGATCTCGCGTCCTTCCCGCACATGATAAAGACGCATGCCGCGCCGATAGCGGCCCGAACAGATGCGGATGAAGGCCATGCGGTCGCGATGCTGCGGGTCCATATTCGCTTGGATCTTGAAAACGAAGCCGGAAAACGCCTCTTCTCCGGGCGCGACCACACGGCTTGTGGTGGGGCGTGGCAAGGGTGGTGGGGCAAGTGCGATAAAGGCGTCGAGCAAATCCTGCACACCGAAGTTATTGAGCGCCGACCCGAAGAACACAGGCGACTGGCGCGCGGCGCGATAAGCATCGACATCCACTGGGGGCGCGGCCCCGCGTACGAGCTCAAGCTCCTGAAGAATCCGGTCATACTCGTCGCCTAAAACGACCTTCAGATCGGGATCATGCAAGGCGAGTACGCGCTCCTCGCGGATGCGTTCGCTGCGGCCCTGCGGCAACAATCGCGCCTCGGATTGCGCGAGACGACAGATGCCGCGGAAGCGCTGACCCATACCAAGCGGCCAAGTGACTGGTGCACAGCTGATATTCAAGACACGCTCGATCTCATCCAACAACTCGAGCGGCTCCTGGCCCTCGCGATCCAATTTATTGACGAAGGTGATGATGGGCGTGTTGCGCATGCGACAGACCTCGAGGAGCTTCACGGTCTGCGCCTCGACCCCCTTGGCCGCGTCTATTACCATAAGCACGGAGTCGACCGCGGTCAGCGTCCGATAGGTGTCCTCCGAGAAGTCCTGGTGGCCAGGCGTGTCGAGGAGGTTGACCACCGCGCCGCCATAGGGGAATTGCATCACCGACGAAGTCACGGAGATACCGCGCTCGCGCTCCAGCGCCATCCAGTCTGAGGTGGCGTGACGGGCCGCCTTACGCCCCTTGACGGCGCCCGCGAGCACGATAGCGCCGCCGAAGAGCAGCAGCTTCTCGGTCAAGGTCGTCTTTCCGGCGTCGGGATGCGAGACGATCGCAAAGGTTCGCCGCCGGGCAATCTCTGTCGCGTGGGAGGACATGGGAACGCGCAAGCATACACGTCGTCCGCCACCAAGACCAGCGTCGCTTCGCGCGCCGCTCCAAGGTCGGTATACTGAGCACTGGCATGCCCACACTCTATCCGCCCATCGAGCCCTACGCCGAACACCGAATCGCGGTGGCACCCCCCCATGTTCTCCACGCTGAGGAGTGCGGGTATCGCGAAGGTTTACCGGTCGTGTTCCTGCATGGCGGTCCAGGCGCGGGCTGCGAACCTCACCACCGCCGATTCTTCGACCCCGAACGCTACCGTATCATTCTCTTCGACCAGCGCGGCGCCGGGCGGTCCACGCCGCACGCGGAGCTCGCCAGTAACACAACCCAAGATCTCGTGGGTGACATCGAGGCCCTGCGGACGCACTTGGGCATTGACCGCTGGCTCGTGTTCGGCGGCTCATGGGGCGCGACGCTTGCAGTCCTGTACGCCGAGGCCCACCGGGAAAGGGTCTTGGGGCTCATACTGCGCGGCGTCTTCTTGTGCCGGAACGCGGAAATCCGCTGGTTCTACCAGGAGGGGGCGAACTGGGTCTACCCGGACTACTGGGAGGATTTCGTGGCCCCCATCCCGGCGAGCGAACGAGAAGACATGGTAAGCGCCTACTATCGGCGACTGACGGGGCCCGATGAAGACGAGCGCCGGCATTGCGCCCGCGCCTGGTCCTTGTGGGAGGGTCGCACCGCCAACCTGAGCCCAAAAAAAGAAGTCGTCGGCTTCTTTGGTCGCAGCGACACGGCACTGTCCTTGGCGCGCATCGAATGTCACTATTTTATGCATGGCGCCTTCCTGCGCCAGAATCAGATCCTTGCGGACGCCCATCGTTTGCAGGGGATCCCGGGGGTCATCGTGCAGGGGCGCTACGACCTCATCTGTCCCATGCGCAGCGCCTGGGACCTCCATCGGGCATGGCCAGAGGCGACGTTGCGGATCGTGCCCAACGCCGCCCACTCCGCAAGCGATCCTGGCATCACAAGCGCGCTCGTGGAGGCCACCCATTCCTTCCGGAAGAGCACCCCGTGGCCACCTTCGCGATAGGCGACCTTCAGGGCTGTTTACGGTCCCTCAAGGCCCTTCTCGGGCACATCCGTTATAAGGACGGCGTGGACCGCTTGTGGTTCACGGGCGACCTCGTCAATCGCGGCCCGGATTCCTTGGAGACCCTGAGGTTTCTGCGCACCTTGACAGATCCCGTGGTCGTGCTCGGCAATCACGATCTCCACCTGCTGGGGGTCGCATGCGGCGCGCGGCGCGTCGGCAACGACGACACGCTGGCCGCGATCCTGTCGGCACCCGACCGCGCGGAGCTGCTTGACTGGCTAAGAAAGCAGCCGCTCCTGTATCATGACACACGACATGACGTGGCCATGGTGCACGCGGGCCTCCCCGCCGCGTGGGATATCCACGAGGCGCGGGCGCGGGCGTCCGAACTCGAGGACGCGCTCCGGGGGCCTGACCTATGTGGCACGCTAGGCAGCCTCTACGGCGCCCTTCCTGATCTCTGGAGCCCTGCACTGACAGGCCCAGACCGGCTTCGTTTCATAGCGAATGCGTTGACCCGCATCCGCTATTGCGATGCGGGGGGGCGGCTCGATATGGGCGACAAAGGCCCCCTGGGGACGCAGACCCCCGGGCTCGTCCCATGGTTCGAGGTGCCGAACCGACTAAGCCAGGGAACGCGTATCCTGTTTGGTCACTGGTCGAGCCTGGGCCGCCGTACCTTCGGAAATGTCATCTGCCTCGACAGCGGATGTCTCTGGGGGGGCACGCTTACGGCCTTACGGCTCGAGGATTCCCGTTTTTTTTCGATACCCTGCGACAGTCGTGGGGCTTGAGGTTTGGACATGAGCAAAGACGCGCATCGCATCGAAGTCGGCGTAAAGGCCGCCTACCTGGACAATCAATCGGCCCCCGAGGCCAACCGCTATGTGTTCGCGTACACGATTACCATTACCAATGCGGGGACCGTACCGGCGCGCCTCCTGACGCGTCACTGGATCATTACCGACGCCCACAACAAAGTTCAGGAAGTGCGCGGTGACGGCGTGGTCGGGGAACAACCCTACCTCGAACCCGGCATGAGTTTCGAGTACACGAGTGGCGCCATGATAGAAACGCCTGTCGGCAGCATGCGTGGCAGCTATCAAATGGTGGCGGACGACGGAACCTGCTTCGACGCAGACATCCCGGCGTTCACCTTGAGCATCCCGCGAACGCTGCATTGAGCCAACCATAACCCTTCGACTCTCGGCCCTGGGGTTTTCCCTAGGCCCCCGGGTATCGATATAGCTCACTGCTGCACCCTTGGTGCTGGGGATGCCCGACGTCCGTTTATATGGCGTCGAGCTGATGGCTAGCGACGAAACCTCATTCGACTTTCCCGATAGGGGCTCGATAATCGCGCAGGCCTGAGGGCCTGCCTGAAATCAACATTCAGCTAATTTTATCATCCGCGACATGGTAATACGGATCTTCCGCCAAGTTAAATACACACAGATCCTTGGCTTTATCCAAAAGATCCAAGCAGTCCTTGCATAAGTGTCTCAATATAAGGTTCTTGCCAAGGCGCTGGTAGCGCACCGCAAGCGTGTCAATAGCCTGAATAGCGGAGTGATCCATGACCTTCGCTTTGGCAAAATCGATTACGACATCATCAGGGTCACCATTGGCGTCAAAAAGGCGCGAGAACTGAGAAATCGATGCAAAGAACAGGGTGCCTTCTAGCGCGTAGATTTTACGACCATGCTCGTCTACGTGGGTATGTACACCGATCTGCTTGGCATGCTCCCACGCAAACACTAATGCCGCGATAATGACCCCAGCAATCACCGCTATGGTGATATTGACTAGCACGGTAAGCGCCGCGACGAGAATCCCTATAAATATGTCAGTACGAGGGATCTTCCCAAAGAACCGAAAGCTGCTCCACTCAAATGTTTTTTCTACAATAACAAACATGACGCCCACAAGCGCCGCAATAGGCACTTGTTCTATCCATTTTGATGCGAAGAGGATAAAGGAGATCAGAAAGATCGCCGTAGTAATCCCTGACAGGCGCTTAATGGCCCCGTTACTGACATTTATGATGCTTTGTCCTAGCATCGCGCAGCCGCCCATAGCTCCAAAGAAACCACTCACAACATTAGAAACACCCTGCGCAAGGGATTCCTTGTTGGGCTTGCCCCTAGTATCGGTCATCTCATCAATGAGATTTAGAGTCAGCAAGGTTTCCACCAGACCGTTTGCTGCCATGATCAGAGAGTAAGGCAAAATAATCTCTAGCGTTTTCCAGCTTAGCGGCACACTAGGAACATGAAATGCAGGTAAACCACCAGCCAAGTGAGCGACGTCGCCCACGGTTGTTGTGGGAATATGAAAACCGACTACGATGAATGTAACAACAAGCGCACCGGTCAGAGTAGCTGGAAACGCTTTTGTCAGAAGCGGGAAAATGTAAATTACCAGCATCGTTAATGCCACAAGACCGACCATGATAAAGAGCGGTGTACCATGCATCCAATGGGTGGCACCAGTAGCCGTGAGTGTTTTAAAGTGGTCGAGCTGCGCCAGGAAAATTACAACAGCTAGACCATTAATGAACCCCAGATTAACGGAGTGCGGGATCATGCGCGCATATTTGCTCAGCTTGGCGACCGCGAAAATAATCTGCAATAGCCCCATAAGGATGACGGAAGCAAACAGGTACTGAACGCCATGCGTCACGACCAGCGCCACCATTACTACGGCTGTAGCGCCGCTTGCTCCCGACACCATGCCCGGTCGGCCGCCAATGAGCGACGTGATCAAGACGAGAATGAACGCGGCGTATAATCCCGTTAGGGGCGATACATGCGCGACAAAAGCGAAGGCGATGGCTTCGGGAACCAGCGCCAGAGCTACGGTTATTCCGCTCAGGATGTTGAGTTTGTTTTCTTCGAACTGTGATATGGCGCGCAAAAATGCTTTCTCCAGGGGAATAGGGCGTATTTTGTATACTATGATCGGGTCAGGTACCCGACTGCGTCAGGAAGAGGCAGAAACGCAGAGAACACAAAAATGACGAACGCTCTCAGGAAGCGCTTCTGGAAATGTTAGACGCGGCGGCAGAGGGTGTACAGGCTTACATCGGCGGCTTACGTGGGGGTGTATTGTGTGTTGCGGCATTATGTGGCCGAAGGGCGCGGCTGTCAACCGGTTTGCCCGGAAGTGGGGTAAAGAGCCAAGGGCTACGGCATGGACTCAGGGGATTGGTAGTGCTGCGGGCTGATTTGCCTGCCATTCGACCTGCGCGCTCTAGACCGTGATGGCCAGCGCGGCACGATGACGAGGTCGGAGCATCCATATAAGCGGCGACAAGCTAAGCGTCATCGCAGCTAGAACGGCGACCATTGGGTCTGATCTCGGCCGGTGTCCTTGGCTGCATACAGAGCCATGTCCGCACGCACGAGGAGGCGTTCTATGCCGCGGTCGTCGTGATGAAGCTCGGTAGCTCCTATGCTGATCGTGACACCGTACTCATCGCCGCCTTCATCCAAGAAACGCAGGTTACGCACGCACTCACCGAGACGATTCGCCACGCGGTCCGCCTCTTGGCGGTGAGCCTCATGAAGCAAGATTCCGAACTCCTCGCCGCCTAGCCGCCCGAAAAGGTCTGTCTCGCGTAACTCGGGGCTTATCGTCTCGACAACACGCTTGAGGACCGCATCGCCTGCTAGGTGACCAGAGCGGTCATTGATCGACTTGAAGTGGTCCAGATCGACGATAAATAGTACGAGACCCTTATCGTAGCGTCGCGCATGCCGCAAGGATTCGGTGGCGCGCTCAAGGAAGGCACGACGATTGGCGATGCCGGTGAGCATGTCGGTGGTGGCGAGACGGCGCAGCTCGCGCTCGAGATTCTTTCGATCGCTCACATCCCGATAGATGCCCTCGACCCCAAGGAACTCCCCTTCGGGACTATACAGGACGTAGCTGCTGATCGAGATATCGATAATAACGCCGTCGCGACGCACCATGCGCCCCTCGAAATCCTGGACATGCCCATGAGCCTTCAGGGCCGCCTTCAGCGCGTCCCGCTCGCTCGGATGTGGGTAATAATCTTCCGTGAGGCGCCCCACGATCTCTTCCGGCTCATAGCCAAGGACGCGACGCACCGCAGGCGCTACTTTGAGCACCACGCCATTGGCGTCGGTGCGGTAGTACACATCCTGAGTGCTCTCGAAAAGTCTTTGGAAATTGTCCTCATTCTCCCTGAGGCGATCTTCAGATTCATGGCGCTTAGTGTCGTCCGTGACGAGGACCACGATAAGCGGAGTCTCGCCAACGACCACGCGCATGCTGGAGCTCAACACGCGCCTGAGCTGGCCGCGACGCGTGATGATTCTGAGATCCATGGGAGGATTCAAAGAGGCGCCGACTCGCAGCTGACACATTCTTTCCTCGACGACCTTGTGGTCCAGAGGATGCACAAAAGCGGTCACCGGTAAACCGAGAAGCTCATCCTGGGGGTCCGCCTCCAGAAGCTCGCGCGCCGCCGCGTTGACGAATATCGCTTCGTCGTCGGCGAGAATCATGAGCGCTGCCGGCATCATTTCGATGAGTTGACGATAGGGAAAGTCGGACTGAGCAAGCGTGTCCAAAACTTTCTTTGCGACGGTGTTCAATTTCCATCTCCCCGACGGGCGTTCTCACAAGCGGCCCACGGATCCGGCAGCCTGCACACGGTAGCCCAAACCGCGTTTGCGCGCTGGCCGTCATGCGCTACGTCTTTTTGGGGCGGCGCCCTGTGTTGCGACGATAGCGCGTGCCGACGACAAACGAAAGCGTCCGTAATACAGCGGTACGCCATGTTTCATCCCCTTTACAATTGTTGCTCTCTCGTGGCGCGCAGCGGTCCCGCGCGGACGCCGGGGGGGTGACGCACGCGAGGGCCGAGGAGCGTCGGATGGCCGGACACCGAACGGTATCGACAGCCCGGTAGCGGCCGCCGGATATGACGCTTGGCGCGAGACACAATGACACGCCGCGTCCATCTTTGGGGAGTCAGAAATCACAAACTGGATAAGACCTTGTAAATACTGGTGTTTTATGTGACACCTTCGTTGGCACGGAAAA
>JAKAXK010000127.1 GCA_021827145.1 Pseudomonadota bacterium
CCGATCTGCACGCGGGAGCTCGACTGCTGGAATCTCGTCGTAACCCAGAAGACGCGCGACCTCCTCGATGAGATCGATCTCGCCGCGCACATCGAACCGGAAAAACGGCGCGGTCACAAGAAGATCCCCGTGCGAGGCTGCCACCGTCATTCCGAGCCCCTTCAGAAGACGCGCGACCTGGGCCCGCGGTACCGCGATACCCAGCAACTGCCGTATGCGCTCCAGGCGCAGACGGATCGGTTCGCGGCGCGGCCAATGCTCAACTGCACGATGCTCGGCGGCCGGACTTGCGACCCCGCCTGCGATTTTGAGAATGAGGGCCGTGGCGCGCTCGAGGGCAAGACCACACAGCTCGGGATCGACACCGCGCTCGAAGCGCAGCGCAGCCTCGGTGATCAGCCCCAGGCGCCGCGCGGTCTGCGAGAGGGTGTCGGGACGGAAATGCGCCGCCTCGAGCAACACGTTCCGCGTCGTGGGGCCGACCGCCGCACGGAGCCCGCCCATGACGCCGGCGATCGCAAGCGGGCCCTCGTCGTCGGCAATGATGAGGTCCGTAGCCTGCAGGACGCGCGTCTGGCCATCGAGCAGCGCGATCTCCTCGCCCAGGCGCGCAAGCCGCACCACCACATCGCCTCGTATCAACGCGGCATCGAAGGCGTGCAGGGGTTGGCCAAGGTCGAACAGGATATAGTTGGTGACGTCCACGACCGCCTGGCGCGCGGAGGCGCCGCTCATACGCAGACGCTCGACAAGCCATCCGGGGCTCGTGGCGGCCGGATTCAGGCCACTCACAAGTCGCGCACAATACCGCGGACAACGTGACGGATCCTTCACCACCACGCGCGGGGTGACCCCGCTCATCTTCAAGACCCGGGCGCGCGGGGCCCGGTAACGACCATCGGTAAGTGCCGCGATCTCGCGCGCCATGCCCTTGACGCTCAGGCAATCGCCGCGGTTGGGTGTGACCGCCAAGTCCAAATAAGGATCCGCGAACCGGAAATAGTCCACAAGCGCGACACCGACCGGGGCGTCGGCTGGCAACTCCCACAGACCCTCGGTAGCGGGCAGCCCCAGTTCGCCCGCCGAACACAACATCCCTTGGGACCGCACGCCACGTAGATCAGTCTCGGCGATGGTCCGCTCCCCGAGCACTGCCCCCGGCAGCGCGAGCGGCGCCTTGAGGCCCACGCGCGCGTTCGGCGCGCCGCACACGACCGTGCGCCGCTCCCCGCCCGCCTCCACCTCGCAGACCCGCAAGCGCTCCGCATGGGGGTGTGCGGCGATGGCCACAATACGCCCCACCACCACCCCCGGAAGCATGGGCCCCGCGGTCCCAGCGCCTTCGACCTCGAAACCGCCACGGGTCAAGGTCTCGGCCAGCGCCTCAAAAGGCAGCCGCGAATCGAGCCAATCACTCAGCCACTCTTTGCCTATACGCACGGGCTTATCGCAGGCTCCTCAAGAAACGCAGATCATTCTCATAAAATAGCCGGACATCGGGCACTCCATCTTTCAGCATGAGCAAGCGCTCTACCCCCATGCCAAAGGCGAAACCGGTAAAACGCTCGGCATCGATCCCGATACGCTTCAGCACATCCGGGTGCACCAGTCCGCAGCCGAGGATCTCGATAAAGCCCGTCCCCTTACAGACCCGGCAGCCCTGGCTGCCACAGAGCAGGCAGCCAATATCCACCTCGGCTGAGGGTTCCGTGAACGGAAAATAGGAAGGCCGCAAGCGCATCGACAACGGGCGCTCGAAGAAGGCCTCGAGAAAGGCCTTGAGGGTCGCCTTGAGATGGCCCATATGGATACCCTCGGCCACCACCAGCCCTTCGATCTGGTGGAACACCGGGCTATGCGTGGGATCGGGGGCGTCCGAACGGTAGACCCGTCCCGGCGCTATGATGCGCAGTGGCGGCCCGTTGGCCTCCATGAAGCGGATCTGCACGGTCGAGGTGTGCGTGCGTAAAAGCCCTCCGGCCGCCAGATAGAAGGTGTCGTGCATGGCCCGCGCCGGGTGATGGGCGGGGATGTTCAAGGCTTCGAAATTATGGAACTCGTCTTCGACCTCGGGCCCTTCCGCCCAGCTGAAGCCAAGCGCCGCAAAGATATCTTCGATGCGCCGCAGGGCGTTCGTGAGCGGATGCAGACCGCCTAGGCCCAGGCCGCGGCCCGGCAGCGTCACATCGACCGCCTCGGCCGCCAGGCGCGCCTTCTGCAAGGCGGCTTCGAGCCTCATGCGCCGCTCGCCGAGCGCCTCGTCGAGACGCCGCTTGATCTGATTGACGAGCTGCCCCGCGCGCGGCCTTTCGTCCGCGGCGAGGGTGCCGATACGCTTCAGTTCTTCGGTGAGCGCCCCGCTCTTGCCCAGGACCCGCACGCGCCACGCCTCGAGCGCAGCGACATCCGATGCCGCCGCAAGCCCCGCCTCGGCCTCGCGCTCGAGCCGCTCAAGCCTTTCTGCGAACGGCTCGCCCATGTCCCGGACCCCGCTCCCTTAAACGGCGGATAGCGTCGCTTTGGCCTTCTCGGCGAGCGCTGCGAACGCGGCCTTGTCCGCGACCGCGATATCTGCCAGCACCTTACGGTCTATGACGACCGAGGCCTTGTGCAGCCCGTCCATGAGGCGGCTGTAGCTGAGACCGCACTCGCGAGCCGCGGCATTAATGCGGACGATCCAGAGCGCCCGGAATTGACGCTTGCGGTTGCGACGATCGCGATAGGCGTACTGGCCGGCCTTGGCGACCGCCTGCTTCGCGACCCGGAAGACATTTTTCCGTGCGCCTCTATATCCCTTGGCGAGCGCCGTGACCTTTTTGTGGCGGGCTCGGGCCGTTACACCGCGTTTGACTCGTGGCATCGGTGGCCCCCCTTAAGCGTACGGAAGCATGCGGGTGACGCCCGCAACATCCGAGGGATGAACCAAGCGATCGGCGCGCAGATGGCGCTTGCGCTTCGTGGTCTTGGTGGTCAGGATGTGACGCAAATGCGAATGGCGGCACTTGAAGCCGCCCGCGCCCTTCTTGAATCGCTTTGCGGCCCCACGGTTTGTTTTCAACTTCGGCATATCGTCCTCTGCGCTGTGCGCTCTTGTCATCGTCCCGCTCAAGCAGCCTGTTGGCCTTTTGCCTGGCTTGAGTCAGTCGTTCACCTACTACCGCCTGTGGCCCTGGATCTCGACCCGTTTACTTCTTTGGGTTGACAACCATCACCATCTGCCGGCCCTCGAGCCGCGGACGCTGCTCGACGGTGCCATATTCCAATAAATCCCCTTCGACCCGCTTCAAGAGCTCCATACCGAGATCCTGATGGGCCATCTCGCGCCCTCGGAACCTGAGCGTAATCTTCGCCTTGTCGCCGTTTTCCAGGAACCGGATGAGATTACGCACCTTGACCTCGTAGTCTCCCACGTCGGTCCCGGGACGGAACTTCACCTCTTTGATCTGAATCTGCTTCTGCTTCTTCTTGGCAACGTGGCGGCGCTTGCTTTCCTCGTACTGGAACTTGCCGTAATCCATGATACGGCAGACCGGAGGCGATACATTCGGCGAGATCTCGACCAGATCCAGGCCCGCCTCGCCGGCGATCTTCTGGGCATCTGCATTCGCTACGATACCGACCTGCGATCCATCGGCGCCAATCAACCTTATACGCGGGGCCGTGATCTGCCCGTTGAGCCGCGTTTCCCGTTCCGAAGCGATAGCCTACTCCTCCACACGTTCAGGACTGGCCAACGCCGCGCCAACTTGCGCAGTGAGGGCCCCCACACTCATCCCGCCAAGGTCTGCACCTTCGCGGGTTCTTACCGAAACTGTGCCCTGCTCGGCCTCGCGGTCGCCCACGACGAGCAAATACGGAACCTTCTGCAGGGTATGCTCGCGGATTTTAAAGCCTATCTTTTCGTTTCTCAAGTCCGACTCCGCGCGCCAGCCGCTGGCACGCAGTTTCTCCTCCGCATCGCGTGCCACCGACCCATGACGTTCGGCGATGGGCAATACCACCGCCTGGACCGGGGCCAGCCACAGCGGCAGGGCGCCCGCATGCTCCTCGATCAGTATCCCTATGAAGCGCTCGAGCGAGCCCAGGATGGCGCGGTGCAACATCACAGGCACCGCCTTGCGGCCATCGGCCATCACAAAACTCGCCCCCAAGCGCTCGGGCATCGCGAAATCGACCTGCACCGTACCACACTGCCAGACCCGCGCAAGACTATCCTTTAGGGCGAACTCGATCTTGGGGCCATAGAATGCACCTTCGCCCGGCTGCAGCTCGAAGGCCAGACCCTTGGCCGACAATGCCTGCTTCAGGGCCTCCTCGGCCTTATCCCACTGCGCCTCACTGCCGACCCGTTGCGTCGGCCGGGTCGAGAGCTTGACGAGCACCTCTCGGAAGCCGAAATCGGCGTAGACCCGGTAGAGCAGGTCGATGAAGGCGCTCACCTCCGGCTGGATATCGGTCTCGGCGCAGAAGATATGGGCATCGTCCTGCACGAAATTGCGCAGCCGCAAGAGGCCGTGCAGGGTCCCCGAGGGTTCGTTGCGATGACAGGAACCAAACTCCGCCAGGCGCAGCGGCAGGTCGCGATAACTCTTCAGGCCTTGATTGAAGATCTGCACATGCCCCGGGCAATTCATGGGCTTGACCGCGTATTCGCGCTTCTCCGACGAGGTCGTGAACATGCCGTCGGCGAACTTATCCCAATGCCCCGAACGCTCCCAGAGACTCTTGTCCATGATAAGCGGGGTACGGACCTCCTGATAGCCATGGGCCTGCAGGAGCTGTCTTATATACTGTTCGATCGCCCGGTAGATGCGTAGGCCGTGATCGTGCCAGAAGATCATCCCCGGCGCCTCTTCCTGGACATGAAAGAGGTCGAGGGCCCGCCCGATACGCCGGTGATCCCGTCGTTCGGCCTCCTCGAGGTGCTGCAGATGCTCGTCCAAGGCCTCGCGACTCGCAAAGGCGGTCCCATAGACCCGCTGCAGCATGGGGTTGCGCGAATCGCCGCGCCAATAGGCGCCCGCCAGCCGCATCAACTTGAAATGCTTGAGTTTTCCGGTCGCCGGGACGTGGGGGCCGCGGCACAGATCCACGAAGTCGCCCTGACGGTAGAGAGAGATCGTCTCGCCTTGTGGCAGGTCGCGAATGATCTCGGCCTTATAGGCCTCACCCAGCCCCTCGAAGAAGGCGATCGCCTGCTCGCGATCCACGACCTCGCGCGCCACCGGTATGTCCTGGCGGGCCAGCTCACGCATCTTGTCCTCGATGCGCTTCAGATCATCCGGACTAAAACCCGGCGCATAGGCGAAGTCGTAATAAAACCCATCGCCGATCACGGGCCCAATGGTGACCTGGGCCTCGGGGTACAGGGTCTTGACCGCGTGAGCGAGGAGATGGGCACTCGAATGCCGCACGACCTCGAGCCCCTGCGGGTCCTTGTCGGTCACGACCGCAAGGCGCGCATCGGCGCCAATCAGATACGACGTATCGACCAGTTTATCGTCAACGCGCCCGGCCACCGCCGCGCGCGCAAGCCCGGCGCCGATATCGGCGGCCACTTGGCCCACCGTCACCGGCCGATCGTAGGTCCGCTGACTTCCGTCCGGGAGCGTAATGACAGGCATGGGCTTTTGCAGCTACTCGTCCGTCGGCTTTATGCCGACATCTCGTGAAAGTTGGTAGGCGCGAGTGGGATCGAACCACCGACCACTACCATGTCAAGGTAGTGCTCTACCACTGAGCTACGCGCCTTCGGGGTGCGAACCTTATCAATGAACTCTCCCGCCGCTAAACCGTACAAGCGGTTGTAGTGGGGTTTCTCTCCTCACGAAGAGACTTTCCTGGTTCTCCGTCCCCTGCATGAAACCGTTTCCGATGGCATGACTTACGATGGACTCCCCAGGCGTTAATTCGGACCGCCCCGGCCCTATCACTTCTACTGCCAAACCGCCCGCTTGACCCCCTCCTGGCCTACGGCCCAAGAAGGGGAATGC
>JAKAXK010000128.1 GCA_021827145.1 Pseudomonadota bacterium
CCGATCTGATGATGCTAAGTGGCGCCAGGTGTCAGCGCAAGAGCAAGCCTACGCGCGGGAACACTTTTCGCTCGAGGCGTTGGCTAGGGTTATAGAGATGGATATATGCGGGGAAGGTGGGGGGCGCATCGACAAGACCGGGCCGCTGCGTGCGGAACAGAGATGCATATCCTAATTGTTAAGCGCGGAGCATTGGGCGATGTCGTGCGAACCGCCTATTTTGCGCGCGCCCTCAAGGAGAGGCAGGGCAAAGGCATTCGCATCTCGTGGATTACGTCGACGGACGCGTTGCCTTTGCTGCGGTTCAACCCGTATATTGATGATGTGTGGACATCCTTCGAAGAGGCGGGCCCCTATGTTCTCGACATAGTGTTTTCCCTTGACGACGAACGAGACGCCCTGGAAGGCGTTGCCTCACTGTGCACGCATGCGCTGAGGGGCGCGTTTCTGCACCAAGCCGGACAGCCCACGTATTCGGCCGACACGGCAGAATGGTTTGATATGGGGCTGCTATCCCGCCTTGGAAAGGATTGCGCTGACAATCTAAAGAAACGCAACACGCGTGGTCACGCGCAGATATTTGCGGACATATTCGGGACGCCGAAGCCGGAGCCGACGTTCTATGGAAACCCTATCCTCGAGTCACAAGTGGAAGGGGAGTTCGGAGAAAATGCACTGTATATCGGTATAAATGCCTACGCGGGTGGGCGATGGCCATCAAAGGAGCTCCCTCTGGCAGAACAAGAGGGTTTAATCGATGCGCTGCTGGCATGGGGCCGACGCATGGGGTGGGATTTAAGGGTTGTACTACTGGGTGCAGGACCGGACCGTAAGAAAAACCAAGACATAGCGGGGCGCTTTGGGAAGGAAATCCAAGCCGCAGAAACCGACAACTCGGTACTGCGCCTTGCGGCTGTGGTGAGTAAAATGCATTACCTCATTACGAGTGACAGTCTCCCCATGCATCTTGCGATTGCCCAGCGCAGGCCGTGCTTGGCGTTTTTCTGTCCGACCTCTGCTGCAGAGATTGACGACTTTGGGCTTTGTCGGAAGCTTGTCTCTACAGGGCCAGACTATTGTTCCTATAAGCCTGGCGCTGATAATACGAGCATTACGGCTGAACGTATCATGGCCGCCTTGGACCATAAATGGATCTCCTTATCGGCGTCGAGTGAGGCGGTAGCTTCAGACGTGCGGGCTGGGGGAGAGCTAAATTAGGGTGGCTTTGCAGGGGGGGTGGGTGCCTATTGGAGGAGGCTCAGATCGAGTGCAGGCGCATTCATTTGCGGTAGCAGTTATGGTATGATTAAGCAACTTACGATTGGAAAAGCCGCTAGGGTACCTGTAGCCTTAAGCATCAGCGTCACTATGCGCACTGATGCGTCTGCCGCGGTGCGCATAGTGGCGTGCTTGGGCGGTTGGTCTCTGATGTCTATAATGGTGGGCCATTTTTCGATAGACAATACGCGCCTAATATTATATTAGTTACGCGCAATTTCTTTGTATAGGTCGCCTGATAAAACCGGGGCATCACTCCCTTAAGAGTCAGGACGCAGTGTGCGTGGAGGCAGTCCACATGTGTCGTCTGATTTGCCGCAAGGGCGAAAAAGGAGCGCGTTTGTCGTTGTTGGTTAGAACCTCCTGGGGCTCGTACCGTCGCCTTCTCGCGTTCGCAGTTGTCGGTACTTTTGGTTTTCTCATCGACGCCGGCATTGTGTTTTCGCTTATGGGTTCTGGCGTAAACCTCTTGGCGGCCCAGGCCTTTGCCTTTTCTGCGGCTGTGACTGTCACCTGGCTTGGTAACCGCTCCTGGACTTTTCGAGGCCATGCAGGTCGCTTCAGCCTTAAGGAAGAATGGCTGCGCTATGTCTCCGCGAATGCTGTGGGATGGTGTGTCAATAACGCGATCTATGGGGCGCTCGTCCTAGCGGTGCCGTGTGTGTCCCGCAACCCCGTATGGGGGGTCGCTGCGGGATCGCTCGGCGGCTTTGCCTTTAACTACACCGCAACGCGCCGCGTGGTGTTCTCGTGAATACTGAGTCTGGCGGCACATTAGCGATAGACCTGCCGCCCGTATTGTCCTTTGTGGTGCCTTGTTATAACGAGGAAACCAATGTTCGTGCACTTTATGACCGGATAGTTGCTGTCATGGGCTCCTGTGAGGAGACTTGGGAGTGTATCTGCGTGAACGACGGCAGCCGCGACGATACGCTCGCCACCCTCGTGGCCCTGCAGAACAAAGATCGCCGTGTTCGCGTGATTGATCTGTCCCGCAATTTTGGCAAGGAAGCCGCGCTCACTGCGGGACTCGATCACGCCAAGGGCGCGTGCGCGATTCCTTTGGATGCGGATCTGCAGGATCCTCCGGAGATGATTCCTGAGCTCGTTGCGCGCTGGCGCGCGGGCTACGAGGTGGTGAACGCGGTAAGGCTGTCACGCGAAGGCGAAAGCCTCCTGAAACGAGCCAGCGCGCACCTCTTCTATCGGTTCTTTAACCGCATCAGCAAGGTCCCGATCCCCAAGGATAGCGGTGATTTTCGGCTTTTGAGCCGCCCCGTGCTGGATGCCTTGCGGCAATTGCCGGAACGCCGCCGGTTTATGAAAGGGCTTTTTGCGTGGGTCGGATTTCGGACCACGTCCGTCAGTTATCACAGGGCCCCGCGTCAAGCGGGACAGACGACTTGGAGCTATGTTCGGCTCTGGCGCTTCGCCCTGGATGGCATTTTGTCGTTTAGTGACGCGCCGCTACGCGTTGCCTCCTATCTCGGAATCGGGGTCTCCGTTTTGTCATTCCTCTATGCCCTTGACCTCTTGGTCCAGACCCTGCTCTTCGGTAACCCTGTCAAGGGTTACCCTTCGCTTATGGTGGCGATCCTGTTCCTGGGCGGTGTCCAATTGCTGGCCTTAGGGGTTATTGGGGAATACTTGGGGCGGGTCTATGACGAGGGCAAAGCCAGACCAGTGTATATTATAAGAGAAATGGTCCAGAGAAGTAACACAGATCTCTGACAGAACCAGTGGTGGTGCGTCGACGTTCTTCGTAGATATGTGGGAATGCTACCGGGGCCATATTGTGATCGTGAATGGCCCTACTTTCTGCACATTGCAATATTTAAGAGAGAGATGCAACTAGACCTGGATGTATTTGAAATGCACGATAGAGCACCAAAAAGCAGCATTACTTGGAAAAATAATCGCGTTGTTCTAGAAATACTACTCGTAGCGGCTATAGCGCTTACCTTTCTAGATGTTGTCAAGCAAGGGTTTGTGGGGGACGACTGGTTTTGGCTGTATAACGCGAAATTCACAATGAGTCATTTGCCGGGGTGGGAGTCCGCCTTCCAGGACGCAAATGGATCAGGCCAATATCGGCCTCTTACTCAAAACGTGTTCTTCTGGCTTGCCTTTCGGGCTTTTGGTCTGTACGCGCCAGCCTATCATATTGTGATGTTGGTCGTGTTTTCATTAAGCGCTCTTATCCTTTTTCGAATAGTAACCAGCCTAGTAAAAGACAGGGTAACCGCGTTTGGTGCCACGATATTCTTTGCGGTGTCTCCGCTTCACTACGGTGGGTTGTCGTGGGTCTCGGCCTTCTCGGAAACGGGTGCGATGTTTTGTTTTATCATGACTCTGTACTTTGTAATTGTTAATAGATCGTGGGCTGGATATCTAGGCTATATAGCATGTTTATTATCTAATGAGACCGCATCTGTAGTACCCGCCGTAGCTCTCTTTTACTACAAGGTATATGGGCGCGAGACGATTGTGGAGTCTGCTCGCAAGACCCTGGGGTACTGGGGGATATTCGCGCTTTATATGACGTTAAGGGTGACTGTCCTAGGGTTTCATCCTGCCGGAGTATTCGAGCTTGGTGATACGTTTGACGCTACGTTGTTGCACGTTATGGGTGCTGTCATTCACGTTGGTGGTGTGGCGCCAAGTATCTATAACGTTACGCATGCGAGTGGAGCGGGAGGCGTAGCGGCACGGATCGTTGAGTATTGTTATTTGGGCGCCTTCGCGTTGCTAATGATCGCGATAATACGAAGGTCCGTGGGGGATAGCAGGGTACGGGAGTTAGTGTTGTTCGGGGTTTCGTTGTTTTTGGTTGGTATGCTCCCGGAATTGACGTTTTCTCAGCATGATTGGGCTTTATATAATCTCGGTATTCCAGACGTCGGTATTGCGTTCATCGTTGCGAGTCTGGGGGTGCACAGCGTGTCCGCAGAAAGAGGGGATCGGGGAAGATTATATGTGATGGTCGTGGCTGGCCTCTTTTTTCTGTTTAGTGTTGTCCAGACATGGGGCCCGGGTGGTTTAAACGATGTTCAGGGGTTAAATGTCTTAGGGCGGCAGGTGTCGTTGTTATACAAGCACGTATCTGCGGAGATAAGGAGGGGTAGTGTACATCAGGGACCTATTACGTTACGTATTTCTGGGGATAGGAACAGGTACACGTCATGGATGGTGGCCAGCCCCTTTGGGCTTGATGTTCTAACCGGAACGCGATCTGGGAGCCGTGTATGTTATTCGCGCACTTGCCGAGCAGAGATTACCGTCCATTGGAACTCTAGAGAGAAAAGATTTCAGTGGGCTCGGGAGAAGCCAACGGCATAGGAGCCAAAACAGTGGATAGGGACGCAAGTCACTTTATCCCGAAAGGGATAGATGTCTCGGAATCATTCTATCCCCTCTGAGGCATAGGCGGTCTGGAGGGGGTTACGTAGTCTGTCGGTCATGCCTTAGCCCTTGCATAAGGAGTGGCGATGACAGACAAGAAGAAAATGCCCGAGACCCCCATGCTCGACCAGTTGGAGAGCGGTCCCTGGCCGAGTTTTGTAACGGGCCTGAAGCGTTTGGCGAAGGATGACTCCAAGCCCTACGCGCCCATGATGAAAGACCTCCTGGGTCAGCTCGAGCACTCCTACGAGACCCGCAAGGGCTACTGGAAGGGGGGCACGGTGGGGGTCATAGGCTACGGCGGTGGCGTGATTCCACGCTTCTCCGAGGTGGCCGACAAGTTCCCCGCATCCGCTGAATTCCACACCTTACGCATCATGCCCGCGGCCGGTATGCATTATACGACCGAGGTGTTGCGCAAGATGTGCGACGTCTGGGAGGAGTTCGGCTCGGGGCTTATCGCCCTGCATGGGCAAAGCGGCGACATCATGTTCCAGGGCTGCAGCACCAACAACGTGCAGCCGGCCTTCGATGCCTTCAATGAGATGGGCTTTGACATGGGTGGCGCGGGCCCGGCCTTGCGTACCTCCATGTCCTGCGTGGGCCATGCGCGCTGCGAGCACTCTTGCTACGACGAGCCACGGGCGCATCGGCGCGTCATCAATGAGTTCCTGGACGAGATGCATCGTCCGGCCATGCCCTATAAGTTCAAGTTCAAGTTCTCGGGCTGCCCCAACGACTGTACGAACGCCATCCAGCGCGCCGATATGGCCGTGATCGGCATGTGGCGTGACGACATGAAGGTCGACCAGCAGGAAGTGAAGGCCTTCGTGGCAGCGCGTGGGCGGTCTTATGTCATCGACAACATCATTACCCGCTGCCCGACCCATAGTCTCCGGCTGGCCGACGATGACACCTTAAAGGTGGATAACCGCAACTGCGTGCGCTGCATGCACTGCATCAACGTCATGACCAAGGCCCTGCACCCGGGCGATGACCGGGGTGTGACCCTGCTTCTGGGGGGCAAGCGGACCCTGAAGATCGGCGATCTCATGGGTACTGTGATCGTCCCCTTCCTGCCCTTGAAGACCGATGAGGACTATGAGGAGTTGGTCGATATCGGCCGGCGCGTCATGGAGTTCTTCGCCGACAACGCGCTGGAGCATGAGCGCACCGGCGAGATGATCGAACGCATAGGCTTCGCCAACTTCATGGAAGGGGTGGGCCTGCCGCTCGATCCCAACATGGTCGCCCATCCGCGCACCAATCCCTATATCCGCATGGACGAGTGGGACGCGGC
>JAKAXK010000129.1 GCA_021827145.1 Pseudomonadota bacterium
CGCCATATCCATATTGCCGTTCCACCCGACATAACCCACGGCACCGGCGTAGAGTCCGCGCTTGACGGGCTCCAACTCGTCGATGATCTCCATGGCGCGCACCTTGGGGGCGCCGGTGAGGGTGCCCGCCGGGAATGTCGCGCGCAACACATCGAAGGCATCGAGGTCTGGGCGCAAGCGCCCCGTGACATTCGACACCAGATGCATGACGTGCGAGTAGCGCTCGATGGTCATCTGGTCGGTGACGACCACGCTCCCCGTCTCCGCCACCCGCCCCACATCGTTGCGGCCAAGATCCACGAGCATGACATGCTCGGCCCGCTCCTTGGGGTCGGCGAGCAACTCGGCGGCCAAGGCCGCATCCCGCTGCTCATCCTGGCTGCGCGGACGAGTGCCCGCGATCGGCCGCACCGCCACCTGACGGTCTTCCAGCTTCGCCAGGATTTCGGGCGAAGACCCGACGATATGAAAATCCCCGAGGTCGATGAGGTACATGTAAGGAGACGGGTTGATGCGGCGCAAGGCCCGATAAAGATTGAGTGGCGTAAAGGCCGCCTTCGCCGACAATCTTTGCGATAGGGCGACCTGCATGATGTCCCCGGCAGCGATATAGGCGCGCGAGCGCTCGACGGCCGCCTCGAAACCCGCCTTGGTGAATCCCGACACGAAATCGTCTTCGGTGACCGGCTCGGCGGACGCGGGCAGGAACATCGGGGTCGCGAGCGGCTCGCGCAGGATACCTTCGAGCTCATCCAGGCGGCGTTCGGCCTGCGCCCGAGCCGCGGCCCCCGCGGCCTCATCGACATGCACTACGAGCGACAGGGTGCCGCGCAGGTTGTCGAAGATCACCACTTCCTCGCTGAGCAGGAACAGCGTATCCGGCCCCGCGATCTCGTCGGGTTTCGAGTTTTCGCCCAGGGTCGGCTCGATATGGCGGACGGTCTCGTACCCGAAATATCCGACCAGACCGCCGTGGAACTTGGGGAGCGCCGGATCCGACGTAACCTGAAAGCGAGACTTGAAGGCCCTCACGGTGGCCAGGATGTCGTCGGTCTGTCCGCGCTCGATGACAAGCCCGTCGCGCTCGACCGTAACATCGCGCCCGAACAGGCGCAGACAAATCCGCGCCGGCAGCCCGATCAGCGAGTAACGCCCCCACTTCTCGCCGCCGTGCACGGATTCCAGCAAATAGGAGTACCGCCCCTGGGCAAGCTTCAGGTAACAGCTCAAGGGGGTATCGAGGTCCGCCAAGACCTCGCGGATGACGGGGACGAAGCGGCCGCCTACCGCATCAAATGTCAAACTGCGCTTTTCTGGCATGACGTCTTTTCCTCAAGGGGTACGGGGTCATCATCGTTCCCTCAAGACGCCATCGACGGCCAAGGCGTGTCATGGCATGACCTTCGAAAGCAGGAAGCGCCCCTCGAAGCGGAAGAAAGGGCGGATGTCGGCAAAGGTTGGTGTAATCGCCGTCGCGCCCAAGGCCGCCAAGTCGACGCCGTGATGATAGCCGTATGCCACCGCGATCGCGGGAATCTCGGCGGCCTTCGCTGCACGCATGTCGTTGCCTGAATCCCCGATCAGAGCGGCCCCGTTGCGCGCCACGCCGAGGCGCTCACAGGCCACTACAAGGGGCAAGGGGTCGGGCTTCACGCGCGCCAGCTCGTCCCCGCTCAAGACGACATCGAAAAACGCGGCAATCCCCAAGGCCTTCAAAAGCGGCTTGGTGAAACGTCCGGCCTTGTTGGTCACGCACGCCATACGAAAGCCCTCGGCCCTCAGCGTCTCCAGGGTCTGCGCCACGCCCGGGTACAAAAGGCTGCGGTCGGCCACATGCGCCTCGTAATAATCACTATAGAGTGCCTGCGCGTCCTCGAAGAGCGCTGGATCCGGTTCCCCGAACCGCTCCCCGGTGAGGGCCCGCTTGATAAGCCGGGGGACACCGTCTCCGATCCAGCTGGCGACGGTCGCCTCATCCTCGGTCGGGCGCCCAAGCGCCTGCAACATATGGTTGGCCGCCGAGGCCAGATCCGGCGCCGTGTCCACCAAGGTGCCGTCCAGATCAAACAGGAGCCCCGCCGCGAGGAAGGTGGTCATGCCTTGGAGAGCTCCTCGCGCATCTTCTGGACGGTGGCCCGATAATCCGAGGTTCCGAAGATCGCGGACCCGGCAACAAAGGTATCGGCCCCCGCCGCGGCGATCTCGCGTATGTTGTCGATTTTCACACCGCCGTCGATCTCGAGGCGGATCGGCCGACCACTCGCATCGATGCGCTTGCGCACGGCACGCAGCTTGTCGAGGGCGGAACGGATGAAACTCTGGCCGCCGAAGCCTGGATTGACGGACATGATGAGGATCATATCGACCTTGTCCATGACGTAATCGAGATAAGAGAGCGGTGTCGCGGGATTGAACACAAGGCCGCATTGGCAGCCGCTGTCCTTGATCAAACCCAGGGTCCGATCAATGTGCTCGCTCGCCTCGGGATGAAACGTAATATAGGTTGCCCCGGCCTTCACGAAGTCCGGAATAAGGCGGTCGACGGGCTTCACCATGAGATGCACGTCGATGTCCGCCTGAACGCCGTTCTTACGCAACGCCTCGCAAACGAGCGGCCCTATCGTCAGATTCGGTACATAATGGTTGTCCATGACGTCGAAGTGGACCATATCCGCGCCCGCGGCGAGCACGCTATGGACCTCCTCGCCGAGCCTAGCGAAGTCAGCCGAAAGAATCGAAGGTGCAATCTTGAAGTCGCGCATGAATGGCCCCAAAGCTAAAGTCGGCAATGTACCCGATAGCGCGTCGATTTGCAGCATCTGGCGCGGCCCTCGACTCGGGGCGGGGTCTCGCCTATGGTTTGCTTGGTGGGCGCCCCAAATCCCCGGTCCGAGCCCAACAGCCGCCCCAGGGACGCACTGAAACCCCGGGGCACCGCTCGTGCACAGCGGCGCTCCCGTTACCAAGAACCCGGATCGGGCGCTATGGGCGCGCGCTTCGAGTCCCAAGAGGTCGAGTGATGACAGAAGCACCGCAACCATGCGTACTCCTCATATTCGGAGCTACAGGCGACTTGGCGCGACGTAAGCTCGTGCCCGCCCTGTTCCGGCTCCACGCCAAGGGCTTACTCCCCCAGGGCTTCGCCATCCTGGGGGCGAGCCGCAAACCCTTGTCCCATGACCAGTTCCGGGCACTCATGCGCGAGGCTTGCGCGACATTCTGCGCGACCCCGCCAAGCGACGAAGAATGGCGCAGCTTCGCCAAGTTTCTGTATTACGAGGCCGGCCACTTCACGGATCAGACCCTGTTCCAGCGGCTGAATATGTCGCTGCGCGAGATCGATCACCGCCATGCCACCGAAGGCAACCGCCTCTTCTACCTCGCCACCCTGCCGAGCAGCTACCCCCTGCTCGTCAGACAACTCCAGGGGGCGGAGATGATCAATAAGGTGGACGACCAGCCGTTTACGCGGCTCATTGTCGAAAAGCCCTTCGGCCGGGATCTGGACAGCGCCACAGCCCTGAATGACGAGATTTCGACCGTGTTTCGGGAAGATCAGGTCTACCGGATAGACCATTATCTCGGCAAAGAAACGGTGCAGAATATCCTGGTCTTTCGGTTCGCTAACGCCATATTCGAGCCCCTCTGGAACCGCATCCACATCGATCATGTGCAAATCACGGCGGCCGAGACCCTGGGTATCGAGGGGCGCGGGAGCTACTACGAAGAGAGTGGGGTGCTGCGGGACATGGTGCAAAACCACCTCCTGCAGGTCTTGAGCCTGATCGCCATGGAACCGCCCTTAACGTTCGGCGCCGACGCTGTGCGCGATAAGAAGAGCGAGGTATTCCGGGCACTGAGGCGGCTCGTCGCTGCGGACGATGTCCTGGCGGCCACCGCGCGCGGCCAATACGGTCCGAGCCCGGACGGCGCCCTCCAGGCCTATCGCGAAGAGCCTGGGGTCGACCCCCAATCCGCGGTACCGACCTATGTTGCACTGCGCGTATTCATCGACAATTGGCGCTGGCAAGGTGTGCCTTTCTATATCCGGACGGGCAAGGGTCTGCGGCAGTCTTCAACGGAGGTCGTGATCCAATTCCGCCAGATCCCCTTCTGCCTGTTTGGGCAGGACGAGGTCTGCTCGCGCATCGAGCCCAACCGCCTCGTGCTGCGCATCCAGCCCTACGAGGGCATCAGCCTGGGCTTCGGCATCAAGGCTCCGGGCAACGACGCGCACGTGGATTACGCGCGCATGCGCTTTGCCTATGGGAACCGTTACGATGGCGAGATGCCGCTCGCCTATGAGCGGCTCCTGACCGACGCCATGCGCGGCTATGCGGCACTCTTCGCCCGACGCGACTCGGTGGAAGAGGCGTGGCGTTTCGTGACACCCATCTTGGACGTGTGGGCCAAACACCCGGCCACGGACTTCCCCAATTACGCCGCCGGCAGTGATGGGCCCCCAAGTGCCGACGCCCTCATACATGCCGACGGCCGCAGCTGGCATCCCCTGGATCCTCCGGTGCCGTCACTATGATCTACACCGTCGCCGATGACGCCGACCGCCTGGCCCAAGCGCTCGCCGACCGTCTCATCGTCGAGGCCCAGGCTGCCTGGGCCCATGCGCGCCCCTTGCGGATCGCGCTCTCGGGAGGATCCACCCCGCGCCGCCTCTATGAAGAACTCGGGCGGCGCGCCGCCACACTCCCCTGGCAGGCGCTCGAAATCTTCTTCAGCGACGAGCGTGCGGTCAGCCCGCAGGACAGCGCCAGCAATTACCGTCTCGCCTACCTGCCGTGGCTCTCTCAGGCCCCGCCCGGTACCCTCATCCACCGCATCCCGGGCGAACTCGGCGCACCCGCCGCAGCCGATGTCTACGAGGATATTCTCCAGCGGGCGGCGGGCGCGGGTCGCGATCTCGACATCGTCTTTCTGGGCGTAGGGACCGACGGCCACATCGCCTCACTATTCCCGGGCGCGCCACTCATAACAACGAGACTGGCGCAAGCGGTGGCGGCGACGCCGGAGCGCCAGGCCCGCATCACCTTGACCCTGCCGGCCCTCGCCGCCGCGCGCCGGCGCATCCTGTTGGCCGAAGGGCCAAGTAAGGCAGACATCTTGCGCGCAAGCCTTGCCCCGCACGCCGACACCCCGCTCGCCCGCCTCCTCGCGCTGGCGCCTGTCGAGTTCTGGCTGGACCGCGCGGCGGCACAAGCGCTGTGCCCGCCCCTTGAGCCCTAAAACCCGCTGTGATGCCGATCGTTCAAACCAACGCGCACGCGGAACACCAGCGCATGGTGGGGCATGGTTTTTGTGAAGGGCGGATAGCGACGGCTGCGCACCGCCGCCAACGCCGCGCGATTCACAAGACCTATGCCGCTCGAGCGCACGATCCGCACCCATAACAGCCGACCGGTCGGGGTCAACTCGAAGGCCACGAGCGCCTTGCCTGACAACCCGAGCGCAGTGACCCGCGGGGGCACGACAAGACCTCGCTGTATGCGCGTTCGCAACATCACCGCATAGCGATCCACAGCCTGTGCCGCCGTGGCCGGCGAAGGCGCGGGCAGCGGCGGAGGTGGCGACACGCGGGGCGCGGGTTTAGGAGGGGCGGGCGACGTCTTGGCCGGCACCGCCAAGGGCACCGGACGCCGGTGCACGGCCGGCGGCCGTGGCTCGGGTTTGGACACGGGGCGAGGCCTCGGATGCGCGACCGGCCGTGGCGGCCTGGGCACGACCCGTGGCGGCGGGGGTTTGGGTACGACCCGCGGCGGCGCCGGCAAGGTCACGAAATGCACGGCCATGGGCTTGCGGTGCAGTCCCAGGGTCTTGGGCTTGTGTGTCGGCAGCACGACCAGCCAAGCACCCAGCGCCAGAACTTCAAGAGCTATCGCCGCCAAGGCCGCGCGCCCGAAAGAAGACCGGGGCAGGG
>JAKAXK010000020.1 GCA_021827145.1 Pseudomonadota bacterium
GTATAGTCGAAATTGTTGCGCATCATGTAGAGACCGTCGTGGTTCATGGTGTCCGAACACGCGCCCTCGTGGAAGATCGCCTCGATACGCCCCGCGTAGGCGCCCTTTTCGATATCCGACAGGAAATCCCGCTTGTCGCGATAATCGGCGATCTCGCAATCCGTCAGATTCAGGAACTTATCGCCGTGCTCCAGATTGTCGACGACGACGATGTCTTGGCGCCCACGCTCATTCAAGCCCTTGACGATGTTGGCGCCTATGAACCCGGCCCCGCCCGTGACTACGATCATGCTCCATCCTCCAAAGCCAAGGCTCGCGCGAGCTCCTCGTGCGGCACCGCCACAGCCCCCAAATGTCCTACGACGATACCGGCTGCGGCGTTGGCGATGTGTATGGCCTGAAGCAGGCTCGCCTGCGCCGCAAGCGCTGCACCTACCATCGCAATCACCGTATCACCCGCCCCGGTCACGTCGTAGACCTCCTGGGCCTTCGCTGGCACATGGGTGCGCGGCCCGTTGCGTTCGAACAAAGTCATACCCTCCTCGCTACGCGTGACGAGCAAGGCCTGAAGCGCCAGTTCCTCGATCAGGCTGCGCGCCTTGCGTTCGAGGTCATCCTCGCCTTGGAAACGCCCCGCCACCTGCTCGAACTCCTTGCGGTTGGGGGTGATGAGCGTGGCGCCGCGATAGGGACTATAGTCGTCGCCCTTAGGGTCCACCACCACCGGCAGACCCGCCTTGCGGCCGAAGGCGACGATGTCGCGGACATGATTCAGCCCCCCTTTTCCATAGTCGGACACGATCACAGCTCCGGCGTCATTCAAGCCGTCCTTGTAGGCGGCGACCAGGGCGCGGCAACCATCAGGGGTAGCCTGGGTCTCGAAGTCGATGCGGATCAGCTGCTGGTTGCGCGACACGACGCGCAACTTCACGGTGGTATTGACCAGGGGATCACGGACCAGGCGGTGTGTGACGCCGCGGGCACCGAGCAAAGTCGCGAGCGTATCGGCGGCGGCGTCGTCACCGCACAGCCCAATGAGGGCGCAGTGAGCACCCAGCCCGGCGATGTTCTGCGCCACATTGGCGGCCCCGCCGGGGCGCTCCTCGGCGCGTCCCACTGCCACCACCGGCACCGGGGCCTCGGGCGAAATGCGCTCCACGCCCCCGTACCAATAGCGGTCCAGCATCACATCCCCGACCACCGTCACCCGCGCGCGGGTCATGCGCTCCAAGACCACCGAAAGGGCTTTCGTCACGACCGCTCCTCGTGTTTTCATGCCTTGCGGGCGGGGGCCACACGCGCCTCAGCGAGACACGCCGCAAGCGCCGCCGCCGGATCCGGCGCCTGCGTCACTGGTCGGCCAATGACCAGATAGTCAGCGCCCGAGGCCAGCGCCTCACGGATCGTCCGCGTACGCCTCTGATCGTCAGCCGCCGCGCCCTGAGGGCGGATACCCGGGGTGACCAGCACGAAACCATCCGCGCGCAGATCCTGCAGATCGGATGTCTCATGGGCCGAGCACACCACCCCGTCGAGACCCGCCTCGCGGCAGGAGCGCGCGAGTAGACGCACCCGTTCCGCGCTCGCGCCCAGCCCCAAGGCTGCCACCTCCTCCGGGCTGTGACTCGTCAGGATCGTGACACCCACGAGCCGCGGCCCGCCCGCGGGAATCGCGCCGCGCGCCGCCTCGAGCATGCGTGGACCCCCAAGGGCATGCACGTTCACCATCCACACGCCCAGCGCCGCGGCGCGGGCGCACGCGCGGGCGACGGTATGCGGTATATCATGGAATTTGAGATCCAGGAACACCTCGAAACCGAGGCCCTGCAAGGCCTCCACCACAGCAGGCCCCTCCGCACAGAAAAGCTCGAGGCCCACCTTGACGCGACACTGCGCGGGATCGAGGCTGCGCGCCACCTTGAGCGCGCCCTGCGCATCGGCATAGTCCAAGGCCACGATGATAACCGGGTCTTCAAACGACATCGTCCTCTCCCGATGGCGTGACGGTGTTCCAGCGATGACATCCCGGGCACTGCCAGTGCAAGGACTGGCCCGAAAAACCGCACTGGTGACACAAGTAGCGCCGGCGGCCCTCCACGATCCTTTCGATGATGCCCTTCAGGATCACGAGATCCTCACGCGATTCCCCCGCGGCCTGCTCGACATGCAAGCCGATGAGACGGTTCAGCCCGCGCACCGAGGGCTGCCTGCGCAGCCATGAGACAATGAAGGCCTCCGCCGCCCGCAAGCCCTCGCGCCGCTCGATCACATCCGCCAAGGCCAGCATGAGCGCTATGTCGCGATGCCGTCCGAGGGCCTCCTGGAAAAACCGATACAGGCCCTCTTCGTCGCCCACGGCCTGATAGCTCTTGGCCAGCGCCTGCGCCACCTCGCCCAGATACAGCGGGTTTTGGATCTCGACACGCCGCCAAGCCTTGATGGCGTCTTTGTGGCGGCCGAGATCGGCCTCGATGTTACCAAGAACCATGCTGGCCCGCACACACGCCTTGTCGCTCTGGAGCGCCCGCCGGGCTTGTTCGCGCGCCACATCATGCTCATTGCGCTTATAGGCCTCCTCGGCCAACTCGCAATAGTACTGGGCAATGACATCGTTCAATCCGGGCCCCCCGGAACGCCCAAGCCTGCGACACACGCTGATGGCCTTTTCCCAGTCCCGCTCCTGCTGGTAGATATACATGAGGAGCCGCAAGGCCTCCTCATTGTGCAATCGGATCTCGGCGAGTTCCAGGAACAGGTTCTCGGCGCGGTCCAAAAGCCCCGCCTTCAGATAATCCTGTCCGAGTTCGAGCAGCGCCCGTGCCCGCTGGTCGCGGTCGAGTGCCGGGCGGGCGATGATGTTCTGGTGGACCCGTATGGCGCGCTCCACCTCTCCGCGCCTGCGGAACAGGCTGCCGAGCGCGAGATGGGTCTCGACGGTCTCGGAGTTCACTTCCAGGACCTTGATGAAAATCTCGATGGCCTTGTCGGCCTGCTCGTTCAGAAGGAAATTCAGGCCCTTGAAGTAGGCGGTCGGCAGATCCTTGCGCGCCCGGTGACGCCTCTGATCATAGCGCGCCGCCACCCACCCGGAACCGGCCGCAAGCGGCAGCAGCAGCCAGATCAGTACCGAGGCATGTTCAAAGAACATCTTTGATGGGCAAAGCGCGCAGGTTCGCGACCTCCTGTTCCATCTGGCGCACCTGCTTGCGAGCCGCGCCCAGTTGGCGGCGCAGCCGGATCAGGCGATTCATGCTCGCCATGAAGCCCACGATGATCCCCATCACGAGGACTGCGACCAACACGAGGGCCAGCGGCGCCTGCCACGCCAGCCCCCCGTAGTAACGCACGGTCACATCGGCGGCATTCTTATACGCGAACCCCAGGGCGATGAACACCACCAGAATCGCGACCAAGCTATACAGGACCCGCTTCATGGTGAATTGCTACCCTCTCCAAAAAAAACGGCACGGGCGCTGCGCCCATGCCGCTCTTCCTTCATTACTCGCGCCACACGCGATGGGCTTACTGATCGACCCGCTCGCGCAACTCCTTACCCGGCTTGAAGTGCGGGACGCGACGATCCGGGACTTGCACACTCACCCCCGTCTTCGGGTTGCGCCCGAGGCGTGCCGGACGGTGATGAAGAGAGAAGCTCCCAAACCCCCGTACCTCGATGCGTTCACCGGCCTGCAGGGCGGTCGACATGCGCTCCAAAAGGCCCTTTACCGCAAGTTCGACGTCCCGCTGATCCAACTGCGGCTGGGTCGCCGCTAGGCTCTGAATAAGTTCGGACTTCGTCATGGCGCTAAAGCCCCATCACTCCTTTTGCCCGAGCTTCTCTTTCAGTTTATCACCCAGAGACGAAGTCGCCACCGGCGCTTTGCGGGTGTATTCCTGAACGGCCTCATTCTCGCGCTCCATATCCTTGGCGCGCACCGACAGCGTGATCTTACGGTTCTTGCGGTCTATGGTCATGACCTTGGCCTCGACCGTATCCCCATCCTTCAAGATCGTGCGTGCATCCTCGATACGGTCGCGCGAGGCCTCGGCGCCGCGCAGATACCCCTCGACGTCATCGGAAAGCTTGATGGTCGCGCCCTTGGCATCCACCGCCGTCACCACCCCCGTCACCACGGCGCCCTTGCCATGCTCGGCGCAATAGTTGTTGAAGGGGTCGCCCTCCATCTGCTTTACGCCCAGCGAGATCCGTTCACGTTCGGGATCGACCGCCAACACCACCGCCTCCAGCTCGTCACCCTTCTTCAGGTCACGGACCGCCTCTTCGCCGGCGCGGCTCCACGACAGATCGGTAAGGTGGATCAGGCCGTCTATGCCGCCTTCGAGGCCGACGAAGACGCCGAAGTCGGTGATCGACTTGATCTGGCCCTTCACGAGATCGCCCTTGTTATGCGAAGTGGCGAACTCTTCCCAGGGATTCGGCTGGCACTGCTTGATGCCAAGCGATATGCGGCGGCGTTCCTCGTCGATATCGAGGATCATCGCCTCAACCTCATCGCCGAGCTGCACGATCTTGGTCGGATGCACGTTCTTGTTGGTCCAATCCATTTCCGAGACGTGGACCAAACCCTCGACCCCTTCCTCGATCTCGACGAAGGCGCCGTAATCCGTGATATTGGTGACCTTGCCGAAGATGCGGGTGCCGATCGGATAACGGCGGGCGAGATCCACCCACGGGTCGTCGCCGAGCTGTTTCAGGCCCAAGGACACGCGGTTACGCTCGCGGTCGAAGCGCAAGACCTTGGCCTCCACCTCATCGCCGATATTGAGCATCTCCGAGGGGTGTTTGACACGCTTCCAAGCAAGGTCGGTGATATGCAGGAGGCCGTCCACGCCGCCGAGATCGACGAAGGCGCCGTAATCGGTGAGGTTCTTGACGATACCCTTGACGACCTGACCTTCCTCGAGATTGGCAAGCAGCTGGTCGCGCTCGGCCGATATCTCGTTTTCCACGACCGCGCGCCGCGATACCACCACGTTATTGCGTTTGCGGTCGAGCTTGATGACCTTGAACTCGAGTTCCTTGCCTTCGAGATAGGAGGGGTCGCGCACTGGACGCACATCGACCAGGGAACCCGGCAGGAAGGCCCGGATGGTGTCGATAGCGATGGTGAAGCCGCCCTTGACCTTGCCGGTCATGATACCGGTCACGACCGTCTGCTTCTCGAAGGCCTCCTCCAGCACATCCCAGGCCTTCACGCGACAAGCCTTCTCGCGTGACAGGCGGGTCTGACCGAAGCCGTCCTCCATGTATTCGATGACCACCTCGATCCGGTCACCGACCTTGGCGCCGATCTCGCCATTGGCATTGCGGAACTGTTCTGTCGGGATCACGCCTTCCGACTTGAGGCCGGCGTTGACCACCACGACCTCGTCGTCGACATACACGACCTCGCCCACGATGAGGCTGCCGGGGCGCATCTGACAGGACTGCATGCTCTCTTCAAACAATTCGGCAAAGCTTTGGCTCATGAATATCTCTGGCGTCTAGGCCCCAAAAAGCAGGGCGGGTTGGCCGGCAACGGTAGCCGGACGATTGATCTTCGATTCGCGGGAAGCATAAAGGTCACTGCCGGCTTTTCGCCATGGCGAGCACCCGGTCGATCACTTCCTGTAGCCCTAGGGCCGACGAGTCGAGCACGACGGCATCCTCTGCGGGCTTGAGCGGGGCGACGGCGCGGCGTGCATCCCGCTCGTCCCGCTCCCGAATCTCCTGTATAAGCTGCGAAAGCGTAACACCGAAGCCCTTCGCCTTCAACTGATCATAGCGCCGCTGGGCCCGGACCTCCGCACTCGCCGTGAGGAACACCTTCAAAAAGGCGTCGGGAAACACATAACTGCCCATGTCGCGACCGTCGGCCACGAGCCCCGGCGCGCTTCGCGCCGCGCGCTGACGGTCCAGCAGGGCCTCCCGTACGGACCCCAGGGCGGCCAGCCGGGAGGCGGCATTGGCGGTTTCGGGGCTGCGCAGCAAGGCCCCGCATTCGCGTCCGTTGGCAAACACCGCAGGCTCGCCGCCGTCGGCGGCGACGAAGCGCAGATCGAGCCCGGCAGCAAGATCGCGGAGCTTCGCCTCGTCATCGCACGCGATACCCTGCCACCCCGCGGCGAGCCCCAAGGCACGGTAGACCGCGCCGCTATCGAGGTAATGCCAGCCGAGCCGTTCAGCGACCGCCATGCCAACCGCGCCCTTGCCGGAGCCCGAGGGGCCGTCGATGGCCAGCACCGGTATCATGACGCGGTCGTCTCCAGATCGAAGCCAACCGCGCGCGCGCAGGCTACAAAGCCGGGAAACGAGGTCGCGACATTGCGGCAGTCACGCACATGCACCGGCGCCGTAGCGCGAAGACCTGCGACCGCGAAGGCCATGGCCACCCGGTGATCCCCACCCGAGTCGATCACGCCGCCGGACAGCCGGCCGCCCCGGATCGTCAGGCCGTCGGGACGCTCCTCCACGGCGACACCGAGCGCCTGCAGCCCGCGCGCCATGACCGCCAGACGATCGCTTTCCTTGACCCGTAGCTCCTCAGCCCCGCGCAAAGTCGTGATCCCCTCGGCGCAGGCGGCGGCCACGAACAGGGCCGGGAATTCGTCTATGGCCAGAGGCACGAGTTCCGGCGGTATGGCGATACCGTGCAAGGGCTGTGCGTGTACGACGAGATCAGCAACCGGCTCGCCGCTCTCCATGACCTCGTTTTCCTGCTCGATGCGCGCGCCCATGGTCCGCAGGATGTCGATGACGCCGCGGCGCGTGGGGTTGATCCCGACCCGCCTGAGCCGCACACACGAGCCTGGGACTATGCTGGCGGCGACCAGAAAAAAGGCCGCCGACGACAGGTCTGCCGGGACATCGAGACGGACCGCCCGCAAGGGGCCCTGTCCCCCCTCAAGCGACACCGTGGCACCATCGCGCGTCACGGGATACCCGAAACCCGCCAGCATGCGCTCGCTATGGTCACGGCTCGGCGCGGGCTCGATCACGGTCGTGCGCCCCTGTGCGTAGAGACCCGCCAAAAGGATCGCGGATTTCACCTGGGCGCTCGCCACCGGCAGGCGGTACTCGATACCCGACAGGGTGCGCCCTCCCACGATATGGAGGGGCGGCCGCCCGCCCTCGCCGGTCTCGATGACAGCCCCCATCATCCGCAGCGGCGCCGCTACCCGCTCCATGGGACGACGCATGAGGGATTCGTCACCCACAAGGCGCGTGCCGAAGGGCTGTGCCGACAAGAGACCCGCTAACAGCCGCATACTGGTACCCGAGTTCCCAAGATCCAAGGGTCCCACCGGGGCCTGCAGGCCCTGCAGACCGACGCCCTCCACCACCAAACGGCCCTCATGCGGGCCTTCGATGGGGACCCCGAGCGCCCGCAAGGCGGCGACGGTCCCCAAGACATCCTCACCCTCCAAAAGACCCGTGACCTCGCTCCGCCCCTTGGCCAGGGCGCTCAGGATCACGGCGCGGTGCGAGATCGACTTGTCGCCCGCCACGGTCACCGTCCCGGACAACGGTCCCTGCGCCTTCACCGTGTAATCAATGCTCGCCATCGGCGACCTCCTTCATCAAGCCGGCACGAAACGCGCGGGCGTTCGTGAAATAGTCCCTGAGCCCCTCGAAATCGCTGCGCGCGAGCAACTCACTCAAGCGCGCCAAGTCCTCGGCGAAGGCCGCGAGCGCGGGCCCGAGGAAGCCGGCATTGGCCGCGCACACGTCCCGCCACATCAAGGGGTCGCTACCGGCAATGCGCAAAAAATCCTTTAGCCCGCTGCCTACGAAGGGCGCCAGCGTCACGGCCGATGCCTCGGCCGCGAGACGTTCCGCGCAGGCGAAGGCCAGCAGGTGCGGAAGATGACTCGTATAGGCCACGATCCGGTCATGGGTCGTGGCGTCGGCGAGGACCACGCGGGCGCGCGCCGCCTCCCACATCGCCCGCACCGAGTCCACGGCGTCCCCCGCCGTGATCTCGGTGGGAGTCAAAATGACACTGCGCCCAGCGAATAGGTCGGCGCGCGCGGACACGGGCCCCGAGCACTCGCTGCCGGCCATGGGATGACCGGGCACATAGCGTGCCAGACCCCGATCCCGCCCGATGGCGGCCAAGGACCCCTTGGCGCTGCCCATGTCCGTGATGATCGTCTCGGGAGCCGTAGCGCGCGCCACGCGCCCCAGGAGGTCCGGCAGGGTGCCCAACGGGGTCGCGAGCACCACGATATCGGCGTCGCCCGCCGCCGCCTCCAGGTCCTGGGCGTCATCGATCAAACCGCGCGAGCGCGCCGCCTCCAAGGCCGCTGGATCGGCATCCACCCCCACAATCCGTTCGGCGAAACACGCCTCCCGCAAGGCCGCGGCCAGCGAACCGCCCATGAGGCCCACACCCACGATCGCAAGCCGCCTCCGGGCACGCGCCGGCGGCCGACGATCCCGACTCACCGGGCCCTCACCACTTCGGCCAGGACGCGCGCGAGACGTGTGTTTTCCTCGGGACGCCCGACCGTGATCCGTAGATGCCGCGGCATGCCATAGGGCGTGAGTGGCCGTACGATGACCCCCTGGCGCAGCAAGGCCTCGTAAATCCGCGCGGCCTCCCCCACCTCGACGCACACGAAATTACCGGCCGACGGCAGCACCGCAAGGCCCATCCCCCCGAGCGCACGCACAAGCGCGGCCCGCTCGGCGGTATTCGCCGCCCGCATCCGCTCCACATAGTCGTCATCGCCGAGCGCCGCCACGGCCGCCGCTTGGGCGACCAGATTCACATTGAACGGCTGGCGCAACCGATTCATGAGCTCCGCGAGCGCGGCATCCGACACGGCGTAGCCGACCCGCAGACCCGCGAGCCCGTGGATCTTGGAGAAGGTTCGCACGACCACCAGATTCGGGTGCTGCGCCAGAAACGCGCAGCCGTCCGGGTGCGCCGGATCGTCGACATATTCCCGATAGGCCTCGTCCAGCACCACGATGGTGGACTTCGGCACCACCGCCAGAAAGGCCGCGAGTGCTTCCCGACCGAACCACGTCCCGGTCGGATTATTGGGGTTGGCAAGAAAGACCATGCGTACGCTCGGGGAGAGAGCTGCCGCCATCGCCTCCAGGTCGTGGGCATAATCGCGCGACGGCACCTGAATCATCTGCGCCCCAAGGCCGCGCACGCTGATCGGGTAGGCGGCGAAGGCGTATTGATCGCAGAAGGCGGTCTCTCCCGGGGACAGGAAGGTGCGCGCGACCAGCTCCAAGACGTCGTTGGACCCGTTGCCAAGAGTGATCTGCCGCTCCGAGACCCCGAGGCGCCCCGCCAAGGCCCGTTTCAGGGCGTAACCGCCGCCATCGGGGTAGCGCTCCATCTGCGCGAGCGCCGCGCTGGCGGCAGCACGCGCCTTGGGGCCGGCGCCGTAGGGATTCTCGTTCGACGCAAGCTTGATGGCCCCCGTCACACCGAGATCGCGTTCGAGCTCTTCTATGGGCTTGCCCGGCTGATACGGCACGAGGCCACGGACGCCGGGGACCGCCAAAATCAGGGGATCACACGCCATTACGGTCGTTCTCTTATCATGGTTGAGATCGGCTTGGTGCCGCTCTAGACGGCCCGCGGATACGACCCGAGGCGTCGCACGACGTTACCGTCACGCTCGAGCTCAGCCAGCGCCTCCTGGATCGCCGGGTCCTTCTCGTGGCCGGCGACATCCACAAAAAACACATACTCCCACAGCGCCCGCCGGGCCGGCCGCGACTCGATGCGCAGGAGGCTGATGCCGCGACGCGCGAACGGCCCGAGCAGCCCATGCAGGGAGCCCGGGGTGTGCGGCGCCGTGAGCAGGAGGCTAGTCTTGTCTTGCCCGCTCGGGCCCACGGCACTCCGCCCGATCACGAAAAACCGCGTGGCATTATCGGGGCTGTCCTCGATGTTCGACGCTAGGATGGGCACACCCCAGTGGGCGGCCGCCTCGCGCGAAGCAATGGCCGCGAGCTTGGAATCACCAACTGCGCGCCGCGCGGCCTCGGCATTGTTCGACACCGCCACCTGCTCGCAATGGTGGAGATGGCGCTCTATCCATTCGCGGCATTGGGCGAGCGCCTGCGGATGGGCGGCCAGCTGTTCGATCTCGGCGAGCGCGCCGGCGCGCGAGAGGAGCTGATGATGGACCCGCAACACCACCTCGCCTACGATCACGAGCGACGAACGCATGAGCAGGTCGTGCGTGTGACTCACGATCCCCTCCGCCGAGTTCTCGACCGGTACCACCCCGAAATCCGCGGTCTTGGCCTCGATGACACGGAATACCTCGGCGATCGTAGGCGCCGGCACCGCCGTGACCGCGCCCCCGAAGTGCTTGCGCAGGGCCGCCTCCGTAAAGCTTCCCTCGGGCCCGAAATACGCCACAGTCAGGGTGTGCTCGAGGGCCAGGCAAGCGCCCATGATTTCCCGGAAGAGACGCAGGACATCGGCCTCCGGCAGCGGCCCCTGGTGGCGTGCGCGGACCTTCTCCAATACTTGACGCTCGCGCTCCGGTCGATAGAACACGGGCTCGATATCGGTGGATTCTTTGATCTTTGCGATGGCCTGGGCGGCGCGTGCACGCTCGGCAAGCAACTCCTGGAGTGTCTCGTCGATGGCGTCTATCCGCGCGCGGTGCTCATCGAGTCGCCACAGCGGATCGTCAGCAGGCTCGGACATGGCTTCAGGCCGATATCTTGCGGGCCGACATCACGCCCGGAATGGCCGCGATCTCGCCATACACAGCGTCGGGAAGCGTACTGTCGAGATCGACCAGTGTATAGGCCAGATCACCCCGCGACTTGTTGACGAGATTATGGATATTGAGTCCGGCGCGCGCCATGGCCGTCGAGATCTGGCCTACCATGTTCGGCACGTTGGCATTCGCCACCACCAGCCGGCACGCCCCTTCCCGCGCCACTACGACTTCAGGGAAGTTCACCGAATTCCGCACGTTCCCGTGCGCAAGAAAGTCCTGCAGTTCCTCGGCCACCATAATCGCGCAATTATCCTCGGCCTCCTGGGTCGAGGCGCCCAAGTGCGGCAAGACCACGACCTTGGGATGATTCTTCAAGCGGTTCGTCGGAAAATCGCACAGGTAGGCGTGCAAGCGCCCGGCATCGAGCGCGGCCACCACGGCATCATCATCCACGACCCCCTCGCGCGCGAAATTGAGGAGCGTCGCGGTGGGTTTGAGCAGGCCCACGGTCGTGGCGTCGATCATGTGGCGGGTCGCATCGACCAGCGGCACATGGAAGCTCACGAAATCTGCGCGGCGCAGCAAATCCGCGACACTGGTCGCCTTCTGGACATCCGCCGAGAGCTGCCAGGCCCCCTCCACAGTGAGCTCCGGGTCGAAACCCACGACCTTCATGCCGAGCAAGAGACCCGCATGGGCGACCATGCGTCCGATCGCGCCCAGCCCCACAACGCCCAAAACCCTACCCGGCAGCTCGCTGCCCGCGTAGGCCTTCTTGCCGGCCTCGACCGCGCGACTGATCTCCGCATCCGTCCCCTCGAGACCGGAGACGAATTCCCAAGCCCCGCGCAGATTGCGCGCGGCGATGAGCAGCCCGGCCACGACCAACTCCTTGACGGCGTTGGCATTGGCGCCGGGGGCGTTAAACACCGGGATCCCGCGTTGGCTCAAGGCCGCCACCGGAATGTTGTTCACCCCCGCCCCCGCACGCCCCACCGCCTTCAAGCGCGCCGGCAAGGGCATGTCGTGCATATTGAAGGAACGCAGCAGCAGGGCATCCGGGTCCTCCAGATCGGCGCCCACCTGAAACCGCTGCGCATCGAAGCGCGCCAAGCCAAGCGGCGAAATCTGGTTGAGCGTCCGGACCTTGAACATCAAGCACGCCTCCGCGCGAAGTCCCGCATGAAATCCACAAGCGCCGCCACACCCTCCTCGGGCATGGCGTTATAGATACTGGCACGCATGCCCCCCACCGACCGATGCCCCTTCAACTGAAGGAGACCCGCCTGCCGTGACTCCTTGAGAAATGCCTCGTCGAGATCGGGGTCTTGCAGGGTAAAGGGGACGTTCATCCACGAGCGACAATCCTTGGCCACCGGGCAGACATAAAAACCGCCCGAGCCATCGATGGCGTCATACAAAAGCCGCGCCTTGCGCTCATTGATGCGCGCCATGCCGGCAAGGCCGCCTTGGCCTTGCAGCCAGTCGAAGACCAGCCCCGCCATATAGATCGGGAAGGTTGGCGGGGTGTTGTACATGGAGTCGTTCTCGATATGGATCTGATAATCGAGCATGGTCGGCATCCCGGGAAGCACCTGCCCCACGAGGTCCTCGCGCACGATCACGACCGTAAGACCCGACGGCCCGATGTTTTTCTGCGCGCCCGCATAGATCAATCCGAAGCGGCTCACATCGATGGGTCGCGACAGTATGGTCGAGGACATGTCAGCCACGAGCGGCACCGCGCCGGCATCGGGGATGAAGGGAAACTCCACCCCGCCTATGGTCTCGTTGGGGGTGTAATGCAGATAAGCGGCCTTGGGGTCCAGGCGCCAGTCGGCGACCGCGGGGATGTCCGTGAAACCGTGCGCCTCGCCGCTTGCCGCGACATTCACTTCGCAAAAACGCTGCGCCTGGGCGATCGCCTTCTTGGACCATTCGCCGGTATGGATATAGTCGGCGCGCTGTTTGCCGCGCAACAGGTTGATGGGCACCATGGCAAATTGCAGCGAGGCACCGCCCTGCAGGAACAGGACCTTGTAGGAGTCCGGTATCCCCATGAGGGCGCGCAGCGTGGACTCCGCGCGCGCGGCGATATCCAGAAACTCCTTGCCCCTATGGCTCATCTCCATGACCGACATACCACTGCCATGCCAGTCGACGAGCTCCTCTTGCGCCTTACGCAAAACCGCCTGCGGCATGACCGCCGGGCCCGCCCCGAAATTAAAGATCCGCGCCATCATCGTCACCTGAGTCCATCGCCTGTGTTTCGGCCTCGGCATCTCCGTTACCGAGCGCCGCGGCCTCCTCGATCTTCTCCACGCCCACCAGACGCTCATTCGCGTCCAAACCCATCAGGCGCACGCCCTGCGTATTACGGCTTTGCAGTGATATCTCGCGGGCGCGCATACGGATCAGGCTCCCCGCGTCCGTGATCATCATGGCCTCATCCTCATCGCCTGCGAGGACCGCGCCCACAATCGCGCCATTGCGCTCGGTCACCTGCATGGAGATGACCCCCTGGCCGCCGCGGTTATGGCGCGGAAACTCCGAAAAGAGTGTGCGCTTGCCATAGCCCTTCTCGCTTGCGATCAACACCGCTGGATCGCCCGTCGCTGGATCCACGATCATCAAGGAAACGACCCGCTGGCCCGCGCGCAGACTCAAGCCGCGCACCCCACGGGCGTTACGACCCATGGATCGGACGTCCGTTTCCTGGAACCGCACCGCCTTGCCGCCGTTGCTGAAAAGAAGGATATCATTGTTGCCCTGGGTGATGCCCGCACCCACCAAAACATCGTCCCCGACCAGATCGATGGCCACGATCCCGCTCGTGCGTGGGCGCGAGAAATCGGCCAGGGGCGTCTTCTTCACGGTCCCATCCGAGGTCGCCATGAATACTGACTTCCCTTCCTCGAAATCCGCCAGCGGCAGGATCGCCGTGAGCTTCTCCCCTTCGCCCAGCGGCAGGTAGTTCACGATCGGGCGCCCTTGAGCACCGTGGCCGGTCTGTGGCAGGTCGTAGACCTTGAGCCAATAGGCCTTACCGCGGTTCGAGAAGCAGAGCACGGTGTCGTGCGTGTTGGCGACCACCAGGCGATCCACGAAATCCTCCTCGCGCATGCGCCCGAAACTGCGCCCCTTGCCGCCGCGCCGCTGAGCCCGGTAATCGGCGAGCGGCTGGCATTTGACATAACCGGCGTGCGACAAGGTGACGACGACCGCCTCCCGCGCGATCAGGTCCTCGCGACTCAAATCCAGACGCCCGGCGAGGATCTCGGTGCGACGGTCATCCCCGTATTGGGTCTTGATGGCCGTAAGCTCTTCGGCGACGACCTCCAAAAGCCGCGTGTCGCTGCGCAGGATCTCGGACAGACCCTCGATCTTGCGCAAGATCTCCTGATACTCCTCATGGATCTTTTCGCGCTCGAGCCCCGTTAGGCGATGGAGTCGCAGATCCAGAATGGCCTGCGCCTGCGTCTCAGTCAGTACATAGCGGTCATCGAGCAAGCCCACGTCCAAGGGCAATCCCTCGAGGCGCGAGTGCGGACCCGCGTCACGCAACAGCTCCGCCACGAAGCGCGCGGACCAGGCGCGCGCAAGCAAGGCCTGCCGGGCGCCCGCCGGGTCCGGCGCCGCCTTGATCAGATCGATCATGGCGTCGATATTCTCGAGCGCGACGGCGAGGCCCTCGAGGATATGGGCCCGCTCCCGCGATTTGCGCAACTCATAGAGCGTACGCCTCGTGACCACCTCACGCCGGTGACTGAGAAAGGCCTTCAATATCTGCGGCAGGTTCAAAAGCCGCGGTTGCCCCTCCTCGAGGGCCACCATATTGATGCCAAACACGGTCTGTAGTGCGGTCTGCTGATAGAGGTTATTCAGAATGACTTCGGCATTCTCGCCACGCTTCAACTCGATGACCATACGCATGCCCGACTTGTCGGACTCGTCACGCAGCTCGGCGATACCCTCGAGACGCCCTTCCTTGACCAGCTCGGCGATCTTTTCCAGAAGCCGTGCCTTGTTGACCTGATAGGGGAGCTCGGTGACGATCAAGGCCTGACGGTGCCCGGGGCGCTCTTCCTCGATCTCCACGCGCGAGCGCACATAGATCTTGCCGCGCCCGGTGGCGTAGGCCTCGCGGATCCCGGCACTGCCATTGATGATGGCGGCAGTCGGAAAATCCGGGCCTGGGATGTAGGTCATTAGGGCATCGACCGACAGGTCGGGATCGACGATCAGCGCCAGCAGCGCATTCACCACCTCGGTGAGGTTGTGCGGGGGGATATTGGTCGCCATGCCCACCGCGATCCCCGAGGAGCCGTTCACGAGGAGATTCGGTAAGGCCGTTGGCAGCACCGACGGCTCATGCTCCGATCCGTCGTAATTCGGCGTGAAGTCGACCGTCTCCTTGTCGAGGTCGGCGAGGAGATCGTGGGCGATACGCGCCATGCGGATCTCGGTGTAACGCATGGCGGCGGGCGCATCCCCGTCCACGGACCCGAAGTTTCCTTGGCCATCGACCAGGGGATAACGCATGGAGAAGGTCTGGGCCATACGCACGATGGTGTCGTAGACCGCGGTGTCGCCGTGCGGGTGATACTTACCGATGACATCGCCCACCACGCGCGCCGACTTCTTGTAAGGACGGTTCCAGTCGTTGCTCAGTTCGCGCATGGCAAATAGTACGCGTCGGTGGACGGGCTTTAGGCCGTCCCGCACATCCGGGAGGGCGCGCCCTACGATCACGCTCATGGCGTAATCGAGATAGGACTGACGCATCTCCTCTTCGAGATTGACGGGGATAGTTTCTTTGGCGAATTGATCCATTGGGTTTGGGCCGCGACGCGACCTTAAGGACCTCTTTATGGGGCGTTCGAAACAGTCGTGCAGGATACCATAAAGGCCCCCCAGGCCAAAGGTGAGGTCCGCGCCACCGGCAGACGCCACCCCCGCCCCCAGCCTCGTCCGGCTCCCAAAAAGCTAACATCTACATCGGCCGCACCGCCCGCCGCGTCCCTTGCCGCCCCATCCCCGGGAAGACTACCGACCCAAGCCTGCCACAACCGACTGCGGTCCCCGAGCCCTATCGCGAAACGGTCCGACGATGATCTTCGTGTTGCAGGCGGGGGACGTCATCTCGGCGATTTTTCGCGGTTCCGATGCGAGACCATCAGCCACTCGGGCCTACCGGGCCCGTCAGTCGCACCAAGCGGCCCGATAAAATCCGATCTCCAGGGTCGCGGGCTCCACGGCCCTGGAAAGCCCGAGATGGACGGGAAGAAAGGCTGCGCCTGCCCGGCACGCGCTTGCCTCCGGGTTTGCCGCGATGCGCTTACGCCAATAGCACAGACCTGACACAAACGGTGCGTGTCAAGGCAGTTGCCGCCTGAGTCATGCATTCTTGCGCTTTTCGGTTAAGGGATCGAGAGCCACATTGATGACTGCCTCTCGCTCCGGGTTTAAGGTGACCACCGCTATCGGCGACCAGTTGCGGGTCGGTCCCGACCAGCGACGCGGATGGTATGCCTTGGCCTCTTGGTAGAGGGCATGGCGGGCGGCCAGGATGGGGATGTCTTCTCTGGCATGACGTTGCGCCCGCCCCCCAATAGGTTGCCTGCGGACTGATCCCAGGATGCTGTCGAGACCCTGGTTTTGACATCGCGTACAATTCTCGACACTTCATCGAGGGTTCACTTGCGTTCGTCTCACGTTATCGCACCTGACAGGGGTACCCCTGCCTTTTCCCTAGACGCTTACCACCAACACTCTTAATGTCGGCAGCTCTGGGTGGTTTGGCATCAGCGCCTAATCGCCGAAGCCGAGGGGCCTACCCTCATCTTGGATACAGCATGTCGCTCCTTATTCCCCAAGGGAGCGACTTCTTGGCACCCCGACAACTACTGCGACACAGGGGGCAGAAATGCCGGCGCGTCTCGCACAAGCTTGGCCTGACAGACCGCCCCAACCGCAACAGAAAAGCGCCTAAAAAAAAGGGGGGGCGCAACGCCCCCCCTTTTTTTCCATACCTACGAGTCAAAAGACTCACATCACCTTTTATCTACCCTTCGCAAAAGTTCCGTTCGAACTAGAAATTACCACCTCGACTCGCCGATTTTCCTGTCGACCAGCCGCAGTTTTGTTAGATGCCACCGGATATTCCGAGCCGTATCCCTTTGTTATAATGCGCTGTGGCGAGATTCCCTCGTGAACTAAAGCATCTCGAACCGCATCAGCCCTTCGTCTTGAAAGCTTCTCGTTAAACTGAACGCTCCCCGTGCTATCTGTGTAACCCTCGATCATAACGTTGCGCTTGGGGTAGGACTTCATGAACTCGGCAAGATTATTTATGCGTTTCATGTCTCCGGACCGCAACGTCGCTTTGTTAAGCGCAAAAAGGACGTTCCCTAGCGTTAGCACAAGACCACGACTTGTTTTTCTCGCCTTGAGCTTCGAAAGCTGTCCGCGCAGTCGCGCAATCCTTTCTTCCCTAGATTCCAGCATCATTTGCGCACGTTGACGTCCAGCACGACTTATTTGTTTCTCGCCTGCAGCGTTTTCTGCCTCTTGACGCGCAATTGCCACCCGCTCCCGTGCCAGATAGGCATAATGATCTACCCGAAATTTAGGCGCCCCACTTTTTAACAGTTGATCCCCGCGAGCAAGCTCGGAAGATGCTTTTTGAAGCTGTGCAGGAGCGGCCTGACGCACAGCACTGTTGCGAATTGCTGCGTTATAGCTTGAATGCGCCCGGTCCAATGCTGCATTCCTAGGAGGTACGCTAGCACACCCAGTTAAAAGTGCTCCCGCAATAATCGATGCAATAAGACTCCTCGATGGAATTGTCATTTTCATGTCTAGGTTTCCTTTTTCGAATGGGGGTTTCATCGACGCCATCTAAATTTAAAAAGCGCATCGGGCGGTTATATTCCACCCATACCCGATCGTGTCAATTCTGATCCGCTGGGGTATTTACGCCCGTCTCTACCTGTTTTTCCGCGGCTTTAGTTTTTAGCGTTTGCGTCTTAGCGATGGCCAGCTCCGCCTCAACCTTGGCTTCTGATGCTAAATAATGTGCTCTCCTGTAACGACCTTTCTTCATCTCTTCTCTAGCTTCCTTTAGATGCAAGTGCGCCTTATTTAGATCATAAGCAGCGTAAGCCCTGGTTCCGTCCCTGTCTGCCTGATCCACAACAGTTTTTGCCTGGGTCAGGAGATTTACCGGCTTTTTGTGCATATTAGCGCAACCACCTAAAGTCGCCGCCGCAATCGAAACCGCCAATGTAAAAATGGGACGTGTTAAACTACGCGTTTGTTTCATATCACTCTCCTTAAGCTTCACTGATGACACGACAAATCGGCTGTCGAATTTTTTTAAACTCAAATCATCCAGGCTTTAGGTGTCCTTTGTAAAACATCCAAGTCGTGGTTCCGTCCGACGTCGCTCGCGAACTCTTGCCTCGCCGCGAAACGTCTCTCGTCAACTACAAAACCCAATCGGCCTTCTCTGTCCTTATTCCAACGAAACATCTGCGTAATCGGATTTGCAATTACCTAATAATACCTTTGAAGTCGCATAAATAATGGTTGTTTATACGCGGATAACATATCTCTTCGGCTTATATTATCCTATTCTATGCATACTTTCCACGGTGTATATGATGGAACGTTCGGTTGGGCAATCAGGAGATAATGCAAACGTACAGGTCGTCAACATATAATATAACCTAATATATACTTCAAAATACGATCAAATTGTGATGATAACCATCGAATTTAATAATCGATGCTGTTTGAACTGTGGCAAGAATCACGCCCACGCCAGATCCTGCGACCGCGACCCGCGCTGAAAAACCCTACTGATCTGAAAGCCACGAAACCATCAGGCCTACGAGCCCGACATAGATGATGCCGCTACCCAGGCCTCCGAGGACGCCGTAGTTTGCGTAGAGGAGACCCAGACTATCGGCGTGCACCGCTAACGCCCAGCTTGCCATCATCAGGCTTGCGTCTACCGACGGCAGCGGGCGAGGACCCACACGGTCAATTAAGAATCCTTGCAGCGGCGACAGAAACGTCTGGAGGACCACAAATAACGAGATCGCGGCCTGGGCTGGCCAGGCTCGCGCCCAGCACATGCTGGAGCAAACTTACAAACAATGTTCGGGTGTATTACACGCTCGATATGGACATCAGCCCAAAGCAGAGCTGTCCGTAAGCTTCAGCGGTCTTGCCGGGCATTTTTATTGGCGAAGCGGGGCGAGCCATGCGGCACCTCGGGGTTCAGCCGATGCGACGGTCTGTCGCCTTGCACAAGGCAAGCGACATACCAAGACCTTCAAGGCTCGTAACCGCACGGGGGCGCTTTTTTGCGCCGTTCCGAGGGCGCAGACTGCACACGTTAGGGGAACCGTGCCCAGAGTCGGGCCACGGCGAACGCCGACACCATTGCCGATCGCATCAGCGTAGGCCGGAGGATTTCCGCCAGCGTTTCAGGGTGGCGAGTCGCCAGTGCATATAAAAACGCACCAAGGGCGAGGCCTTACGTGTCTCGAGGAGTTGTCGGACGCGCGAGCGCATCTCGGCAAGGCCCATCTCCTTCACAAAGGACTCACCGTCATGGCAATAGCTGCAATAAGGGTTGCCCGGCCGATGCTTCTTGTCGTAGATGACCGGCATCCCGCAACTCTGGCAGCGTGTACGCTCCGCGATCCATTGCTTTCTCAATGCCGCCAACAAAACCTTGAATCTCATCCCCATTTCCCAATCAAACGGCTCGCCGCCGGCGCGAGTCGGTGCGCTGGCCTTCGCGTGCGCCGACGCACGCCGTTTTTTAAGAATAACAGCCCCCACCGCATGGGGCTAGCGTCGCGCGCTCGGGTTTCGCAAGGACCGCAGGAGGCGTGCGTCGTAACGGAGACCATGGCGGCTCCGCGCGGCCATGGGCCTGCCCGGGCCCGCATACCGCCTCTACAAGTTTTGATAGACTGCCGGCGGACACCACTAGGGGGAAGTGAAGTGGCCGATCCTGGCAACAAAAACGAGACCACGAGCACGACGCAGCCCGTACAGACCAGGGAGGCCGCGGGCGCGCACGCGCGCCCTGACCGCCTCGCGCGGCAGGCGGTCAGGGCGGCGAGTCTTGGAATGTTTCTCGACGGTTTCGATCTGAGCATCATGGCGATCGCCTTACTGCCGCTGCGGGCTGACTGGCACCTTGGCGCCGGGGCGATCGGAGATCTCATGGCCGCCGCCCTCATCGGGTCGCTGATGGGCGGACTCGTCGGCGGCCGCATGGTCGACCGTTTCGGGCGGCGGGCCCTGCTCCTCCCCAACGTGGCCTTATACGCGTTCGGGGCGCTGGCAAGTGCCGCCAGCACGGGCCTCACCGGTCTCTGGCTCGGGCGCTTCATCGTTGGACTCGCTGTCGGCATGGACTACCCGCTGGTAGCCACGGTGGTCGCCGAATATAGCGCCGAGGGTAGGCGCGGACGGGGGTTTGCGGGCATCAATGTCGCATGGTATCTCGGGGCCTTGGCCTCGACCGTGCTGGGGCTCGCGCTGCTCGCCGTCGGACCGGACTCCTGGCGATTTATGCTCGGCGCCGCCTTGCTGCCCGCGCTGGTATTACTGTGGTTGCGCCGCCGCATCCCGGAATCACCACGCTGGCTCGCCCGCCATGGTCGACGTGCCCAGGCCGAGGAGGCCCTGCAACGGTTGCACCCCGACTGGAGTGTCCCGCACATCGAGCAGGCGCTCACGGGCTTCGAGGGGGCGCGCCGGCCGCTGCGCGTCCTGTTGCGTGCCCCGTGGCGCGCACGGCTCGCCTTGAGCCTCATTCCCTGGACCTGTCTCGATATCGTGGGCCTGGGTATCGGCCTCTACTTTCCGCTCGTTCTGCGCATGCAAGGGTTGGCCAGCAATAACACCGCTGCCTCGGCGATTAATGCCGCCTTCCTGCTGGTATCAACACTCGGCATCCTGTTCGTATACACACGCCTGGACCGATGGGGCCGCATCCCCTTGCAGTTTGCCGGGTTCACACTCATGAGTGCGGGCCTGATCGTGTTCGCGTTCGGCATCGCATTCCATGAGGTGATGAACGTCTATGCAGGCGCCGCTGTCTATTCCCTGGGGACAGGCATCGGCCCGGGGGTGACCGCTATGGCGCTTGCTGTGGAGATATTCCCGACCGAATTGCGCGCGAGCGCAGGCGGTCTTGCCACAGCCGTCTCGCGCCTAGGCGCGGCGGCATCAGCCATAGTCTTCCCGCGGCTCGACGAAGCCCTGGGGCTTGCGAACGTCTTGACCCTCATGGCCGGGGTCGCTCTCGTCGGTGCCTGGGTGACACGGCTTTATCCGGTGGAACCTGCAGGCCGAACCCTGGAGGCCCTGGAGGGACGTGATGAGTGATGGCCCACTATACGTTGATGTGGCCCGATGGCCCGCGCCGATCCGGGGTCGCCGGCGCGCGCCGCTTGCGTGCATGGCTCCCTGTTACGCCCACCGATACTGTCGAGCGCCCGCCATCGCCGTAACCATCCTATTGCTGGGCGCCTGCGCGCGGCCCTCGGTGCGCGCCATGCGAACACCGGGGCTAGCCTCGGGGCCACCCCTGGGCGTGCTACGTGCGGGCTGGCATACGGGCCTCGTGATTCCAAAAAACCGGCTTTCGGGCGCATTGCGTCCCCTGCGCACGGGCCTTGCGGACGATGCCTTCGCCGTCATCGGCTGGGGGCAGAGACGCTATTATATGGCCCGCCACCCGGGCCCGCTGACCGGTCTCGCCGCCCTTTTTCGGTCTCGGAGCGTGGTCTACGCCAGAGGCTGGCGGCCACGCCCTACCGATGCGCAACACGTGATATGGCTGCGTGTCGGTCCACGCGGCTGGCAGGGTCTACAGGCCTTTCTCGCCCGCACCCTGGCGCGCGCGCCACAGGGTGGACTCGAAGCCCTCGGGGCCCATGGCCATCGGGGGCTGTTCTTTGCCGCCACGAGCACCTACGATGCCTTCCATACATGCAATACTTGGACAATGCAGGCCTTGCGCGCCGCCCACCTGCCAGCAACGAGCACCGGCATCCTGTTCGCGGGCCAGGTGAGCGCCGCCTTACATGCCCGCCCCTTGCGCCGCTTCAGAGATCCGGCGTCCGGGGCCAGCATCCCATCAGCCTCCGGGGCGCGCGATACGACGCCTCGAATTCCCAGATCCTCTCATGGGTCTTTTCTTGACAAGCGGGGGAGCGTCGCCTATTGAAAATCAATCCACCAACGATGGTCGCGACAAAAACATGGTAAGCGCCCCCCGACAAGGCATCTTGTAAAACTGCAGGGTGTGCGGCTCGGGACTCTCAGCACCGCACAGAGAGGCGGCGACGCACAAGAATACCAACCGGGGCTCACCCATGCATGACGCCATCGACGCCTACGGGCCCCAGTCCTCTTATGTGCTCGACCGCGTACAGCCTTATGCGGAAGCCCTTACGCGCGACTTGTGCACGGCCTTCCGCGAGGGACTCGTGGCACGCGCAGGCACAGAGGACATCATAAGCCAACTGACCCCCGATGACTTTTGGAAAAGCCTCGGGACACAGCCTTTGTCACGGCTGCTGGATGCCAATCTCAAGGAACATACCTTGCGCCAGTCGGCGCGGGAGATGGGGCGCGCTCTCGCCTATATCGGTGTCGAAAACACCTGGCTTGTCGACACCTACGATGAGCTCATCTTAGGCCTTCGCCGGCATATCGAACGCTGGATCCTTCCGGAACAAGAACGCCATTTCCTGCAAGACGCGCTCGTGTCGCGCCTGATGGCCTCGCTCGGCGGCATCGTCGCCGGCCAACGACAGGTTCTGAAGGGTCAGCACCGCGTGATGGGCGACATCACGCGCCTGATCGAGACGTGCACGACCTTGAGCGATCTCGCCCGCGCACTGCTCGACACCTTATTAACGCTGGACGGCATGGTCGCCGGGACGTTCGCCAAACCCGACAAACATGGCACTTTGCAATATGAGATCGTCGTCGGCGCGACCGTGGAGCGTCACGCCTCGACCTTCACGAACTACCAGCGCCTCCCCAACATCCACAGCGATAACATGCTCGGGCGTGGCCCCTCGGGCTGCGCTTGGCGATCCGGACAGGTCCAACGCTGTCTGATGATCGCCCACGAGCCCGCGCTCGCACCCTGGCGCGAGATCGCCCGCGAACTCGGCTACACCTCCTACGCCGCCATGCCCATCCTGGATACGAACCGCGAACCCCAGGCCATCCTCTCGCTCTACCACTCGGCCCCCGGCTATTTCTTCACGACCGATTGCAATAATCTTCTGGACAGGCTTTGTTGGGTACTGTCGGCCACCATGGCGCGACGTGGCCGACACACCACGACCATCCACTACACGGCGCGTGCCGATTACCGCGAGCGCTTGGCCCGCGGCGCCCTGACCCTCGTCTATCAACCGATCGTCGATCTGAGGTCCGGACGCCTGGCCAAGGTTGAGGCCCTCGCGAGACTCAATAACCCTGATGGCACCCATGTACCGCCTGCGGACTTCCTCCCCGCCTTTGGGGCGAGCGATCTGCGTCGACTGTTCGCGCTCGGGCTGCGACAGGCCATTACCGATTTGCGCCAATGGGAGGCGCACGACCTTTTGACTGCGGTAGCCATCAACCTCCCCGCGCAGGCACTCGCCGACCCGGAATATCTGGAAATTGCGAAGACCACGCTTGCCGAAATGCCCATGGATCCCGGTCACCTTGTCTTCGAGATCCTCGAAACCGACGACATCCAACCGGGGGAAACGGCGCGGGAACTTCTCACCCGGTGGCGTGAACTGGGCGTGCGCCTGGCGCAAGATGATCTCGGATCGGGCTATAGCTCGCTTTTGCGGATGGAACGTCTGGCGGTGGATGAAGTGAAGATCGACCAGGGCTTTGTCAGTACCGTCGCCCGGTCGCCCCGCAAGGCCCTGCAGTTCATTCACCACCTGACGCGCCTTGCGCACGATGTCGGCCTTTCGGTGGTGATCGAAGGCCTCGAGAGCCGCGGGCTTATAGAGGCCGCCACCATCCTCAGTGCCGATGCCGGGCAAGGATACGCAATCAGCCGTCCCATGACCGCGAATGCCCTCGCCTCCTGGAACCGCGCCTTTCGTCTGTCCGTGACGCCCGAACAACCGCTCACAGCCCTCGGGGCCTACGCGGCGCTACTATTACGCGCAGCACTCCTGAGCCTCGCGCGGACGCGCGCGACTCTGGTGCGCCACGTGGTCGCCGAACCGTGCGCGATCGGCGCCTACATCGAAACGATGGCATCGGGGAATGCGGCCCTCAAGGAGGCCTACGAAGCGTTGACCGATACCACGCGGGACGGCATTGATGCCAGGCATCACGAGGAGGCCTACAGACAAGTCGAACACCTCCTCTGCGCCGAGATTCAACGCGAGGAATATGCCGGCCGCATCGCCTATCCCTCGTCCGGCGAGACCAACGAAGCCCCTGATCTCCCCGCTGAACGCACGGACGCGATAGCGGCGCGGTGGCCCTTAGGGTGGGGCCGAGGAACCTAAGCCTTTGACAAACACGACTTTATGGTCGATTTCTTAAAGAGATGGCCTCGTTCATTGCGGGCCAAACGGAGGGCGGTGTCGTGCGCGGAACGGACCGCCATGCTGCACCCCGTCGTTATCGGAGCCTATCATGATGAACGAGGATCTCGATCCTTTTAGCCCACACGCCCAGCATCTTCTCGGCATAGCGCGGCAGCACATCTCGGATATCAACGAAGAGCTGATCAGCGCCTTCTATCGAGGGCTGTTTCGGCATGCGGGCCCCAAAGACGTCATCGCGCTTCTGACACCGGAGCAATTCGCACAGACGCAGGAGCGACCCCTGGCCCAGTTGCACCATATCCTCGATCCTGACCTCAATCGCGAGGCACACGACAGGGAAGCGGTCGACATCGGCCAGATCTATGGCTTCCTTGACGTCAGGGCCAGCTGGCTTGTGGATTCCTACGCGCTTTACCTGGAACGACTGCATCAGGGACTTGGGCCCCGGATCAACGATCCGGCGCAGCGCATGCGCATACGTTCGGCCGTGACGATGCGACTCATGTCCAATCTGAGTGCCCATGTGCGCGGGCGCGAGGCGCTCGCGCACGCTGAGCAGCAGGCCATCTCACAAATATCCGGCCTGCCGCACGGGGCCTTCACCCTGAACGATCGGATCCGATCGGCGCTGGACATCCTGACGGAACTTCCCGGCATGGTCACGGCCGCCTTTGCCCGACCTGATAGCCGTGGCGATATCCAGCACGAGATCGTGGTGGGCAAAAACGCGGACTGCCATGTTGCCTCCCTTATCAACGACAACATCGCCCCAAGCATACACGCCGATGATCCGCGGGGGCGCGGACCGGCGGGCCGCGCCTGGCGCGGCAGTGAGATTCAACAGGTCCTGTCGATAGGCTCCGACCCCACGCTTGCGATCTGGCACGAATACGCGCACCAATTGGGCTACGCCTCCGTGGCCACTATTCCACTCACCGACAGCACCGGGTGCTCATACGCGCTCCTGAGCCTCTTTCACGCCTGGCCCGGCTATTTCGCGGCACCCCAGCGCGCCAATCTCTTGAAGCAGGTGCGTGCCGCCCTCGAGGCGGCCATAGCCCAAAATACGACCCCCGGCCGCGTCCTCAGCTACTCGACGCGCTCCGCCTATCGCGAGGCCTTGGGCCGCAGCGACCTCGTGATGCTCTACCAACCCCTCATCGACTTGCGAACCGACGCACTCGTGAAGGTCGAGGCCCTGGCGCGCCTCGATGCGCACGACGGGACCTACATCTCCCCCGCTGACTTCCTGCCGGCCTTCGGCGAGCACGAGTTGCGCCAACTCTTCGCGCTCGGTCTGCGTCGGACATTGCTCGACCTGCAGGACCTGAGCACAGCGGGCCTTACCACGTCGGCGGCCATAAACCTGCCCACCCAGGCGTTCGCTGATAGGGAATACCTGAACATCGCCCGGGAGATGCTCCAAGAGTTCCGGATCGAGCCTGAACGCATAACGCTCGAACTTCTCGAGACCGGTGAAATCGACACCAAGCAGGCGCGCGCGCAAATCCTCCCGCTCTGGAAGGCGCTCGGTGTGAAACTTGCGCAAGATGACCTCGGATCGGGATACAGCTCACTCACGCGCATGGAACAACTGGGCGTGGATGACGTAAAGATCGATCATAACCTCGTAACGACCGCCGCGCACGCACCGCACAAAGCGCTTCATTTCATTTACAATCTGACACACTTGGCGCATGACGTGGGGATCCGGGCCACAGTCGAGGGGCTCGAAAGCGAAGGCCTCATAGAGGCCGCAAGCATACTCGGCGCCGACTTCGGGCAAGGCTACGCCATTGCACGCCCCATGACGGCGCGCGATCTCGCGCGCTGGCGGCGCACACCGCTTGCCATCGAGCCACAGCGCCCGCGTACCGCTCTGGGCGCTTATGCCACCATGATCATGCGTGATGCGCTTATAGGGCTCGCGGGACCGCGGCCGGATTTACTGAAGACCATCCTCGCCGAACCCTGCGGCCTTGGATACTACCTCCATACGCAGGGCCTCGAAAATACAGCGCTCGGTGGCGCATACGCGCGACTGCGGAAATGCGCGCCCAGCGGTGCGGGGTCGATTCGATATATAGAGGCCCGTCGACTCTTAGAAAACCTGCTGCGCGACTACATCATAAAACAGGGCTCGGATACGCACGACGCAAACCCAGCAGCCGGCGCCGGCCGGCGCCCCCGGGAGACCATCGCGCGCGGCGACACGCCTCGTAGCGGCCGGCGCGCGAGCGGCCGCACCGTCCACTGATCGCGACGCATCTCTCGCGCGTCTCCCGACCCCCATCGCCTCGGTTGCCCAGACGCAGACCGCCTGCGCCGGGAACCAGGGGACGACCCGAGGGACGACATCGACCCGTCACTGCGCGTTCACGCCCTTGCCATAGCGCCCCACCACACTGGGGTGTCCTGGACAGAAAGGGACATCGGAATCATCGCCGGAACGTGAAACCAGGATCAAGCTGAAGGTCAGGACGGCACCGGGACGCAGGGACGCGTACCGCCTTTCCCCTATACACCCTGAATACAGCCCCTTGAGCCCACCGGAAACGGAGCGCGCACGAGCGTCTTATCGAAATGACCCGCGGGACGCAAACCCGATCGTACCTCGCGCCCGCAAGCGTCCCAGGGCGCCACCCCCGGCCCAGAGCGACACGCTCAAGGAATGATGAGGTGGCGAGCCGCGAATTCGGGATCAAGGGGCGTGTGATAGGGAATGATGCCGAGACACGGGACCGGCATATGATCGTGAAGACCCTCGAGGGTGCCGGCGGCGAGATCCGGCGCAAGCCATGTACCCACCCAACCTGCGAACGGCAGCTTGCGTGCCTGGATAGCTTCGCACGTCAAAAGGGCGTGATTGATGGCGCCTAAGCGTAGGCCCACCACCAGCACGACAGGAAGTCCGAGTGTCGCCGCGAGATCCGCGAAACCCGCGGTGGGTGTGAGCGGCACCAGAAAGCCCCCCGCGCCCTCCACGACAACCCGCTCCACGTCCCGCGCCTGCTCCCGCACGAAACGCTCGATGGCCTGAAGATCGATGCGACATCCCGCCTGCGCGGCGGCAAAATGTGGGGCGATGGCGGGCGGGAAGGCATAGAGCGCGCAGGCGTCCACCGTGCGCGGCGGCGCACTTGCCTGCCTCAACGCCTCGACATCCTCATAAAGCCCGCCCTCAACCACGCCGGAGACGACCGGCTTGAGACCGGCCACGCGCAAGCCCTGCGTCGCATAAGCGCGGACGAGCGCGGCACTGACGAGCGTTTTGCCAACCCCGGTGTCGGTACCTGTGACGAAGACGCCCTTCACCATCTGCCCCCGACCCCACGCGCAAGGCTCCCCGACAGTCCACAGACCTCGGACCGCATTAGGCGTCCCCTCCTTCAATCCGGAAGGCCACGGTCTCGCCCGCACGGAATGGAACTAGGCCATCCGCGATACCGGCTGCGGCAAGATCGATCGTCGGCGGGACCGACCAAGGCGCCTCGATCAGCGTAAGGTGATCACGATTAGGGGCGAGGCCATAAAACGCCGGACCATGAAGGCTCGCGAAGGCCTCGAGTCTCTCCAAGGCGCCCGCCGCCCGGAAAACCTCGGCATAGAGCTCGATGCCCGCATGGGCGGTATAAAGACCCGCGCAACCGCACGCCGCCTCCTTCGTGGCACGCGCATGTGGCGCGCTATCCGTGCCGAGGAAAAACTTGGGGCTTCCTGAAATCGCCGCCTCGACCAAGGCTGCGCGGTGACGCTCACGCTTGAGGACCGGCAGGCAATAGGCGTGCGGGCGCAGCCCCCCGCGAAACATGGCATTACGATTCAAGAGCAGGTGGTGGGCGGTCAAAGTCGCGGCGATCGTGTCCGGAGCGGCCCGCACGAACGCAACCCCGTCCGCGGTCGTTACATGTTCGAGGACCACCTTCAGGCGCGGGAAGCGGGTCACAATCGGCACCAGGACCCGTTCGATGAAGACCGCCTCGCGATCGAAGACATCCACCGAGGAATCCGTGACCTCGCCATGCACAAGCAACGGCAGGCCCACGGCCTCCAGGGCCGCGAGTGTGTCGTAACAGCGTTCGATGTCGGTGACGCCCGCGTCGGAATGGGTGGTGGCGCCCGCCGGATAATACTTCACCGCATGGACATGGGCGCTCGCGCGCGCGCGCTCAATCTCGGCGGGCGTCGTATTGTCGGTCAGATAGAGCGTCATGAGTGGCTCGAAACCAGATCCCGCCGGCCGCGCCGCCAGGATCCGTTCACGATAGGCGTGAGCCTCGGCCACGGTGCGCACCGGCGTCTTCAGGTTGGGCATAACGATGGCGCGCGCGAAGCGCCGCGCTGTATCCGGCAGCACCGCGCGCAGCATCGCACCATCGCGCAAGTGAACGTGCCAATCGTCGGGGCGTATGAGTGTAAGTGACACAATTTCACCGGATAGTCGATATTCAGGAGACGCGGTCCGCGCCGAACCCGGCGGCGGCATCGCCACAACCACCCTTAAGGGTAACGGCGGACCGCATCCATCATACGCGAGCGCGGACTCGCGGCCTATCGAGGGGGCTCACGGGCCGGAGTCTCGGGGTGCGAGGCCCAAATGACGCGCATGAAAGGCCAGATGATCACCGATGAAGGTGGCGATGAAAAAATAGCTGTGGTCGTAGCCGAGATGCCAGCGCAGGGTCAGCGCGCCGCCGCCTAGACCCTCAAGCCATTGGGTCTTCAGTTCCCGCTCGAGATAGGGATCCTCGCAGCCCTGATCCACCAGCATGGGCGGAAGCGCCTGCCCGTCCCGGGCCTTCAAGAGCGCCACCGTGTCGTAATCCTGCCACAACGCCTCGTCGCCCCCAAGGAAGGCCCGGAAGGCCTTCTGGCCCCAGGGTGTGGCGCTGGGGGCGCACACCGGGGCAAAGGCCGACAGAGAGCGGTAACGATGGGGATGCCGCAGGCCTGTGCTCAAAGCCCCGTGGCCGCCCATGGAATGCCCACAGAGACTCTGACGCCCGCCGTCCACGGGAAACGATGCCGCGATCAGGGCCGGGAGTTCCTCCGTGACATAACGCTGCATCTGATAATGACGACACCAAGGCTCCTCGGTGGCGTCAACGTAAAAGGAGGCGCCGGCACCAAGCTCCCAGTCGCGCGCCTCGTCCGGTATTCCTGTTTGCCGTGGGCTCGTGTCGGGTGCCACAAGCGCAAGCCCCCACTCCGCGGCATAGCGCTGCGCCCCGGCCTTGATCATGAAGGTCTCCTCCGTGCAGGTCAGCCCCGCCAGGAAGTACACCACGGGGACGCGCGTCGTGGCCGCCTGCTCCGGAAGATAGATCGAAAACCGCATGGGCCCGCGGCAGCTTTCCGAAGCGTGCTGATAGCGACGCACACGGCCGCCAAAGCTTGCGTGATCCTCCAGGAGCTTCAAGTCGGCTGGCATGGGCATCCTAAAACGTGAGCACGGACCGGATCGACTCGCCACGATGCATGAGATCAAAAGCGGTATTGATCTCGGCTAAAGGCAGCGTATGTGTGATCAGGTCGTCGATATTGATCTTGCCCTCCATATACCAGTCCACGATCTTCGGCACATCAGTGCGGCCGCGCGCGCCCCCGAAGGCCGAACCGCGCCAGTTCCGTCCGGTCACGAGCTGGAAAGGGCGCGTCCGGATCTCCTCACCGCTAGCCGCCACGCCTATGATGATGCTTGTCCCCCATCCCTTGTGGCAGCACTCCAGGGCCTGGCGCATCGTGGTCACGTTCCCTATGCACTCGAAACTGTAGTCGACACCACCCTGGGTCAAGGCCACCAGATAGGGGACGAGGTCGCCTTCGACCTCGCGTGGATTCACGAAATGGGTCATGCCGAAGCGTTCGGCGATAGCGCGTTTGTCAGGATTGGTGTCGACCCCAATGATCATGTCTGCCCCCGACAAACGGGCCCCCTGGATCACGTTCAATCCAATACCACCGAGACCAAACACGGCGACCTTGTCGCCGGGGCGCACCTTGGCCGTATAAATCACAGCGCCGATGCCCGTCGTCACCCCGCAACCGACATAACACACCTTGTCGAAAGGCGCGTCTTCGCGGATCTTCGCCACCGCGATCTCGGGCAGAACCGTGTACTGGGCGAAGGTGCTCGTACCCATGTAATGCAAGAGCGGCTTTCCGTCTATAGAGAAGCGGCTGGTTCCGTCGGGCATCACGCCGCGACCCTGGGTCTCGCGGATCGCCTGACAGAGATTGGTCTTGCCGCTCAGACAGTATTCGCAGACTCGGCATTCCGGGGTGTACAGCGGTATGACGTGGTCGCCCGGCCGGACCGACCGCACGCCGGGCCCCACCTCCACGACCACCCCCGCGCCCTCGTGACCCAGGATCGTGGGAAAGAGGCCCTCTGGATCTTTCCCGGACAGGGTGTAGGCGTCCGTATGACAGACCCCCGTCGCGTGGATCTCGACGAGCACCTCGCCCGCGCGCGGCCCATCGAGTTGTACAGTCTCCACCTGCAAGGGTTGATCAGCCGCATAGGCGACCGCCGCGCGTACATCCATACTACCCCCCCATCTGGCGAGCGGTACCCGCCTTGCTATTGAAAACGCGATCAGCTCACCTGACTGAGGGCCCACTTACCCCATCGTCCAGGCGCCAGAGCGCTTGTACCGGCCGATGCGCCCGACTGACCCCAAGAGGCCTGCGGGCCCGCAGGCCCAAGCACGGCCCCGAGAGACCCCCCCTGTGTCACAG
>JAKAXK010000021.1 GCA_021827145.1 Pseudomonadota bacterium
CCTCCTGCAGGGCTTCTTTCATCAAGGATTTCATCAAATCCTTATCTTCTGCCATCAAGGCTTTAAGGTCGATGGTGTTGGCGCTATGCTTCTTCACGGTCATGGCGTGAATCCTCCTACAGGACACGGGGTTGATCTCGTTAATCCCCCTCATACCATGACCGCTTCAGCAGTCCAAGAATTTGCACATAAGTCCGTATACTACCGCTGCCGGCTTTTTTGCTGTAGGCCTCGGCAGAGTTTCCAGCCTATGTGCGTTTGGATGAAAGCCTTCCGGGTTCAGAACCGTGGAGCACAAGATGTCCTTTACGGCTCTAGGTGTTAGCGAGGGACCGGCACCTTTAGCCTACGGTAAAGCGTGTTGCGGCTGATGCCCAATCTACGCGCTGCTTCGGATTTATTGCCCCGCATCGATGCAAGGGTCTGGCGGATAGCCGCATCAGAAACCGACCGCAAGGTGTCGCTTGGCATTTGTGCTGGGCAATGCCTCTGTGCTAATTCGAGATCAACGGCAATATCGTCTGGCAGGTTCGACCAGCTGATGAGCGTTTCATTCTCGCCGAGAAGAGCGCACGCAGTCTTCAGGGTGTTGGTCAACTGACGTAGGTTGCCCGGCCAGGCGTAGCGCCCGAAGGCGTCCGCGACCGCCTTATCGAGGTGGATTTCGCGTCCGGGCGCGAGGGTTTTCATGATGGCCGCCAGCAATGTGTTGAAGTCGCTGCGTTCCCGTAAGCTTGGCAACGTAAGTGTCAGTCCGTTCAGGCGATAGTAGAGATCGGCACGAAAGCGCCCGGTCTCTGTCTCGGCCTTTAGATGGTGATGTGTGGAGCAGATCAGCGCAAAGTCCACCGCTACAGCATGGCTGCTACCGAGCGGCACGACTTGGCGATCCTCCAGAACCCGCAAAAGGCGAGTCTGCAGGGTAAGCGGCATGTCCCCAATCTCATCTAAAAGGAGCGTGCCGCCATCGGCCTCACGGATCCGACCGAGCGCCCCTTGGCGTCGCGCGCCGGTGAAGGCGCCGGGCGCGTAACCGAATAGTTCAGCCTCGATCAGCTGCTCAGGTAGCGCGGCACAATTGAGGGCTACGAAGGGTTTTGCGCAACGCGGCCCCGAAAGATGGATCGCGCGCGCGAACCATTCCTTACCGACGCCCGATTCGCCTTGCAGGATGAGGGGAATGTTTTTACCGAGCACCTTACGCGCGCGCTCAATGGTCGTGCGCATGCGGGTGTCTCCGGTATCGAGTGCCGCGAGCGCATCCGCCGCTTGCGGCGCCGGAGTTGTGGGGCGCGCGGGCACCACGGCAGGACGGCCAATCCACTCGATGCGCACAAAAAGCTGTCCACCATGGCGCAGATTGACAGGCAAAGTGGCGTGTGGATCCCGGCGCCCATGGTCCATCAGTCGGGCGATGGGCAAATCGAGTAGGCGGTCCAAGACCATGGCGCCAAGATTGGCCGTCGAAATACCCAAGAATGCCAGCGCGGCTCGATTGGCGCCCAATATCCAGCCATCTTCGGAAAGCGCGGCTACGCCCTCGGCTACGCTCCCAATACCTTCGAGGCGTGGGTGGACGTGTAGGCGGATACCGGTCCCAAACCGCGCATCGAACAGCCGATTTTCAATCATATGCGTTGCCGTGCGGACCAAGCTTAAGGTATGGGGGTGACGGTTACGGTGGGCGCTGGAAATATCGAGCACTCCCGACAAGGCGCCGTCCGGGGCGAGGATCGGGGCGGCCGAACACGTCAGGAACGCATTGCGCTCGAGATAGTGTTCGGCCTTGTGGACCACGACGGGAGCCTTTTCGGCAATGGCTGTGCCGATGGCATTCGTGCCACGGTAGGATTCGTGCCAAGAAGCGCCGCGCATCAGCGAAACGCGTTCTGCGCGAGCCCGAAAGCCGATGTCGCCGACGGTATGCAGAAGCACCCCATCGTCGTCCGATAAAATTACCAGACTTCCCGAATCCTTCGTTTGACAATGCAGGTATTCCATGACCGGGCGCGCATAGGCTACCAACTCCTCGCGGCGCTCAATACTGAGAGACAGCTCGAAACTGCCGAGCTGAGGTGCTTCCGGGGGGTTTCCTTGGAACGCAATCCCCGCGTTGAGACTCCGTTGCCATGACCGGGCAAGCAGATCGTGTATGACTCCGCTGGGGATTTTGCCTTTCTCAAGAAGGAGGTGGCGAGCGTCCCGTAGAGTCGCCTCGGTTTCTTTCGGGTTCGGGGCCATAACATCTCCTCCGTTCATGCTGTTTATTGCGCCGCATGCGGAACCTAAGTCCGCTAGTATAAGGGCTTCCGATGGGCGCGCAAGCCAAACCCGTATTTGGGCGCCTGATGCCGTCCCAAAACGACACAGTGTGCAATATTGGAACAGGCGCGACGTTCGAGTTCTATGGTTTTTCGACTCGAGAATCGGCTTGCACCGAGGTTTCGCCTAGGTTGGCTCGGTTTGGCACGCCTCCTGCTTTCAAGCACGGGCCTGCACCGATAGTTTTCATCAATTGCTCATTGGGAGGATTTCCATGATTTATACAGCACCAGGCGCAGATGGAGCCAAAATGCAGTACAAAGCCCGATACGACAACTTTATCGGCGGTAAGTGGGTGGCCCCGATCAAGGGTCAGTATTTCGATGTGGTCACCCCGATCCATGGCAAGCCTTACACAAAAGCAGCCCGTTCTGGGGCCGACGATGTGGAGTTGGCGCTCGACGCCGCGCATGCGGCTGCCGACAAATGGGGCCGCACCGCACCCGCGGACCGATCGCTCGTATTACTACGAATTGCCGACCGCATGGAAGCCAATTTGGAGTTGCTCGCGTATGTGGAAACGGTGGATAACGGGAAACCGATTCGCGAAACCTTGAATGCCGATATTCCGCTTGCCATTGATCATTTTCGCTATTTCGCGGGCTGCTTACGTGCCCAGGACGGCATGATCAGCGATATTGATGAGAACACGGTGGCTTATCATTTCCACGAGCCGCTCGGCGTTGTCGGCCAGATCATTCCGTGGAATTTTCCGATATTGATGGCCGCCTGGAAGCTGGCGCCAGCCATTGCGGCGGGCAACTGCGTGGTTTTAAAGCCGGCTGAGTCTACGCCAGTAAGTATTATGGTTCTCGCGGAACTCATTGCCGACCTGGTCCCGCCCGGAGTCATTAATATCGTCAATGGTTTTGGTCGGGAAGCCGGTATGCCTCTGGCCACGAGTAAGCGCATCGCTAAAATTGCGTTTACCGGCTCGACATCGACGGGCCGCGTCATCGCCCAAGCCGCTGCCAATAACCTGATTCCGGCGACGCTCGAGTTAGGCGGCAAATCTCCCAATATCTTTTTTGCGGATATTGCCAAGGCCGATGACAGCTTCTATGACAAGGCTATTGAAGGCCTTGTGCTGTTTGCTTTCAATCAAGGCGAGGTCTGCACCTGCCCATCGCGGGCTCTGATCCAGGAATCGATTTATGATCGCTTCATGGAGCGTGTGCTGGTTCGCGTTAAGAGCATCAAGCAAGGAAACCCACTCGATACGGAAACGATGTTGGGTGCGCAGGCGTCGCAAGAACAGATGACCAAGATCATGTCGTATATGGATGTCGGGCGGCAGGAGGGGGCGCATTGCCTGATTGGTGGCGAGCGTGCTCACATGGACGGCGATTTAGCCAGTGGATATTACGTTCAGCCCACCTTGTTTAAGGGCCACAACAAGATGCGTATCTTCCAGGAGGAGATTTTTGGACCGGTGCTTGCGGTCACGACCTTCAAGGATGAAGCCGATGCGCTCAACATCGCCAACGACACCCTTTATGGTCTGGGGGCGGGCGTCTGGAGTCGGGACGGAAATGTTGCCTACCGCATGGGCCGCGCCATAAAGGCCGGACGTGTATGGACGAACTGCTATCATGCCTACCCGGCGCATGCGACGTTCGGAGGTTATAAGGAGTCTGGCATAGGGCGCGAGACCCATAAGGTTATTCTCGACCACTATCAGCAAGTTAAGAACCTGTTGGTGAGCTATAGTGAAACAAAGCTAGGCTTCTTCTAATCGAATAGGGCTCTGAAGGGCGCAATGCCCCCCTTACGTCCGGAGAGGCAATCATGGTCGATAAAGTTATTGCCACACAAGCCGCTCTTGATCTTATTGCGCGCCTCAAAGAAAAGCACGGCGCGTTGATCTTCCATCAATCAGGCGGTTGCTGTGACAATAGTGCCGCCAACTGCTATCTACCGGGAGAGCTTACTATTGGTGGAGGCGATACGTATTTGGGTGATATTGGCGGCGTACCCTTCTATATAAGCAAGTCTCAATATGAATACTGGAAGCACACCCAGCTCATTATCGACGTCATAGACGGTTACGGGGGAACGTTCTCATTGGAGGGGCCTGAGGGTAAGGCGTTCCATACCCGCTCACGCGTGTTTACGGAATCTGAGATAAGGGAGATTCGGACGACAGAGGGAGATTGAGGGTCCCTATGGCCTGCGCCGATGGTATGAAGCCGCAATAGCGCAGCAGTAGCGCAAAACCAAGAAAATTATACCCCTAATAAGCAAAATCTAGGGCGTACCGGGGCCGTCTGGCTGTCAGGTCTCGGTGTCCCATGGAGGCGCGACCTGGGGGGGGTGTACTGGCGTATAGCGCGGTGGCGAAGTGCCCTGCCCCTGTCGGCTAAGACGATAGCCACTTTACCAGGACATCCCTGCGGACCCTGGAAGCCCGCTTACCCTCGTCGCCTTTCATGGAGCGGATATTTTGTCTATGATGGCAATCAAGTCATTGTGATGTTCCACAAAATGATGGCTGGGTGGGGGTTGGTGGAGAGTGCGGAGCTAAGCTCAAAGCGTACGCTACGACGCATGACGCGCGCCCACGGCGCGGTCATCGTCATCGTGGGCGCGTTGGCCCTTCTGGTCCACATTACGCTGGTGGACCGCATCGGAGCGATGCGCACTTACGCGCGATTCATTGATCACGCCGGTTTGGAGCGTATGTACCTTCAGCGCAGCGCTTTACTGGCGATGCGTCTAGCCAGCGCGCCCCCCGCCCAGAGACCGATCCTGCGCGCGGCATTGCGGAGGCAGGCCCACATCATGTGGAAGCTCTGGCGCTCCTTGCCGCCCGTGCGGGCGGGCCACGGCTACCCGCACGGGCAGCTCAGTGCGCGCCTCGCCGCGTTCGTGGCGGCGTTGCGGGCCGCAGCACGGGGTGGCGGGCGGGCCACTCCCTCCCTGAAGGGCATAGTCGCTGCGGCGGATGGACCGCTCGGTCCGGCCCTGAATCGGCGGGTCCATGCCTACCAGTACGCAGCCGACCAGGATAACATCGATTTGGCGCATTTCTCGCGCGACCAATTCTTTCTTATGATAAGCACCCTTGGTGCGCTCACGCTCTTCATCTTTATGCCCCTCTGGCGGCTTATGCGCGCCGAGATCCGCACAATGAATGATCTCATCGCCTACAATCGCACCTTGTTCGAGGGGGCACCCGATGCCGTCGTCGTGATCGACGAAGACGGTACCATCGAGGCGTTCAATCCGGCCGCTGAGGTTTTGTTTGGCAGGGCTGCCGAGGAGGTGCAGGGTCAGCGTGTCGAGATTCTGATGCCGGAGCCCGACCGCAGCCAGCACGCAGGTTATTTGCGGAGACATCTCGAGACCGGGGAGCGGCATATCATCGGGCAGCTCCGCGAAGTGACCGCTGTCCACCAAAATGGAAGCTTGTTTTCGGTCGAGCTCTCGGTCGGCGCCATCGACGGCTCAAGGCGACGTTTCGTGGGGCTGCTGCGCGATCTCACGGCGCGTAAGGCGGCTGAGCACGCGCTCGAACTCGTTCATCAGCGCTATGAGGCTCTTGTCAACAACATCAGTGCCGGAATATTTCGAGTAGAGGCAGCCGATCCCGCCCGATTCGTTGAGGTGAACCCAGCGATGGTCGCCCTGTTCGAGGCGCCCCGACGTGATGCTTTGCTGGCGCAGCACCTGGACGCGATTTTCGTGCGGGATGAAGATCGGGTCATATTTTCCAAGCAGTGGGACCCGGAGACCTTGGGCACCGATCGGGAGATTCCGCTACGTACCCTTGAAGGGCGCGAATTCTGGGCGGTGATTAGCGTCGTGCGCAAGGGCGACGCGGGCCAAGTCTATTTCGACGGATTCATGGAGGACGTAACCGAGCGTCGTAAGGCAGCGAAGGCGCTGGCAGCGCTGAACCGGGATTTGCGGAAGCGAGTCATCGACCTTGATATCGCCAACCAGGAGCTTGAAGCATTTAGTTATTCGGTCTCTCACGATCTTCGCGCACCGCTTCGAAGCATCGATGGGTTCAGCCAGGCCTTGCTCGAGGACTACAGCGATCAAGTGGATGCGACCGGCCGCGATTATCTCTCTCGCGTGCGTGCCGCGAGTCAGAAGATGGCGCAATTGATCGACGACATTCTGCACATTTCACGAGTGAGCCGCGCCCGACTCGTCCGCGTTCCTGTTGACATCAGCGCCGTGGCTCGCGAGATCGCCGACACCTTGGGCGCGAACGAGCCGGGCCGCCACGTTGAGTGGCGTATCGATGATGGTGTGGGTGTCATGGCGGATACGATTCTGATCCGACAGGTCCTAACTAATCTTTTAGCGAATGCCTGGAAGTTTACCGCCAAGCGCACTGATGCGATTATTGAGGTGGGCCAAGAGTCGAAACAAGGCGTCCGTGAGATTTTCGTAGCGGACAATGGCGCGGGTTTCGATATGACCTACGCGGACCGGCTATTTGGCATGTTTCAGCGTTTGCACGCGAGCCGCGATTTTGACGGGACTGGCATAGGTCTTGCGATCGTCAAAAGGATTGTGCGTCGTCACGGAGGCGACGTGTATGCCAATGGCGAGGTCGGTCGCGGCGCTCGGTTTTCCTTTACGATACCCGAAGAGGATGACATTGATGCGCTCCATTCCTGAACGGTGCATTTTGTTGGTCGAGGATAATCCCGACGATGAAATGCTGACGCGCCGCGCGTTCGCAAAAAACAACATTACGAATCCCGTCGTCATCGCCCACGATGGCGCCGAGGCGCTTGAGTACCTTTTTGACGAGAAGACACACGCGGGGGGTGGTCAGGGCTTGCCACTACTGACGCTGCTTGATCTGAAGCTCCCGAAGGTCGATGGTCTTACCGTACTGCGCCGATTGCGGGCAGACCCCCGCACGAGGCTGTTGCCGGTCGTAATCCTGACTTCGTCCGGCGAGCAGCAGGACTTGGTCGAAAGTTATGGGCTTGGGGCCAACAGTTATATCCGCAAGCCTGTCGATTTCGCGCAGTTCATGGAGGCGGTGCGTCAACTGGGACTCTATTGGCTGGTCCTGAATTCCGCCCCACCGACGCACGTGTAGCTGGGACCATGGACGCGCCTCTACGCGTGTTATTGGCAGAGAATAGCGAGGATGATGAGGTGCTCGTACGGCGCGCTCTGGCAAAGGGCGGGCTGTCGGTGATTATAGATCGGGTGGCGTCGCGAGAGACGCTTGCGCGTGCCCTCGATTATGGCACCCATGATATTGTGTTGTCCGACTATTCCATGCCGGAGTTGAGCCCGCACGATGTCCTCGCGGCGCTGGCCGAGCGTAAACTCGATATCCCGCTGATACTTGTCACAGGCACAATTGGCGAGAATCGCGCGGCGTCGATCATGCGTGCTGGTGCCCACGACTTTATCCTCAAAGACGACCTCTCGCGGCTTGTGCCCGCCATGCAAAGGGAGTTGCGGGAGGCGGAGGGGCGTCGTGCAAGGCGTGAGCTTGAATACGAATGGCGAAAGCTTTCGCGCGTAGTCGAACAAACTGCGGATGCGGTGCTACTAACCGACCCGACAGGGCGCATAGAGTACGCTAACCCGGCAGCGAGCCGACAGACGGGCTATAGCGAGGCGGAGCTCGTGGGGGCGACCCCGGCGATATTTCGCTCGGGATTCCATGATGCGTTATTCTATCAGAACCTTTGGGATACGCTGTTTGCGGGCCAGGAGTTTCGTGCGGTTTTTACCAACCGACGCAAGAACGGCGAGCACTATTTCGAGGCTAAGACTCTTACGCCTTTCAAGGATGAGGCGGGGGCTATCGTGGGTTTTATCTCCACGGGGCGTGACGTAAGCGAGCTCGTCCATGTGCGCGAGGATCTCCAGAGGTCACTGTCGATCCTGACGGCGACCCTGGAGTCGACCGCTGATGCAATCGTGGTCACGGACCTGCACCGGAACATCGTGCATTTCAATCAGCAGTATTGTGATTTATGGGGTTGGACCGGGGCCCCGGGACGCTCGTGGGCGGAGCGGGAGAAGGTGATAATGGCGCTTGTATGTGATCCCGAGCCCCAATTAGAGGTGGTAGGACATCTCTATGAGCGGCCCGAGGAAACGCGATCGGATGTGTGGACTTTACGAGATGGACGCGCGATCGAATACTATTCGCAGCCACAGAGGCTGGGCGAGGAGGTCATAGGGCGGGTCTGGAGTTTTCGGGATGTCACCGATCGTGTGCGCCACGAACGGCATCTTGTGCACGTGGCATACCACGATCCGGTAACGGATCTGCCCAATCGCCGCTTTCTGGAGGAACATCTCGGGGAGTGTTTTGTCAGGGCGCGCACGAGTCGCGCTTTCGTGGCAGTCGTTCTTCTTGGCATCGATCGGTTCAGTCTCATAAATGAGACGCTGGGCCATCGGGCCGGTGATGACATTCTGATGGCCACCGCCAGCCGCTTGGCGGCGGGTCTCCCAGCCTCGGCTATCCTCGCGCGGACCGGGGGCAGCGAGTTTGTGGTCGTGCAGGAGGTGGCAAACGGCGATGAAGGGGCCGATCTTGCTGCGCGCTTGCGCGCGGCGGTAGGTAAGGCGCTGATGGTTCAAGGTAAGGAGCTCTTTTTGACCGCAAGCGTGGGTGTGGGTCTGTATCCCGAGGACGCCACGGATCCTTATGTGCTCTTGCAGCACGCCGATAGCGCCATGGCGCGCGCCCTGCGGGATGGCGGGGATATGGTTGCGCGCTACCGGCCGCACATGTCGTCGGACGCGGCGCAGCGGCTTGCGACCGAGCATGCCCTGCATCGGGCGCTCGCGCAGGAGGAGTTCGTGCTCCATTACCAGCCCCAGGTGTGCCTGAAAACCGGACGCGTAGTCGGCGTTGAGGCGCTCATACGGTGGCGGGATCCGAAATTGGGTCTCATACCCCCTGGTCGGTTCATCGGTATAGCGGAAGACACGGGTCTCATTGTTCCGATCACCGAATGGGTGCTGGCGACTGCTTGCACGCAGGCAGTGCGCTGGCGCCGACAAGGCTTGCCCGAAATGGCGATGGCGGTCAATATCTCTGCGCGCCTCTTTAATTATGGTGACCTGCTTCAGGTCGTAGACCGTACACTACAGGCCACGGGACTCGGGGCGCGGTTTCTGGAGATTGAGATTACTGAGGGCGTGATCATGCAGGACCTCGCGCATACGATCGAGATTTTGCAGGAACTCCGCCGGCGAGGCGTGCGCTCGAGTGTTGACGATTTCGGTACGGGTTACTGTGCGCTCGGCTACTTGCGCGAGTTCCCCCTCGATGTCTTGAAGATCGATCGGTCCTTCGTCGAGCGGCTTGGGAGCGACCTGCGTGACGAGGTCGTGACGAAGACGATCATTCACTTGGCCCATACCTTCTCGCTATCCGTCGTGGCTGAGGGCGCCGAGACTGTGGCGCAGGTGCGCCGACTTATGGCCCTCGACTGTGACGTCCTTCAGGGCTATTACTTTGCCAGACCCTTGCCCGCGGAGGAGTGCGAGCAACTTTTGGCGCGCCCGCAGCCTTTCGTACCACCTACGGCGGATATTGCGTTGTAAAACGGGTTATGCGGCCGACCCTAAGTCGTAGTGTCTGGTTGGGCGCATTGCCTATGCCAGATCGATTGGTGCGCGAGCCGCTGCGCGCCCGGTGTCAGGCTATGACCGAGTTTCGTTGCTGAGTGCGTTTTCCTTAAGGAGCTGCGAGGGCGCCAATAACAAAGGGACCCATGGGTGCCACGGCGGGTTTTGTCATATTGAAGGCCGACCTCGAAGAAAGCGTATTCTTGCTATTTGGTTACTCGCTTTGTACGATGAGTCCGTTTGCCACGGAGTGGCTTTGGATCTCGAAATGGATGACAGAGACGATACGGAGGGCGGGAGCCTCCACTTCCTGCAGTTTTTCGAAGACGATCGGGCGCGCTACGATGCCGTATCTGCCTTCAGCACTCCCTTATTGGTGCGCGGTGGGGCCGTTTTTATCGTGGCGGCGGTAGCGCATGGCCGGCGTTTTGATGAGCTCTTGCGCCAGCTTGGCTTCGACGTAGATGGCCTGAAGGCGTGCGGGCAGTTGCGTATTGTGGACGCCGATGAAGTCTTGACCGCTTTTATGGCATCCAGTGCCCCGGATGCGGCGAAATTCCTTGATTCCGTGGGTGGAATCATACGCCATATGGAAGCATGCCACCCAAAGGTCGGCGTCTACGAGGAGATGGCGGACATTCTGTGGGCCCGCGGGAATCGCTACGGGGCCCTGGAACTTGAAAGTCTCTGGAACGACCTGATGGCGGCACATAGGTTTACGCTGCTCTGCGGTTATGCCCAAGAACGCTTCGCGCATCCCGAGGACGAGATGTATCGGCGAGAAGTCTGCGCATTGCATGTGCAGACCGCGCTTGTTTCAGATGGTTCTATGGCGCGCGTTCGTGACTACGGAGCGGGTTGGTAGGCGCTGACCCATTTCTCGAAGCTTGAGGCTGGAAGAGGTTTGCTGTAGTAATAGCCTTGAACCTCGTCGCATCCCGCCTCGCGCAGTAGGTCAAGTTGTTCCTTGGTTTCGACCCCCTCGGCGATCACTGTGAGGCCCAGGTTATGGCCGAGCGTAATGATTGCCGATGCGATGGCGGCATCCTCGGGAGTGCTGAGAATATCCTGAACGAATGATTGGTCGATCTTCAGGGCGTCTATCTGAAAGCGTTTTAGATAATTGAGGCTCGAATAGCCGGTACCGAAGTCATCGAGAGCGAGCCGTAGGCCCATGGCACGAAAGGCAGTAAGGGTTTCCGCGGCGGTTGTCATGTCATCCATCAGCGTGCTCTCTGTCACTTCAAATTCGAGCTGGGTTAGGGTGGGATCGAATCCCGTATCCTTTAGTATTCGATCCACCACCGCGATGAGGTTTCGATCCCGGAACTGACGGCCGGACAAGTTCAGGGAGATCTTGAGACCTTCGATCCCCAGCGCCTGCCAAAGTCGGCTCTGGAGACATGCCGTCCTCAGAACCCATTCACCCATCGGAACAATAAGTCCGCTCTCTTCCGCGACTGGGATGAATTGCTTGGGCGCGATCAGCCCATGCTCCGGGTGTTGCCAGCGGATAAGGGCCTCAGCACCCATGAGACGGTGTGTGCGCAGCGATATCTGGGCTTGGTAATAGAGAAGAAACTCGTCACGTTCGAGGGCGCGGCGTAGCCCATCCTCTGTGGTTCGACGTTCGGTGATCTGGGCGCTCATAGCGGCCGCGTAGAAAGCAAACCTTCCGCCGCCCGCCGCCTTGGCTTTATACATCGCGACATCCGCATTTCGCAAAAGCCCGTCGCCATTGGTGTCATCGAATGGGTAAACAGAAATTCCGATACTCGCCGTCATGTATGTGGTCCGATCTCTGATCGGCAGCGGTTGTGATATGACGGCAAGCAGCCTTTCCGCGATGTCAGAGGCTTCGTCTATAGACGTCAGGTTCTGTAGAAGGATCGTGAACTCGTCGCCACCTTGGCGTGCAACAAGGTCCTCACGCCGCTCAACACGGCCGACTTGCCGCGCAACCCAGTCCTCGCGCCGTAAGGCCGATGTTAGGCGCATTGCCATCTCTTGCAGAAGTCTGTCTCCATATTCATGGCCGAGTGCATCATTGATGTTCTTGAAGTCATCTAGATCCAGGAACAGGACCGCCATCAGCGTAGATTGTCGCTGCGCATGAGCCATGGCCTTTTCCAAGACATCATGAAGGAGTATCCAATTCGGAAGGCCGGTCAATATATCGTGTGTCGCCTGATGGCGAAGGCGCTCTTCAAGTCTGCGGCGCTCTGTCGTGTCCTGAACGATAGCCACCACCGCAGGCACTTCATCGTTTAAGGAGAGGTGAAGGCGTGCCTCGATTTGGTAAATTGTCCCGTCCTTACGGCGGTGCTCGCCATCGAATTTCGTAAAAGAGGTTCCGGGCTCGCTAAGCGAGCTTATGAGGCGCGCAAAATCCTTTTGCGAAAAGGCGGGATTAAGGTCGAGGGGGGTGAGGGCGTAGAGCTCATCCATGGAATACCCGAGGTTGCGTTGCGCTCCCGTGTTTACGACCAAGAAGCGATACGATCGAGCGTCGAACATATAAATTTCATCAGAGGATTCGTCCAATATACGTGCAAGACGCTGTAGTGCGTCCTCATGACGCTTGCTCGCGCTGACATCCTCGACCAGCATGACTATGTAGGCGAGACCTCTATCGGCCCGTCTCACGGCTCGCAGCGCCATATGAGCATAGACCACATGGCCGTCCTTGTGGAGGCAGCGCTTATCCATCGTGGCGGTGTCCAGAGACCCTCTTTCCAGTTTTTGTAGAAACCTCCGATTATCGGCTCTTTCGTCTGGGTGCGTAACATCGTCCCATGTTCGAATCAGAAATTCCTCGTGTGTGTAGCCAAGCATGGCGCACATGGCCTTATTGACTTCGAGCCATGCGCCGTCGGCTCTGGTCGTAGCCATGCCAACGGCTGCCTGCTCGAAATAGGCGCGGAAATGCCGCTCCCGGTCGGCCAGAGCATCCTGCGCGGCCAATCGTTGTCGCTCATGGTCGAGGCTGTCCAGCGCGAATGATGCGGCGTAGGTCATATCGCGTAGTACGCCCACCGTCTCCTCGTCAAAGGCGCCTTTATCGGTGTGGTAGACGCTCAAAACGGCAAATGGCGTCCCGCTTCGTGTTATCTGGAGAGAGCAGGACGAATTGAAGCCGAAGCCCACCGCCCGGTCCCGCCATGCGCGCGTCGATTCATCTTCCTGAAAGTCCGTGACGATTACGGGCCAACCTTCGCGAAAGGCAATGCCGGTGGGGCCTTGTCCTTCGACCTTGTCGGCATTTGCAGAGATGCGGAGGCCGTCCAGGTAGGCGAGCCCGGAACCGTATTGGGCGACAGGGCGTATCTCATCGCCGCGGTCCGCGGCGACGCCGATCCAGGCCATGCTGAACCCGCCGAGATCTACGGCCAAGCGACAGGTCATATTGAGGAGCAGCGTTTCCTCGCGCGTGTGGCGAACAGCGGCGTTGAGAGCGCTCAGGGCTTGGTAGGAGCGTGCGAGGCGCGCATGTTGCATGGTGGACTCTCGGTCGAGTCCCGCGTCGCGTAATAGAAGAACGAACCGAATAGCGCCGGGCCCATCGACGTGGCTGGCGCGCACCTCTATGAGAAGGGGGTTATTGCGATCTTTGGTTGATACCGTAGCGACTACGCGCGTATCCGATGGGTGTAGTGTTTTCAGCTCGTAACCGGGGAGGATGGCCGCGACGGACTGGCCTACCAGTGTTGCGGCGTTTTGGCCCAGGAGGTTCTCGGCGGCTTGGTTCATGGCTGCCACCCTGTAGTCGCCCGTAAGGTATAGGAGAGGGAAACGCACGTGATTCAGGATGTCGGCGCTTTGTGTCATAAAGTTCAGGATGCCCGTGCCGAGGCGGTGCCTGTGCGCAATTTTGGCAGACTCAGGCTTGTGTAGTGCGCCATTACGCGTGGGCCCGGTGTCAGGGTGGGGAGTGAATCAGGGGTGGACGGCACACTGCCACTTATCGTGCGCCATATAGATTTCGCCATCCCAAGCGCCCTCTAAAATATTCTATAAATACAATTACATAGATAAACTGGACTATAAGTCTGGCAGACTGCGCGCCATTGTCAATACTGCGCGGCCGATAGAATCGGGCTGAAAGCCCCCGACCTTCGGTGCGGGTCGGTAAGACGGCCTGTGCTGAGCATCTTGGATGGGAGCGAGCGCCAAAAATAAGAGGGTCGGGCGGGCGCCGTGAATCGTCTGTGGCCATGGGGATGGGTTCGGCAGCGGCCTTGGCTGCTCCAGGTCTTTTGGTGCGACCGGACGGCCCGGTGCGCGGCGAGCCGCCTTGGTTCATGAGGTGGCGACGTCGTGCGCAGGGGATCGCCCTTCGGGGTCTTTGTCAGGCGTGGCTTGCGAAGGGTTCGGCGGATGGGCGCGCGAAGGCGCGCAACTGGGCCTCGTCGATCACGGCGCGGTCGATCTTCAGGTAGGCGGCACCCTCGTCTTCGATGACTGCGACTTCGGCCACGCCCCGAATGGCGGCAAGTGAGGTCTGGAGCGCGCGGGCGGCTACGGGGTCCGGCGCATTGACGGGTAGGACGTAGCTCGAGAGATACTGGGGTTCCGGCATTGTGCGCGCTACGAATAACCACAGGAGGGCAAGAGAGGCACATGCCAGGAAGACGCCATTGACGCCCCAGGAGCCGTTGAGGAAGCCGCCTACCGTGCCGCCCGCAAACACGCCCAGGAACTGCGATGTCGAGTAGACGCCCATGGCCGTACCTTTCTGGCTCACGGGCGCGATTTTGGCCACGAGCGAGGGGAGGGTCGCCTCAAGGACGCTGAATGCCGTAAAGAAGCAGAGAAGGTTGATGGCCATGGCGATCAAGGAATGATCCGCGTAGATGTCCATAAGGCTCGTAAGCCCAAGGACCATAATAGCGCCGAGCAGGGTCTGGCGCATTTTCCGCTTTTGCTCGGCCATGATAATAAAGGGGATCATCGCCAGGAAAGCGAACACCATAATCGGGAGGTAGAGTTCCCAACTTTTGTCCGTGGAGATGTGTGTGGTATGGGCGAGCACGACCGGTAGGGCCACAAAGTTTGATGTGAGCACAAACTGCATAATGAAAATTCCGAGGTCAATACGCAAGAGCTCGGGGTTACCCAGGACTTTGCCGAAGGAAGCCGTCTCGACACCTATGTCCTGGTGGTGCAAATGGGATCGAGGTGCCGGCACGACTCCGACGACGATACCCATGGCCACCACGCCGAGGACGGCGGTCGTCCAGAATATCCCCGCCACGCCGATCAGACTGTTCAGTACCGGCCCCAGGACCATTCCTAACGTGAATGCGACCCCGATGGTGACCCCTATGGTCGCCATGATTTTTGTACGGTGTTGCTCGCGAGTCAGGTCCGCAGCAAGGGCCAGGATGGTGGACGACATGGCACCCGCCCCTTGCAGGGCGCGCCCGATGATGACGCCGACGATGGAATGGGAGAGGGCCGCCACTATGCTCCCGAGGATAAAGAGCGTAAGCGCCGCCAAGATGACGGGTTTGCGTCCGATCGTGTCGGAGAGCTTTCCGAGGAAGATCTGAAAACTGGCCTGCGAGAGCCCATAGATTCCGAGGGCAAGTCCAACCAAGAACGGGGTGTGACCCTTGAGTTCCGCGCCGTACATGGTGAACACGGGAAGAATCATGAACAGGCCCAACATCCGGACCATGTAGATGGCGGCGAGCGAATAGGCCGTGCGCCGCTCCTGCGGCGACATGTTGTCGTCGAATCCTAGTGACTGTCTTGGCATGGGCTGCGACTTTCCTTATGGCGACGGTCGCGCGGGACATTCGGCGCGGCCTATTTGAGCGTCACAAGTATACCCCGGAATGGAGGTGAGCCAAAGCCGAATACGCCGTCCCCGCCGGGCGCCATCGGGCCAGGGTGACGCGCGCGAGGTGTGGCGAAAGACCGGCGCGTTTTGTGTCCTGCTGTCTATGGTCGTCTCGGGCTTACCTTTCCGTGCGTGACTGATCACCGCTTTTTGTTGAGATCGGGCCGCCTCCAGAGTTTGGCGCGCATGTCGGGGCGCATGGCGGTCATTTATAGCGCGCCCCGGTCTTTTTTTGGGGACCGCTGCCGTCTTGGCCGCCCACCCCGTTGTGAAGACCCCAAACCGAGTATCTAATGAGCGTAGGGTGGCACGGGGTTCAGGGGTGGGGTGGCCATGAAGGAGCCGGTTGATCAGTATGATTTAAAGAGACTTTTGCGTGCGGCGCAAGAGGGGCTGGCGCATGCTTATGCTCCCTACTCGGGATTTCCGGTCGGGGCTGCGGTCCTCACGGTTGCGGGTGAAGTGTTTGCCGGCTGCAATGTGGAAAATGCCGCCTATCCCCTAGGATTGTGTGCGGAGGCGGCGGCACTTGGGTCCATGGTCTCTACGGTTGGCCACAGGCGGCTGCGCGCCGCGCTCGTGTTGATCGCGCGCCCCGCGCGCGCGTGGCCCTGCGGAGGTTGTCGGCAGCGGCTGCAGGAGTTTATGGAGGCGGAGGCCATGGTCTACGCCGCGGGTTTCGATCTCGGGCCTATCGGTGTCCCGTTTGCGCAACTCTTACCCCGGGCCTTTGGCGGTCACGATCTCGCCAGGCCGACGCCATAGAGGGTGGACTGCCCGTGCGCCGGTCGATTGAATTCATCTCCTCGGCCGCACACAGCGATGACAACGCAGTTGTCCCTTTGTGCTACCGCGCGTCCGCGGGCTCTCTTGGGTCCGCCACCCAATCGGGGTGAGCCGTCCGTCGGACGTGTTATCGGCGGACCTTGTCGATGGCTGACTGCGCGTCCCGCGCCCGGGGTGCTCGTACGTACCCGGCATCTCCTTGCTGCTCACTGCGTTGCGTGTCGCTTATGGCGGTCGGCGCCGGCCTCGTAGGCCGCGAGGGGCGCGCCGTGTCGCCGCGCATAGTCGGCGAGATACCGCTGCATGGCTGCGTAGGCGGGCTGCCCGCGCGAGGCCACCCATTCCTGGCGCATTTGCTCGGGCCCGGGGATCTTGAGCAAGGTCGTGGGTGCGAACGCATGGCGCACGGGGGGCGCCTTCGCGCCGTGAGCATCGATGTGCGCCTTGTACCAGTCGGACGAGAGCACATGGCCTACGGCTCCGGCCTCGCGACGCAGGAGCGTGTAGTGCTCGCAGATGCCGGCGTTGAACGTAAGCGGAATCCGCGCACGCCGCACGGGGGTTTGGGCATAGTCGGGCTGGCGAGTCCAGATGCGCGCTAGGACACCCGCGTTCTGGTCCCATTGTGACAGCGGCGGCAGTCCAAAGATCACCTCGGTCGTCTTCAGGATGTTCACTTGCGAATAGGGGTGCGTGTCGAGCAAGCCGTGCTTGACCCACGGTCCCAGTGCGAGCGCAAAAGTTCTATGGGCATTGATGTGATCTGCCCCCGACTGCGCATCGTCTTCGGTCAAGAACACTACCATATGGCGCCATTCCGGTGTCGTCGACAGGTAGTGGACGAGTTGCGCGGTCGCGAGATCGTTGTTGGCCACATAGTAATCCGGGCTGTAATAGCACGCCTTGCGGCCCGCGGTATGGTCATCGGGTAGCCAAATATAGATGAAATGGGGGAATGCCGCGCCGGGGTGGGCCTTGAGCCAACGGATGGCGAGATGCGTACGCGCGGTGTCGAGCAGCATCCGATCCCAGCCGGGAAAGCTGGTCGCAAGATGCGCCTTCATGGCCGGCGATATGGCGCCACCGCGCGCACGAGACACGAATTCGCCGAAGTCCTCGAAAGATACGTGATGGGCCAGGAGGCCGTTGAAGAGAAAGAGTCGGCCGGGGTAGCTGATCCAGGGGTTGGACCATTTGCCGAGCGCCGAGAGGTTTTCATAGATCGCGTAGGGGTTATCCACGCCCAAGGGAAGGCCACCGGTGCCGGTAGCGCCGCCCGGAATCAGGGACTGCGTCCATCCGGGGTTGGCAACGAGTCCGCGGTGCGAGTAGTACTCGGGCCAGGTACGTTGGACAAAGTCGGAGTCGGAGGCTGCCGTCGTCCACTGATGCCCCTGCGCTGTTACCTCGCCGTCGGCCATGAACTGCGCGAACAAGGTGTAGCGGCGTGCGAGGGCATAGAGGTTCGGCAGTTCACGCGGGCCGTAGAGGTCGAGATTCGGGTCCGCGTAAGGTCCAGCAGCGCGATATTTTCCTAGATCCTCGTCGAAGGTTTTGTTCTCGCGCAGGATGAGTACTACATAATGGATGTGATGACGCAGAAAGGAGGCGGTGGTCCGATCGCGGCGGCGGCGTGCCGCGCGCTCGCGTGACGTGAAGCCGTCATGGCGCAGCGCGAGCTTCGTCCATTGTGGGAGTCGCGCTGGTAAGGTCGAGAATGGGATCTTCTGGACGAGGCCGTCCGTCATATTGCCCACCCATTGATGGTGAATGTTGGGCCCCGAGCCCAAGCCTTTTGCGGACACGGCGTAGAGCGCGTGAGCACTGCTAGTAAGCGCAGTCGGGTACCAGCCGGTCGGAATCAGGCCCTCACGGCGTCCAGAGCGCGGATCAAAGACCGCGATGTCGTTGTTCCCGGCATTGGCGACGAACAAGTGTCCGTGCGCGATGGCCAAGGCATCCGGATAGCTTCCTGGTGGGGCGCCGGGGTAGGGGCTGTCGTCGACCCATCGCACGACCTGTCCGGACGCGGTATCGATCTGCGCAATCCGGTCGACGTTGCTTAAGGCAACAAAGAGGTTGCGCCCCTGATGCTGGGCGACCATTGCCGTGGGATGCAGCCCGGCGGCCGCATCGGCGGCCGATGCCGGCGGGCCGACTTGAACGCGCTTAAGGCGCGTGAAGCGCCGCGGGTCGACGAGCGCCACCGCGTTCGCGCCCCAGAGACTCACCGCGAGCCGCGCGCCGTGGTCGGCAAGGGCCAGGGCGTAGGGGTAGGCGCCGATATTGAGGTAGCGGACCTGCCCGGTCTTCAAATTGATGCGCGCCAGGCTATTGGCGAGCAGCCCGGCGACGAAGAGGTGATGGTTGCGGGGTCCGAGGGCGACCGCATCCGGATAAAATAGGCGCGGGCTGCCGACGTGGTGGCCTTGGTAACGGTAGGGGTATTGGTTCTTCGGAAACGGTTGCCAGCTCAAGCGGTAGCGTCGTACGAGTGTGAGTTGCCCCCGGTCCTGCCGTAAGGCGAGCACGTCGTTGGTGCCGCCCCCCGCGGCATAGACGAAGCCGCCGGGGCCGGTGGCCAGCCCTTGAAAGAGGTTCTGATGCGCGATGGCGAGGGTCGCGTCGCCGCTCGCGACCGGGCCCTTGTGGCCGCTGCGATAGGCAGCCACCCGATCGATCGTCGCGAGGGTCTGCGCATCGTAGGAGGTGATGGTCTGGGCGCGTGTCGCACCATTGGCGAGGACCAGCAGGACATGGCCCGATACGGTTGCGGCGGTCGCGAAGTTCGGTGTGCCATTGATTGTGCCGACCGGACTCGTCACGCGGCCGGTCGGCAGAATATGCGTGTAGGCTGAGCGATTGGAGGCATTGACGGTCGCGGGTTGTAATACATTGCGGTCGTTCGAGGTGGGGTGCGCCAGCGTGCTCAGGGAGATGGCCCCCAAGGCGATCCCCAAGCCCCCTATCGCCCAAGCGCGCCCTGGAAACCTCTTGCTCATGCGATATCTCCCCTGGCAGGCGCCGCGTCGGCGCATCCGTTTTGTGCAGCTTAGCGCGTCTCCATGTCGTTTGCGTGGCGACGGGGCGCGGGCTTGCGTCCCGCTCGAGCCCGCAATCATCACGAAGCCGCGGTCTGTCGTGGGTTTGCGGTTTCGCCCTATTCGGAGAAACCGCGATGGGCGCCGCCGGAGCGCCACCCTTAAGGCCCCGGCCGCCCTGTTGGTGTCTTGGCGGGGGGCGCGGGAGTACGTGTGTCGGCGGACGAGCGCGCGACGATACGCGCCTCGCCCGCGGTCTTGGCCTGGTACATGCGCTCGTCGGCGAGTGCGACCAAGGCCCGCCAGTCGGTCAGGCTGTCGGCGCACCATTACGCGATCCCGATACTGAAGGTGAGGGGCTTGCCATCCGGTCGTTGCAGCGCGGGCAGCCGATGGCGAAGAAGTCGCTCGGCGCAAGGGCAGTCGGTGTAGGGCAGTACAAGGAGAAATTCCTCTCCGCCCCAACGCAGGACGGCATCGCTCTTGCGCAAGGCTGCGCGCCAGGACTGTGCGGTTTCCTTGAGCAGCTTGTCCCCGCTCTCGTGCCCTGCCCCGTCATTGACCTGTTTGAAGTCATCCAGATCCAGGAAGGCGATCGCAAGGGGGTACCCCTGGCGCTGTGCCAGCGCCACTTGGAGGGCGATGAGTTCGGTTCCGCTGCCGCGATTGAAGACCCCCGTCAAGGGATCGATCACGGATGTGGCGAACAGTGAATGCAGGATCTGGAGCTGGCTTACCGCCGACAGGCCGCCGACGGCCGCCACTAGGGTCAGCAGCCAGAGTATCGCAGTGGCATCGAAGGTTGGCACCATGAAGGCGCTGCGTTCCACCACCGGGATGCTGAAGACCATAAGGAGCGGCAGCGCCAGCGCGCCAAGCTCCAGTAGGGTAAGCGGGAAGAGACTGAGCCCCGCCATGATGACGAACGGCAGAAAGGCATAGCTGCTCGCTATGGTCGCGCCGGACCGGCTCAGCGACACCCCCGCCAGCACGGCATGCGCGAACAGAAAGAGCGCTGACCCGATAAAGAACAAGGCGCCCAGGGCGACATAGGCCGTCTTCAAGGTGGTGGCGTGACGGCAACGTAGGCCGAGCGCGAGAAAGTCGGCGTTGCTTACGAGTCGCCCGAATATCAAGGCCCGCCAGACCGACTGCGGAAATACCAGAACGTCGAATGGTATCCACAGCGGGGTGAGCGTAGCGAACAGCATTGCCATAAGCCGTACCCGCGACAGGATGAGGTGGGCCCGGTGGTGACCGAACATGACGGTATGGCGGCCGGTTTTGGCAAGATCGGTCAAGGTGTTGGGGGGTATGGGGAAGAAGCTCGCCAGAAAATGTGGCCGTCCGGCGGGTCGGCCCGTATCGGCCGACCTCGTCCCCGCTTGGGGTAGCTTGGGCATGGCGCTGCGCTCCTGTGGGGCGGCTTTGACCTAGACAGTTATTTTGGCAACGCCGGCGTATGGACCCGGATGCCCGAACCCACCACAATTCCTGGGCGACGGGATATGTGGGCGGGTCTCCTCCTTCGTGGCCGGTGCGGCCGCGACGATCTATCTGCCGTTCATGTCCCAGCACACCTATTCTGTGGGCAAATATTACCAGGAGCTAGGCTTGGTGGGTCGGCGCGAGCCCGCGGGCGCGCGCCAAGCTTTGAATGAGGAGGTGGCCGGCGTCCTCCGCACGGGCGGCGAAGCTTATGACCCCGTTTCTGTGACCGCCCATAACCACGAGGCCCGCCGCACGACAGTCGGGCAGGGCGAGGAGGGTCTGGACCTCGCGGGCGATTTCAGGAGTCCCGTAGGGCGCATCGCGAGCGGTCGATGGGAGCCCGAGGGCATTGGCGCAGGACCAGATCTCGGGCGAGTGGCCATGAAAGACGTAACGGACGTCCGCGAGTGACGCATAGAAGATGGCATGCGTCAGGGACTCGGAGGAGGGTGGCGAGGGGCCCTCGGCATCGATGCGATTGGCTACGAGGTCCCAGCCTGTGACCAGGCTATAATCCTTGGGGGTGAGCACGGGTTTGCCGCCGGTCTGAGTGGCCGTGATCAGGAAGCGCCTCTCGGGGTCTTGCTCGGCATGGCAGCGTTCGCTGACATTCCCAAAGCCCAAGGGGCCGCTGTCGGTGGCCTCCTGCCCTATAAGCCCCAGATCAAAGAGGATTCGGCGCCACCCTTGCAAGGTGGCGAGGCGCGCGGCGCTCAGGGGCGCGCTGCGCGTGTAGCGAAGATGGAATTTCGTGACCCCTTCCCGTTCGCCGTCGGCTCTCTCGAGGCCGTTTTTCCCTAGAATTCCCATCCCGCGCCCAAGCCCCAGTAGTTACGATACCCGCCCAGGGCGCCCGACAGGCGCTGCCCGATTTCCGCATCGACCTCAACATGTCGTGTTACCAGATACTGTACGCCGCCATCCGAATCCCAGCCGCTGCCTTGCCCGGCGGCCGTATGGGTTTGCCCGTAGATCTCCCCATAGAGTTGCCAGCGTGGATCGATGAGCCACGTAGCCGTGAAGTCCGGGTTCACGCTTGTGTAGCGGCGCCCTTGCTGATCGTAAAGGCTCGTCACGCCGAGCATGAGCCCGAGGGCGACGTTGGTGGTCAGATTGTAGCCCATGATTCCATTGACGGCCGACCCCCAGCCGTCGACGGCCCCGTTCGCGTTGTAGGTTCCGGGGGCCGTAAACAGGACTTCGCCGGTATAGATCCAACGACGGGAATAGCCCCATTCGTGCTTGAGTCCTATGACTGCGGCGCTGTAATCCGTCTCGGTGCCGTGTTCATTCGTGGCGTAGATCGCGTCGGGGGGGAGAAGCACAAATTCGTTCCGCCGCGGCAGACCGAACCGGGTCTCTGTTTGTGGGAGCGTTTGTCGGGTGCCGACGTTGGTATTGAGGTGGGCGTAGCCCAGCTCCACGATGGCTCGCCCTGGTGCGGCCACACAGGCGCTGTCGCCCACGGTTGGCCGATCGAGTTCGGCGAGCAGACCTGAGGCCCCCCCGCACGGATTGGGGATCGCAGACGTGACCGAGGCGTGCGCCGCGACTACCGCCGGGGCAAGCCAGAGGATCATGGCGAGGGTCGGTGTCGAGCGCATGTCGTCTTCTCCTCGCGCGGACTTGGTGTGAGGGTCGAAGCCTGCGATGATAGAGTATGAGCGCGCACTTTTCATCTTCGGCCCCTTGGGGCGTGCGCCTTGCGGTTTTTGCGCCTCGGTTTAGGCCGTTTCGTTCGGCGGTGTACTGAAGCCGTGGTGCATAGACCATTCGGGCGCGCGTCGGCATGCCTTGCGTGACGGATACGACGCTGCGGGCTCTATTCGCGGGAGGTTCAGTGCGTGCATGAGGATCTCGTTCAAGTGTCATCGCCTTATGGATGCAAGGAGACGGTCGAGCGCCTCCTAGCGGCGGTGGCCCGGGTGCCCATGGGGCTCGTGGCCCACATCAATGGCCAAGCGAACGTCGCCAAGAAGGGGATCGTGGTCGACTGCGACCAGATACTGGAGATTTTCCGGCCGGATTTTGCTGTACGTGTATGGGCGGCGCGCAAAGAGGCGGGTCTCGATATCCCGCTGCGTCTTCATGTCTATGTCGCGGGCGGCCGCACGATCACTGCCTATCGCCGCCCCTCGCAGGTTTTCGCCCGCTATGATCATCCGGATCTCGTTTCCCTTGGGGCCGAGCTCGATCGTATTTTTGCCGCCATCGTCGAGAGCGCGTTCGCTGCCCAGGCTCCCTGACCTACTTTTTTGCTCGCTCGCCGGAGATTCTGGCCCGGGTGTCTAAAGGTGCATGGGCGCGCCCGCGTGCCTGCGGCACAATAGCGTCTGGCCTTCGAGGTATCGGCGATGATTTTTCTTGTGTTCGTAGCACTTTACGGCTTGGCCCATGTGTTCATTTGGCACGCCTTGGTGGTCGGTCTTGTGCTTCCGCCATCCGAGTCCGCCATTCTCGGCGGGATGCTTCTCGGACTTGGGCTCACCCCGTTTTTCGCGCGCCGCATGGACCGACGGCCGTTCAAGCGCATCGGGCGGGCCTTATCGTGGGTCGGCTACACCTGGGCGGGGCTCGTGCTGCTGTTCACCATGGCACGGCTTGCGACCGACCTCATGCTTGGGGTCTCGTTTGTCCTTGTCGGCGCACCTTCCCATGTCGCAACCCGCGCCCTGTCTTTGATATTGAGCCTGAGTTTGACCGGACTATTGGCGATCTACGCCTTTTTCGAGAGGTCGCGGATTCGGGTGGAGACGATCAACGTCCCGACCACAAAGGACATCGGCCCCCCCCGGTCCTTTGCATAGCCCAGATATCAGATGTCCATATCGGCACGATGAATGGGTGTCGTCGCATCCAAGCGCTCTTGAAGAGGCTTCGAGAGCATGAACCGGATGTCGTGGTGTCGACCGGTGACTTGATCGATTCGCGTGCGGGACTCGCCGTACCTGTCACCGAGGCCTTGTCGGCCTTCAAGCCGCGTCTCGGTAAGTTTGCCGTGGTTGGTAATCACGAGTGTTACGCGGGCCTTGAGCCGGCGCTGTCTTTCGTGGAGCGCTGTGGCTTCGTTGTGCTGCGCAACACGGCGATCGTCGTTCCGGGCCTGCGGCTCGTGGGTGTGGATGATCCCGTGGCGGGCAAGCCAGGGGAGGCGGCGCGTTCCGAGGCGCGAATCTTGCGCGAAGTCTCGGACGACACTTTTACGGTTCTGCTCAAGCACCGTCCCGATGTATTGCCCGGCTCCGAGACCCGCTTCGATCTGCAGCTTTCGGGGCATACCCACAAGGGGCAGATCTTCCCCTTCGGTTTCCTGACCCGTCTGTACTATCCAGCGCATGCCGGGCTGTTTCGCTTGGCGCGTGCCTCCTATCTCTATGTAAGTCGTGGCACCGGAGCCTGGGGGCCGCCGTTCCGTTTACTTGCGCCGCCCGAGATCACGCTCTTTAGGGTGGGGCCAGGCCTCCCCGATCCGGGAGGACAGACTATCCCGATGTCGTCCCCCGTCGAGGCGATCGGAGAGCGGGCATCGTCCGCAGCGACCGTGACTGCATACAGCAACAGGCGCTAGGTTGCTTGGCGGGCGGTCTTGCGTTGCTCGAGGAGCGTGGTGTCCTGGGCGGGCTGCGGTTTGATCGGCACGCGTATCCAGAATGTCGCGCCCCCATTCGGGTTGTTGTGGGCCCCGATATCACCTTGATGGAGCGTTATCAGTTCTTTGCAGATGGCAAGGCCCAGGCCCGTGCTTTGCTCGTTTCCCGTGGGTTTGTTGCTGAGCGATTGATAGGGCTGGAAGAGGTGGCTCTGATCTTGGGACGATAGCCCGGGACCCTCGTCGGCAACCTCGCACACGATCTGCTCGCCAGCGGCGGATGTGGAGATAACGACGCGCGTCTTGGGCGGGCTGAACTTGATGGCGTTTCCGATCAGGTTGTCCAGGACTTGCAGGAGCCGTAGCTCGTCGGCGAGGATGTGCGGGATGCCGGGCGAGAACTTGAGGTCGAGTTCTATACCCTTGCCATGTGCGTAGCCTAAGTTGTGAGCCACCGCCTGTCGCACGATGGCGCCGAAGTCGGTGGGTTGTTTTTGGAGGTGGACGCGGCCGGCACGAATGGCCCCCATGTCGAGCAGTTCACCTATGATCTGCTGCATGTATTTGCCGGTGTCGATGAGAAGATCGAGGGCCGATTGATCGTCCGCCGACATTGGCAGGCCCGTTGTGGCGGTCAGCCGAATCTGACTTGCCACATCGAGCATAAGCATGATCGGTTTTTTGAGGTCGTGGCTTGCGGTCCGGAGGAAGTGGTCATTCACGTCCTTGAGTGCCTTCAAGGTGATCTGTGTGCGCACGCGGGCACGCACCGTGCTGGCATCGAAGGGTTTCACCACATAGTCATTGGCGCCGTCCCGTAAGGCCGTGACGATGTTCGCGGTATCGGACGATCCGGAGATTATGATGACCGGAAGGTTGAGAGGTGAGCGCTCGGCGCGGATGCTATTGAGCAGGCCCAGGCCGTCGATGGCCCCTGGTAGGCGCAGGTCGAGCAGGATGAGGTCGAAATCCGCGTGGGCAAGCTTTTCCATCGCCTCATTGGCATCGCACGCGAGCTGAACGGCATAGCCGTCGCGTTTTAAGCCGATCGCAAGCCCGGCGCGCAGACCGTCATCGTCGTCCACCACCAGTATCCTGCGTCGCGGCGTATCGTCGCCCGCAATGCCCCCGTCGGCCGCATCGCTTATCATTTGTGGTCCCGCATCAGCGCCCCCTTATACGTGAAGCATAGTCGAGACCAACCTTCTCGCAAGGTATGCCACGCCCAATGGGGCTGTCCGATGAACGGTGGGCGCTATGGCCAAGCCGTCGACTCGCTGCGCGCTCTGGGTGCGGGACCGGACATCGTCAAAAAACCGTCAATCAAGGGGTGGGCTGGGTTGGCGTCGATAGTGCAGAGCACCCCGGGCAACGACAAGGGGGGAGGGCGAATCTTCCGGTCGTGTCCGTACACAAGGGTGTGACGTGTCTTGCCACAAGCTATTGCGCACCTTGCCGCCTTCGCGGCTTTCCCGCGCTCGACCCTCGCCCTGGCCTCGCCCCTCGCCCTGGCCTCGCCCCTCGCCCTGGCCTCGCCGGACCCGAGGAACGTTATGCCGCGCGTCTCGACAGACACGTCCCCGGTGTGGCTTGAGGTCGGCGATTGGCCTCGGGGACCGTCACCACCGGCGTCTTCCCGCCCTTATCTATGCCTTTACTGCCGTCATGCGCAGGGCATACGGAAGAGGCGGGTGTGGCGGTAATCCATCCGAAGGAACCGCTGCCCGGAGCCCCCTTCCGCGGGACCGGCACAAGACAGCGGCCGTTGTGACGTGCGTCGGCGCGCCGTTCCAGGACGACCAGCACCCTGGTCTCGCGTATGTCTTCGAGGCCCCTGGGTCCCGGCGCCGCCAGGTAACCGTGGGCTAAGCCCTCGACGGGCCCGGCGGGCGCCTTGCTGGCATCCGCGGACCCCTCCTAGGCCGTCGGCGCGGCGCAAGCTGGACCCAAGGCTGCGCTAACACCTGGACTTATCGGGGAAAAATATCATGGCACGGCGCTTGCTTCGTGAGGATGCGGATGGAGCCGCTCACACCGCAAGGGGTCATGGCAGGGCGCATTCGAGGGCATGGCGCGTCCGTACCGGCCTCAGTGGGCCGTGCGCTGCGCCTTGACCGGGTGCGGGGGCGCTTTGTTTCCGGGCGGGCCAGAGGGATTGCAGACGGGCCAGGCCGGCCCTGGCGCCGAGCGTCGCTTCGAGGGTGCCGAGGTAGTGCCTATGCGCGGACAGACGGAGCGTCATGAAGGCTATTATTCCAGAAACATTGCGTGTGGAAAGCGCGACCGGCGCGACGGGCGTGGTGGCCTGATTGGCCGCTCATAATCAGCCAAGAGCGGTTTGGAACACCACAGAGCATAAATGTTCTTTATGTGGAGTTGTGTTATGGCGTGATCAGGACCGATTTCTGTGGCACCAGACTGATATCCGAGGATCGTAAGTGGTATGTAGACGGAACATCGCCGCGCCTGCAAGGTTGGCCGGCAATGGGATGAAGGGTTCTGGGACCGCGAGTGTGTTCATGGTAAGTTTTTTAAAGTTCGGCTTCAATCGCGGCTTGCACGGCGATGTGACCAGTCACAGACTGGATTCCGTTCGGTGCGGGCGTAAGGGAAAGGTCGCCATGTTTATTGGGTCATGGGAGGCGTTCGTTGTGGTCTACGGACTCCTTGTGGGCCTCGTACGTTTTTCGGACTCGTTCAATGGGGGCCACGAAGGAGAGAATATATGACGGATGTGTTGCTTGCGCTTGTCGCTGCGGTGGCGGCTTATTTGGTCTACGCGATCTTGTACCCGGAGCGCTTCTGAGCGATGAGTGCGAACGCGTTTTGGCCGATTGTCATTGAGCTATTGCTTGCTGGGGCGATCAGCGTCCCCTTCGGACGTTATCTGGCGCGCGTCTTCCAGGAGCGTAAGACCCTGCTCGATCCGATCTTGGGTCCGGTCGACCGGCTTATCTATCGGATCATAGGGCGAGAGGCCGTCAAGGAAGGGATGGGCTGGAAGGGTTATGTGGCCCATATGCTCCTCACCAATCTCCTTATGGGTCTCATGATTGGCGCGATCCTGTCTTTTCAGGCCCATTTGCCGTGGAACCCTCTGAAATTCCCCGACGTTCCACCCTGGCTCGCCTTCAATACGGCGACGAGCTTCATTACGAATACCAATTGGCAGAATTATGGCGGCGAGTCGACGCTTTCGCTTTTTAGCCAGATGGCCGCCATAACCTTTCCCATGTTTACTTCGGCGGCAACGGGCCTGGTCGTCGCGATCGCGTTTTTTCGCGCCATTTCCCCAAACCGCGATAAAGGTCAAGTCCTCGGCAACTTCTACCACGATTTCGTGCGAGTTCTTACGCGCGTGTTTCTCCTCCCGTGCCTTTTTATTACACCGATCCTGGTTTGGCAGGGATCCCCCGAGACGCTCACGGGCGTGGTCACGGCGCACCTTATTCAGGTCGGTGTACACCACATCCCCCTAGGCCCGGTCGCGGACCTCGAGGCCATAAAGCATTTGGGCACGAATGGGGGCGGATTCTTCAATGCGAATTCGGCGCACCCCTTTGAGAACCCAACACCTCTGTCGAACGTCATTGAGACCCTGCTCATGATGGTGAGCCCCATGGCGCTCGTCGTGGCCTTCGGGCGCATGGTGGGAAACCCGAAGCTCGGCCGCGTCATTTACACAATCATGGCGTCAATGCTTGTGGTCGCGCTGTGCACGGCCGTGATTGCCGAGCAGCGTGGCACGCCGCTTTTGGCGCACGCGGGCTTGATGCAGCACGCAAGCGCCGGTCAGATGGGCGGCAATATGGTCGGCAAGGAAGTACGGTTCGGTATCACTCAGAGCGCTTTGTTCGATACGGTGAGCACCGCTTTCACGACTGGTACAGTCAATTCCATGCTGGACAGCTATACACCTGCAGGTGGCATGGTGTCGCTTGTGCAAATGATGCTCAACTGCGTGTTCGGCGGTCTGGGTGTCGGGATGCTCAACTTCTTGATGTTTGGTATCTTTGCCGTTTTCATTGCTGGCCTCATGGTGGGGCGGACACCAGAATTTCTCGGAAAGAAAATCGAGAAACGGGAGATCGTGCTGGCGTCGCTTGCGCTCTTGGTCCATCCCCTGATCATTCTGGTCCCAACCGCATGGTCCTTGATGGCCCCGTACGGGGTTCATTCACTCGGGAACGTCGGATCACACGGTCTGTCCGAAGTGCTCTACGCCTTCACGTCGGCTGCCGCCAACAACGGATCGGCCTTTGCGGGGCTAAATGGGGACACTACCTGGTATAACGCCGCTCTGGCGGTCGTGATGCTGGTGGGGCGCTATGCCTCCGTCATCTTCATGCTCGCGCTTGGCGGTTCATTGGCCGCGAAACCGTGTGTGCAGGAGACCGTAGGGACCCTGAGGACGGATACCGTGCTTTTCGGCGGGTTTTGGTTCGCAACCATCGTCGTTGTGGGGGCACTGACCTTCTTTCCCGCCCTCGTGTTGGGGCCCATTGCCGAGCTCGGCGCACTCTACACGCACCATGCATCGATGGGGGTTATACGATGAGCGAGGCGGGGGAACACGCGCGCGGGTCTGTCGAGGTCGGGCGCAAGGGGTCACGGGATCTTGTCGGGCAGGCAATCTTAGACTCTTTCAAAAAATTCAGTCCGCGCGTCCAACTACGCAACCCCGTCATGTTTATCGTCTGGTTGTCGATGTTCGTGACGTTGGCGTTGACTATCGATCCGGACCTTTTCGGTAAGACACAGGTCACGGCGGACTACAACGGGTTCGTGACGGCCATTCTCGTTTTTACGGTATGGTTCGCAAACTTCGCCGAGGCCATTGCGGAGGGTCGGGGCAAGGCGCAGGCCGACGCGCTTCGCCAGACCAAGACGGATGTGACGGCGCGGCGCATCGCCGAAGACGGCACGTTTCACGTGGTTGCAGCCGGGATGTTGCGCAAGGGTGATCGCGTGCGTGTCGAACGCGGCGAGATCATTCCAACGGATGGCGAGATCTTGGAGGGCATCGCGTCGGTTGATGAATCGGCGATAACGGGGGAATCGGCACCGGTCTTAAAGGAGCCTGGCACGGATGTGATGTCGACTGTCACCGGCGGCACGCGCATCCTTTCGGACTGGTTGGTTTTTAAAGTCTCCGCTGACCCAGGGCAGACCTTTCTCGATCGCATGATCCAGCTCGTGGAAGGTGCGCGGCGTCAGAAAACGCCCAATGAGATTGCGCTGACCGTGTTGCTTGCGGTTTTGAGCCTCATATTCGTGGTTGTTGTGGCCACTTTGAAGCCGCTTGCCGCTTTTCTTCATATCAATATCGATGTAGCGACCCTGATTGCGCTGCTGGTGGCGTTAATGCCCACGACCATTGGGGCGCTCTTGTCCGCCATCGGGATTGCGGGCATCGATCGCGCGACGCGGTTCAACGTTTTGGCGATGTCCGGACGGGCCGTGGAGGCAGCGGGCGATGTACAGACACTGATCTTGGACAAGACGGGGACCATCACCATAGGCAATCGCCAGGCGACTGAATTCATGCCCTTGCCCGGCTACAGCGAGGCCGATGTCGCCGAGGCCGCAATGGCTGCCTCCTGGTATGACTCGACTCCCGAAGGGCGCTCTATCGTGGCGCTGGCGGTGGCAAAGGGCGCCAAACGTGATCCCGCTTGGGAGCAGGCGCAGGGCGTGGAATTTACCGCCGAGACGCGGATGAGCGGGACGGATCTGGCAGATGGTCGCAGGGCGCGCAAGGGCGCGGTCGCGGCGGTCGCACGATATGTACGGGAAAGTTTTACGACGACCGCCCCACCGGAGTTGACTGCGGCGGCCGACCATGTGGCAAGAAAAGGCGCGACTCCGCTCGCGCTCGCGATGGATGGGGCCCTGATTGGCGTGATCGGTCTATCGGATGTCTTGAAACCCGGTATGCGTGAGCGTTTCGCGCATATGCGCAGTCTCGGCATCAAGACGATCATGGTCACAGGCGACAACCCGATTACGGCGCGAGAT